>CAZBGV010000038.1:26276-27890 GCA_964491485.1 uncultured Woeseiaceae bacterium | reverse complement strand
AACACCGCGACGATCAACGGCATCTTCAAGAACCAGTTCCAGATCACCGGCCTGAATGCGGCGGAAGCGCGCGACCTCGCGCTCCTGCTGCGCGCCGGTGCGCTGGCCGCGCCGGTGTACAAGGTCGAGGAGCGTACGATCGGCCCGAGCCTGGGACAGGACAACATCGATCGCGGCTATCGCGCGACGGTGGTCGGTTTCCTTGCCGTCGTCCTCTTCATGGTCGTGTACTACAAGTGGTTCGGCCTGATCGCGGATCTCGCCCTGTTCATGAACCTCGTGTTTGTGGTCGCCTCGATGTCGCTGATCCAGGCTTCCCTCACGTTGCCCGGCATTGCCGGCATCGTGCTGACCCTCGGCATGGCGGTCGACGCGAACGTGCTCATCTTCGAGCGAATACGCGAGGAGATCGCGGCAGGCGCATCGCCGCAGCGCGCCATCAGCCTGGGCTATGACAAGGCGTTCTCGTCGATCGCCGACGCGAACATCACGACGCTGATCGCGGGCATCGTCCTGTTCGCGTTCGGCACGGGTCCAATCAAAGGCTTCGCGGTTACGCTCTCGCTCGGCATCGTCACCTCGATGTACACGGCCATCATCGGCACGCGCGCGGTAGTGAACCTCGTCTACGGCGGGCGCAAGGTCGCCACGGTGCCGGTGTGACGCCATGAGGTGGATCAAGGAAAAGACCCGCATCAACTTCCTCGGCACGACGCCGAGGCGGGTTTCCATCGCGATCGTCTCTGTCGCGATCGGCTTCTCCGTGCTCTCGCTCGCCACGCGTGGCCTGGACTTCGGGCTCGATTTCACGGGCGGCGTGCTGCTCGAGGTCGGCTATCCGCAGGCGGCGGACATCGATGGCATCCGCGCGACGCTCGACGAAGCGGGATTCGAGGACGCCCAGGTACAGCGCTTCGGCGCGGACACCGACGTCCTGCTGCGGCTGCCGCCGCAGCCCGAGGCCAACCCCAACAGCATCCGCGATCGTCTGGACGAGACCCTGTCTGCGCACGATCCGGACGCGCAGATCCGGCGCATCGAGTTCGTCGGCCCGCAGGTCGGGGCCGACCTGCGCGAGAAAGGCGCGACGGCGATGATCTACGCGCTGCTGATGATCTTCATCTACGTCATGTTCCGGTTCCAGTGGAAGTTCGCGATCGGTGCCGTCGTGGCCACCGCTCACGACATCATCGTGGTCGTCGGGTTGTTCTCGATCTTCGGCTGGCCGTTCGACCTGACCGTGCTCGCCGCGTTGCTGGCCGTGCTCGGCTACTCGCTGAACGATACCGTGGTCGTCTTCGACCGCGTGCGCGAGAATTTTTCCCTGTTGCGCGGCCGGACGCCGGAGCAGGTGCTGAACCAGTCCGTGAACGACACGCTGTCCAGGACCATCATGACAGGCCTCACGACGCTGATCGTGCTGGTTGCGCTCTACTTCATCGCGGGCGAGACACTGAAGCCGTTCTCGCTCGCCCTGATCATCGGCGTGCTCGTCGGCACGTACTCCTCGATCTACGTCGCGAGCGCCGCCGCGCTGTACCTCGGCATCACGGCGCAGGACCTCGCGCCGCCGCAGAAAGACAAGCTCATCGACGACCTCCCGTAGGAGCCCGC
>CAZBGV010000038.1:24411-26176 GCA_964491485.1 uncultured Woeseiaceae bacterium | reverse complement strand
AGCGATGCGCCGTGCGCAGGAGCATGGCGTACGGGCCCGAGGGTCGACCAGGCCGTGCCGCGATACGAATCCGCCACCACCGACGCACCGGCGGCAATGATGCTCGACATCAGGAAGGCCGACCACGCATCCGTGTCGTGCAGCTGCGTCGTGAGCGGCGGCACCCACACGAGCGCCGTGATCACCCACAGCATCGCCGCTGCCATCGTGGCAGCCAGCCGCGGCCACACCGCGAGCAGGATGCCGGCTGCCGCGGCGAGGTCGCCGGCACCGGTCAGGTATCCCCACCCCGCACGCCACGGCAGCCAGGCGGGCACGAAGCCGGCCGTTTCCGCCGGATAGAAGAAATGTGACAGGCCAATCGCGGGCAACGCCAGCACGAACATGAGCCGTGCGTTGCGCACACCGTTGCGGCCCGAAAAGAAGCGCCCGTCCGGCCTCGCCAGCGAGGCAAACACGATCCACGCGCCGGCCACTATCACCGCGATCTCGCCCGCACCCAGCCAGACGGCTTCGATGCCCGGTGCACTAACGATGGCGGGAAACTTCAGCAGCACCATCCAGCAAAGCGCGAACACCGACATCGCCGCGGCGGAGGCTTTCGCGACGCGTGCAACCAGGATGCCGATGCCGCTCGCGATCTCGACCGCCGCCGCCAGGTACACGAAGAAATCGTGCGCCGGCAGTTCCGCGATCGGAATGCGCTGCCACACGCCGGCGAAGTCACCGAAGGCCAGCCCGCGCAGGCCGAGCCCGATCATTGCCAGCGCCAGCAGCACGCGGCCGATGCCCATGCCGCGCGCGGCCGGGTCGTTCGCGCCGACGGCAAGGCATTCCGCCAGCCAGGCGAGTGGTCCGGCATGCCCGCCGGTCCGATCCGTCGCTGCGTCCACGGCCCGATCCCCCGAAATGTGCGCGAGCACGGCCTCGCGAGCGTAGCGATGCCGGCTCCGGCGGACAATAGCCCCTGGCCTTACGGCGATGCAGTCCGGCAGGCGGGCGCGGGTCAGGCGGCGGCGAACAGGGCTTCGATTTCGGGGGCGAACAGGCGGGAGAGGGCGGCGTGGATCTTCGGTGTCCCCGCGAGGATGTGCCCCGTCTCGAGGAAACCGTCGCCGCCGTCCAGCGCGGTGACGATGCCGCCGGCCTCGCGGATCACGAGCGCGCCGCCGGCCATGTCCCACTTCGAGAGGCCGAGCTCCCAGAACGCATCGAGCCGGCCCGCTGCGACGTAGCAGAGGTCGATTGCCGCGGCGCCGGGGCGGCGCACGCCGGACGTGTTGGCGATGGCCTTCCTGAGCATCGCGAAATAGGGCTCGAAGGTGCGCTCGGCGTGGCGGAACGGAAAGCCGGTGCCGATCAGCGCGCGCTCGAGCGAGCTCGTGCCGCTCACGCGGATCTTGTGGCCGTTGAGCTGCGCGCCGCCGCCGCGCGATGCGGTGAACGTTTCCTGGCGCATCGGGTCGTGCACCGCGGCATGCTCCATGGCGCCCTTGTGCAGCACCGCCACGGACACCGCGAAGATCGGAAAGCCGTGCAGGTAATTGGTCGTGCCGTCGAGCGGGTCGATCACCCACTCGTACTCCGATTCGCCCTGTGCGCCGCTTTCCTCCGCCAGGATCGCGTGCTCCGGATAGTGCTTGTGAATGGTCGCGATGACCGCCCGCTCCGCCGCACGATCCACCTCGCTCACGTAATCGTTGCGCCCCTTGACCTCCACCTTGATGCGGTCGAGCTGGTTCAGGCTGCGGATGAGCGTGTCACC
>CAZBGV010000038.1:0-24311 GCA_964491485.1 uncultured Woeseiaceae bacterium | reverse complement strand
TGACCTCCACCTTGATGCGGTCGAGCTGGTTCAGGCTGCGGATGAGCGTGTCACCGCCGCGGTGGGCGGCCATCACGGCGACGTTCAGCAAAGGATGCATTGCGTTTTCCTGCGGTGGACGGCGCCGGCGGGGGAGCCGGCTCCTGCGGGGGCGGTAGAATACCAGACGACTACCCGGCGGGGCAGGGATGCCCCGCCGCGCCAGTCGCGTAAGCGACTGACAGCGCGGGAGCAAAGGCGAAGCCGGGCTTTGCCTTTGCGACACTGCACAAGTGCAGGATGCGCCTGTGCAGTCATGACCAGGAAAGCAGGCAAATGACCATCCGGATCGTGCTCGTCGGCACCACGCACCCCGGCAATATCGGGGCGGTGGCGCGGGCGATGAAGAACATGGGGCTCGCGGATCTTGCGCTGGTGCGCCCGCGGCATTTCCCGCACGAAGACGCGACTGCGCGCGCCTCCGGCGCCGAGGACCTGCTCCAATCCGCGCGCGTCGCCGAAGAGCTCGGCGAGGTGCTGGCCGACTGCCGCTACGTCGCCGGTGCCAGCGCGCGTGCGCGCACCATCGGCTGGCCGACGCTCGCGCCGCGCGAATGCGCGGCGCGGCTCGTGCAGGAGAGCAGGGAAGGCCCGGCCGCGGTCGTGTTCGGGCCGGAAAAGTCGGGCCTCACCAACGAGGATCTCGACCGCTGCCACGCGCTGCTCACCATTCCGACCGACCCGGGCTTCAGCTCGCTCAATCTCGCGATGGCGGTGCAGATCGTCTGCTACGAGCTCAGGCTCGCGCACGGCGCAACGCCGCCGGCCGAGCCGCGCGACGTTCCGCTCGCGAGCAGCGGCGACCTCGAGCGCTTCTACGCACACCTCGAGCGGGTGCTGACCGCGAGCGGTTTCCTGGATCCCGAAAACCCGCGCTTCCTGATGCGCCGCCTGCGCCGGCTGTTCGCGCGCGCGCTGCCGGACGAGAACGAAGTCAATATCCTGCGCGGCATCCTGGCATCGGTGGAGCCCGGCGCCGCGCCCGCGAAAGACCGGAAAACCGGATGACCCTGCTCGCGGAACACAAGCCCGTTTACCTCGACCACGCGGCGACCACGCCCCCGGATCCTGCCGTGATCGAGGCCATGCGCGAATGCCTCGCCGACACCGGGGGCTTCGCCAACCCGTCGTCCGTGCACGTCGCCGGGCGCGCCGCCCGGGTGCGCGTCGAGACCGCGAGAGAGCAGCTGGCGGAACTGCTCGGCACGGCGCCGAAAAACCTCGTGTGGACCTCCGGCGCGACCGAGTCCGACAATCTCGCGATCCTCGGCGCCGCCCGCCTGCGCGCGCACCGCGGCCGGCATCTCGTGACCATGCGCACCGAGCACAAGGCGGTGGTCGACGCGTTCGCGGCGCTGGAGCGCGAGGGTTTCACGGTGAGCTGGCTCGCGCCGCGCGCCGACGGCCGGCTCGACCTCGCGGCCCTCGAGAGCGCGCTGCGCGACGACACGCAGCTCGTCTCCGTCATGCACGTGAACAACGAAACCGGCGTGATCCAGGACATCGCCGCCATCGGCGAGCTCTGCCGCCGGCACAACGTGCTGTATCACTGCGACGCCGCGCAGTCCGTCGGCAAGCTGCCGCTCGACCTCGCGACGCTTCCCGTCGATCTCCTTTCCATGACCGCACACAAGTTCCACGGCCCGCAGGGTGTGGGCGCGCTGTACGTCGCGCCGCGCCGCGAGGTGCATCTCGCGCCGCTGCTTTACGGCGGCGGCCAGGAGCGGGGGCTGCGCCCCGGGACGGTCCCGGTGCACCAGGTCGTCGGCATGGGCGTCGCCGCCGGGCTGGCGCGGGAGCGTCTGCCCGCGCAGCTCGCGCGCTTCCACACGCTGCGCGAGCGGCTGTGGCAGGGCCTCGCGGCCCTCCCCGGTGTGCTGCGGAACGGCGGTCCCGAAAACACCTTCCCGGGCATCCTCAACGTCAGCGTCGATGGCATCGAAGGCGAGAGCCTGCGGCTCGCGCTCGAGCCCTTGTGCGTCGCGAGCGGCTCGGCCTGCAATTCGGAAACCGGCGAGCCCTCGTACGTGCTGCGCGCGCTCGGCCGCAGCGATGCCCTGGCGCAGAGCGCGATCCGTTTCAGCTTCGGCCACGACACGACCGAGGCCGAGGTCGATGACGCGATCGCCCGCTACGCGGCGGCCGTCTCGCACCTGCGGGGCATCATGCCGGCGGCCGCCGGGGCGGCCCGATGAGCGACCCCTACGCCGCAGTGGTGCGCCGGCTTTTTGCGAATCCCGCCCATGCGGGCGACCTGCCGCCGGGCTATGCTGTCGCCGCCGTGGCCGACGCGGGCGACGGGCGCGGTTTCTCGGTGCGGCTGGCCGCCGCCGCGGAGCGCGGCATCGTGCAGAAGCTTGCGTTCCGCGCCTTCGGCTGCCCACACTTGATCGCAGCGGCCGAGACCGCATGTGAAGAGTGTGAAGGCCGGCCGGTGGCCGCGCTCGCGTCGTTCGCGGTGCCGCCGCTGCTCGCGGGGCTCGCGGTTCCGGTCGAGAAGACGGGCCGCATCCTGCTTCTCGAGGACGCGCTGCGGACGCTCGCAGGACGGCTCGCGGGGAACGAAACCGGTCCGCACCTGACCAAGAAGGACAGGACACGAGAATATGGCGATTAAATTGACCGAGGCGGCGGCGGAAAGGGTCGCGAGCTTTCTCGGCGCGCGCGGCAAGGGGCTGGGCCTCCGCGTGGGCGTCCGCAAGACCGGCTGCAACGGTTTTGCGTACGTCGTCAACTACGCCGACGAGATCGAGGCGGGCGACGTGGTCTTCGAGGATCGCGGCGTCAAGGTGGTCGTCGACGCGAAAAGTCTCGAGCTGATCGACGGCACCGAGGTCGATTTCGTCAAGCAGGGGCTGAACGAGGCCTTTCGCTTCCGCAATCCCAACGTGACGGGGGAGTGCGGCTGCGGGGAAAGCTTCAGCGTTTGAGCGTGCCCCGGAGCTGCCGTCCGGGGGAGGCGCCGCTTCCCGCGCGGGTCGCACCCGGCCGTTTTCCTAGTCATTTCCGGGGCGGGACACTAAAATCGCCCGTTTACCCGCGGTCGTCGTTCGGGCCGGCCGCGATCCACCACTCACGGACGAAGGAAACCAGGGCATGGCAGTGGAGCAGACGCTCTCGATCATCAAGCCGGACGGCGTCGAAAAGAACCTGATCGGCGAGATTCTCGGCCGCTTCGAGAAGGCGGGCCTGCGGATCGTGGCGGCTCGCATGGCGCAGCTTTCCACCGCCGAGGCGGAGGCCTTCTACGAGGTGCATCGCGAACGGCCGTTCTACCGGGACCTGGTCGCGTACATGACCTCCGGGCCCGTCATGATCCAGGTGCTGGAGGGCGAGGACGCCATCCGCCGCAACCGTGAGATCATGGGGGCGACGAACCCCGCGGACGCGGCCCCGGGTACCATTCGCGCCGATTTCGCCGAGAGCATCGAGCGCAACGTCGTGCACGGCTCCGATGCGGCCGACACGGCGGCGCGCGAGATCGCGTTCTTCTTCGGCGAAGGCGGCATCTGCCCGAGAAAAGGCTGAGCGGCGCGCGGCACCGGTCGACGGCTGACCGCAGGCGCCGGCCCGCGCGGAAGATCACTGGCCGATACGACCGATGCACACAGACGGCAACACGACGAACCTGCTGGGATTGAGCGAGAGCCGTCTCGCGGCGTTCTTCACGGATCTCGGCGAGAAGCCGTTCCGCGCGCGCCAGGTGCTCGCCTGGATCCACCGGCGCGGCGTGGACCGCTTCGAGGACATGACCGACCTCTCGCTCGCGTTGCGTTCGCGCCTTGCCCTGCTCGCCGAGGTGCGCCTGCCGCCGGCGATCAGCGAGCGCCGTTCCGCGGACGGCACGGTGAAATGGCTGTTCGGCGCCGGCGGCGGCCAGCTCGTCGAGGCCGTGTTCATTCCCGAGCCGGATCGCGGCACGCTGTGCATTTCCTCGCAGGTCGGCTGCGTGCTCGATTGCGCGTTCTGCGCGACCGGCGCCCAGGGGTTCAACCGCAATCTCACGACGGCGGAGATCATCGGCCAGGTCTGCCACGCGAATCGCCGCCTGCCGCGCCGCCCCGGCGGCGAGCCGGCGGTGAGCAACGTCGTGTTCATGGGCATGGGCGAGCCGCTTGCGAATTACCGCCATGTCGTGCCCGCACTCGAGCTGTTGGTCAGCGACCGTGCCTATGGGCTCTCGCGCCGGCGGGTGACGGTGAGCACTTCCGGCCTCGTGCCGCAGATCGAGCGCCTGGGCGAGGAATGCAACGTCTCCCTCGCCGTGTCGCTGCACGCGCCGGAGGACGAGCTGCGCAGCCGCCTCGTGCCCATCAACCGCGTGCACCCCATCGCCGAGCTGCTGGATGCCTGCTGGCGCTACGCCTCGCGCCACGCCGGGCGCTTCATCACTTTCGAGTACGTGATGCTCGACCAGGTGAACGATTCCGTGGCGCACGCGGACCGGCTCGCCGGCCTGCTCCGCGATCGCCCGGCGAAAGTCAACCTGATCCCGTTCAATCCCTTCCCGGGCACGGCTTTCCGCCGCTCCGGCCCGGCGACGATCGAGGCATTCCAGAACCGGCTTCGGCAACGCGGCCTGGTCGCTACCGTGCGCCGGACCCGCGGCGACGACATCGATGCGGCCTGCGGCCAGTTGGCTGGTAAAGTAAGCGACCGGATCCGCACCCGCTTGAGCGAGAAGAACTCGAAGGTGGCGACAGCGTGAAGACTATCCCCGGCAAGGTTGTGGTGGCCTGCATTGCGGGCCTGTGGCTGGCAGCGTGCGTGTCGACGACCAGCAACGTGCCGCCGGAAGGCGACGACAAGGCGGCGGCGCAGCAGTATTACCAGCTCGGTGCGCGTTACTACAAGAATGGCAATTACAAGCTGGCCCGCGATCGGCTCGAGCGCGCCGTCAAGCTCGATCCGGGACTCGCGATCGCCCATTCGGTGCTGGCTCTCACCTACGAGCAGCTGGACAACAGCCGTCTCGCGGCCGAGCACCATCAGAAAGCGGTGCGTGCGGCGCCGGGCGATCACGTCGTACGCAACGCCTACGCAGTGTGGCTGTGCGGAGAGAAGCGGTACGACGATGCGCGCTCGCAGTTCGAGCGCGCCGCGGCTTCCCCCGAGAACGACGACGCGGAGGTGACGCTGACGAACGCGGGGGTGTGCATGGCGAATGCGGGCGATCTCGAGCGTGCGGAGCATTACCTGCGGCAGGCGCTCGCCGAGAGCCCGACCTATGGCGAGGCGCTGATACAGACGTCCATTCTCATGTACAGGAAGGAGGAGTTCCTGCAGGCGCGCGCCTTCCTGCAGCGCTATCTCGCCACGAACCGGGCCACGCCGGAGGTGCTTTACCTCGCAGTGCAGATCGAAAGGTCGCTCGGCGACGATCGCGCGCGCACCGATTACGAGAATCAGCTGCTGCGCGAGTTCCCGAATTCGATCCAGGCGCGCCAGGTGCTGCACTCGAGCTGACGGAGGCATGAGCGAGGAGTCCACCAACGCCGCCGCCGAGAGCAGGCGGGACGAGCCGCTGGCCGGGCGCCGGCTGGCCGCGGCGCGCCGGGAGCGCAACATCTCCCTGCAGGACGTCGCGAACGAGCTGCACCTCGATGCGCCGAAGGTCACCGCACTGGAGCAGAACCGCTTCGAAGAGCTCGGCGGCGCGGTGTTCGTCAAGGGCTACCTGCGCAAGTACGCGGAAGTCGTCGGGCTGTCCGCCGAGACGGTGCTGGCCGACTACCGCCGGTTCGAAAGCGACGACGACGGCCTGCCCGTCGTGGGCCACCGCCGGCCGCCGCCGCGGGAGTTTCCGGCGGGCGCGCTGCTCATCGGCCTGCTCGTGCTCGCCGTGCTCGCGGGGGCACTCTGGGTCTGGCGCTCCGGCGATCTCGGCGGGCTTCTGGGCGGCAGCGAGCCGGCAGAGCCCGCGCCGTTCGCCACCGCGCCGCCGCCCGGCACGCAAGCTCCGCAGACGGCCGCGCCGCCGCCCGGCACGCAGGCTCCGCAGGCAGGTGCGCCGGCCCCTGCCGGCGAGGTCGCGAGCGGGACGCACGAGGGCGCCAACCCGGGCGGGTCCGCCGCTCCGGCCGGCCTGCCGGCCGCGCCGCTCGAAGCGGCGGACGGAGCGGCCGGCAGCGCGGCGGAGGCCGCCGGGGAAACCGCCGGGCGGCCGCCCGAGCCGGTGCTCGCGGCCCCGAAAAGCGCACTGCCACCGGAAGGGCAGGTGAGCCTCCAGGTGAGTTTCACGGGCGATTGCTGGACGGAGGTCTCCGACGCCGCGGGGGATCGCCTGTATTTCGGGCTGGGCCGCGGCGGCGAGACGGTCTCGGTGACCGGCAAGGCGCCCCTGCACGTGCTGCTCGGCCGCTCGGGCAACGCGAGCCTGACGGTGGACGGACAGGCCTATGCCATACCGGCCGGCGCGCTCCGCGGTGAGACCGCCCGGCTCACGATCGCGGGAGGCGAGCGGCCGTGATCCGGGCGCAGGCGGTCAAGGGCATGAACGACCTGCTGCCGGACGAGACCCGCGTCTGGCGGCACGTCGAAGAAGTGGTCAGGGGCGTGGTGGAGAGCTACGGCTACGCCGAAATCCGCCTGCCGCTCCTCGAGTTCACCGAGCTCTTCCGGCGCTCCATCGGCGAGGTCACCGACATCGTCGAGAAGGAGATGTACACGTTCGAGGACCGCAACGGCGAAAGCCTCACGCTGCGCCCGGAGGCGACCGCGGGCATCGTGCGGGCCGGCATCACGAACGGGCTTTTGCACAACCAGCGGCAGAAGCTCTGGACCTCGGGCCCGATGTTCCGCTACGAGCGGCCGCAGAAAGGGCGCTACCGGCAGTTCCACCAGATCGACGTCGAAGCGCTGGGCTTCAGCGGCCCCGGTGTCGACGCCGAGCTGATCATCCTGTGCGCGCGGATGTGGGAGGCGCTCGGCCTCGAGCGGCTGACCCTGGACCTCAATTCGCTCGGCGGCGCGGACACGCGCCGCGCCTATCGGCAGATCCTGGTCGAGTATTTCGAGGGACATCGCGCGGCACTCGATGAGGACAGCCTGCGGCGGCTGGGGCAGAATCCGCTGCGCATCCTGGACAGCAAGAATCCGCAGATGCAGGCGCTGATCGAATCCGCGCCCAGGCTGACCGATCACCTCGACCCGGAATCCGCCGAGCATTTTGCAGAGCTGCGCGAGTTGCTGGACGCGGCGGGGATCGCCTATCGGGTGAATCCGCGGCTCGTCCGCGGGCTCGACTATTACAATCGCACGGTGTTCGAGTGGCATACCGACGCGCTCGGCGCGCAGGGCGCCGTGTGCTCCGGCGGGCGCTACGACGGGCTGGTGGAGATGCTCGGCGGCCGGCCGACGCCGGCGGTGGGCTGGGCGATGGGCGTCGAGCGCCTGGTCGCGCTGTTCGAAGCGTGCGGCGGCGAGGTCCCGGCCCGCCCGCCGGACGTCTACGTGGTCGCCGTCGGCAAGGCGGCCGAGCAGCGGGCGCTCACTCTCGGGGAAGCGCTCCGCGATGCCTCCATCGGGGTCGAGCTGAACCTGGAGGGGGGCAGTTTCAAAACCCAGCTGCGGCGCGCCGACCGGAGCGGCGCCGCGTTCGCGCTCATCCTCGGCGAGGACGAGGTGCGGGCGGACTGCGCGGGCCTGAAGCCGCTGCGCAGCGAAGCCGGGCAGCTGAGCGTGCCGCTCGCGGAGGTGGCGCAGGCACTCGCGGCGCGGCTGGGGTCCAACAAGGCATCTTGAGGAAAAGGCAGCATCGGTGGACGGATTACTTTCGGAAAAAGAGCAGCTCGAAGCCCTGCGGCAGTGGTGGAGCGAAAACGGGCTCTACATCATCGGCGGAGCGGTGCTCATGCTCGTGCTGCTCGGCGGCTGGCGCTGGTGGCAGGGGCAACAGCGCGAGGATGCGGCCGCGGCATCGGCGCTGTACGAGTCTCTGGTCGAGGAAGTCGCCGATCTCAAGGTCGAGGCCGCCGCGACAAAGGCGGCCGAGATGCAGAGCGCCTACGGTGACACCGTGTATGCGCGGCAGACGCGGCTCGCCATGGCCAAGTTGTACATGGACCTCGGGCGCGACCAGGACGCGGCCCGCGAGCTGACCGCGCTGGTGAGCGACGGCGGCCGGGACGAGCTGCAGATGGTGGGCCGCCTGCGGCTCGCGCGCATCCTGCTCTACCAGGAGAAGCCGGAGGAAGCGGCCAGGCTCCTGCAGGGATATGACGACACGGCTTTCGCCGCCCGCTACGCCGAGGCGCTCGGCGATGCCTATACCGCCCTCGGCCGCTACGCCGAGGCTCGCCAGGCGTACACGCGGGCACTCGCCGAGAATCCGCAGGCCCGCACCGTGGACGCGGCGCTGGTGCGCATGAAGGTCAACGACCTGCCTGCCGGCGGCGGCGCCGCGACGCCCGCGCCCGGTCCGGCCGCGCCGGAAGGCGCCGGTGCCGGCGCGGCGCCGGGCTCGCCGGCGGAGCAGGCTGCCCCGGCCGATTCGGCCGCGCGGCCGGCGCAGGACGAAGCGCCGGCCGATGCCGACGCGGAGCCGGACCCGGAGACGAGCCCGTGAGGCCGCGCCGTCGCCTCGCGACCGCCGCCCTGCTCGCCGTCGCGCTCTCCGGCTGCGGCATTTTCGGCGGCGAGGAGGACGAGGCGCTCCAGCCGAAGCCGCTCACCGATTTCAAGCCGACCGTCGACGTCGAGCGCGCCTGGAGCGCGAGCGTGGGCGGCGGATCGGAGCTCCTGCGCATCGCGCTCGCCCCGGCGGGCGACGGCCAGCGCGTGTACGCGGCGAGCCGCGACGGTCGGGTCAGCGCTTTCGATCCGGCCAACGGCAACCGGCTGTGGCAGACCAAGCTCGACGTGCCGCTCTCGGCGGGTCCGGGCGCGGGCCGCGACCGGGTCGTGGTGGCGAGCAGCGACGGCTGGCTCGTGTGCCTGCGCGCGGACGATGGCGGGGAGGTCTGGCGGCAGTTCATCGGCGGCGAATCGCTCTCGTCGCCACTCATCGCCGACGACTCGGTGATCGCCTATACCATCGACGGCACGTTGCGCGTGCATTCGCTGTTCAACGGCTCGCAACGCTGGACGCTCGAACAGACGCTGCCGCCGCTGACATTGCGCGGCGCCTCGACCCCGGTCATCGCGGGCAGGACCGTCATCGCCGGCTTCGACAACGGCCGGCTCGTTGCCACCGGGCTGACCGACGGGGAAACCCGCTGGGAGGCCGTGCTCTCGCCGCCGACGGGGCGTTCCGATCTCGAGCGCCTGGCCGACATCGACGGCGCGATGGCGGTCGTGGGGCAGGATCTCTACGCGAGCGGTTACAACGGCAACACGGCCGCGATCGCGGTCGAATCCGGGCAGGTCCTCTGGTCGCGCGACATATCGACGTACGCGGGGCTCGGCGCCGATGCCAGCAACGTGTACGTCGTGAGCGAGGAGGGGGCGCTGATCGCCATGAACCGGCGCACCGGCGCCGAGCTGTGGCGCCAGGACGCGCTGCTCCGCCGGAAGCCGACCGCGCCGGTGCCGTACGACGGCACGGTCGCGGTCGGCGATCTCGAAGGCTACGTGCATTTCTTTTCCGCGCAGGACGGCTCGCCCGTCGCCCGCGTGCGAGTCGACAAGCGCATGCTGTCCGCCGCCCCGGTCGTCATCGGCGAGCGGCTGTACGCGCAGAGCGAGACCGGGCGGCTCGCCGCTTTCGAGATCGTGCATCCCGAGCAGGCGGTCAAGGCGGACGGCGGCTAGTGTCCTGCCCGGCTCACCAGACAGGACACTAGCTCCCGCAGGTGAAGCCATGTTGCCGGTCGTCGTGCTTGCGGGCCGCCCCAACGTCGGAAAGTCGACTCTCTTCAATCGCCTGACGCGCTCGCGCGACGCGTTGGTCGCGGATTATCCCGGCCTGACGCGCGACCGGCAGTACGGCTTCGGCAAGGTCGGGCCCGCGCCCTACGTCGTCGTCGATACCGGCGGCCTCGCCGGCGGCGAAGACGGGGTTGCGGAACTGATGGCCCGGCAGACCGTGCGCGCGCTCGAAGAGGCGGACGTCGCCGTCGTGATCGTCGACGGCCGCGAGGGTCTCACGGCAGCCGACGAGCACGTCGCTGCACTGGCGCGCCGGCATGCGCGTTCCGTGCGCCTCGTGGTCAACAAGACGGAAGGCCTCGATCCCGGGCTGGCCGCTGCCGAGTTCCACGCCCTCGGGCTCGGCGAGCCGCTCGCCATCTCGGCCGCGCACGGCGACCGGGTGGCCGCGCTGATGGACGAGGTGCTCGCGCCGTTCGTCGAGGCGGAGGCCGGCGAGCCCGAAAGCGCGGACGAGGAGGAGGCGGCGATCCGCATCGCGGTCGTCGGGCGGCCGAACGTCGGCAAGTCGACGCTGGTCAACCGGCTGCTCGGGGAAGAGCGGCTCCTCGTCTACGACGAGCCCGGCACGACGCGCGACAGCGTGGCGGTGCCTTTCGAGCGCGACGGCTGCCGCTACGTGCTCGTCGATACTGCGGGGCTGCGCCGACGTGCCCGCGTGCGCGAGAGCATCGAGAAATTCAGCGTGGTGAAATCGCTGCAGGCGATCGACGAGGCGAACGTCGTGATCGCCCTGCTCGACGCGCGTGAAGGCGTGACGGAGCAGGACGTGAGCCTGCTCGGGCTGATCGTGGAGCGCGGACGGGCGCTGGTCGTCGGCGTGAACAAGTGGGACGGGCTCACGGAGGAGCAACGCCGGCAGGTGCACGAGCAAATCGAGCGCCGGCTGCCGTTCCTCGATTTCGCGGAGCGGTTCACGCTGTCCGCGAAGCACGGCACGGGCGTCGGGCACCTCCTGCCCGCCGCCCGGCGCGCGTGGCGCGCGGCGATGCGCGACCTGCCCACCGCCGATCTCACGCGCGTGCTGGAAGCGGCGGTGCGCGCCCACGAGCCGCCGCTGGTCCGCGGGCGGCGCATCCGGTTGCGTTACGCGCACCAGGGCGGCCGCAACCCGCCGGTCATCGTCGTGCACGGCAAGCAGACGAGCCGCCTGCCCGATGCCTACCGCCGCTATCTCGTCAACCGCTTCCGCGAGGCCTTCGATCTCCAGGGCACGCCCGTCCGGGTCACCTTCAAGACCGGCGAGAATCCCTACGAGGGCCGCCGCAACAAGCTCACCCCGCGCCAGCAGCGCCGCCGCCAGCGCCTGATCCGCCACGCCAGGCGCTGACCGCTGCTCGAGGGTCGTGGCGACCCCGGCATGCCCGCCAGCGGCGCGGCCCGAGCCATCCATCGCAGACGTGCGTGAACGATGCGGACCCGCAGGGCGCGGGCCACGATCGCCATCGCGGTCGCCCGCATGGCGGGCTCCTGCGGATCCGTCGCCGGGAGGGTGTGTGCCACAACCCGGGAGCGAGGGTCGGGGTACGGTAGAATCGCGCGCATGAGCATCGCCAGCAGCACGATCCAGGTAAAGGGCCGGTTCCCGATGCACCGCGGCGGCTGGCTCGAGTCGCCCACCGTCGCCTATGAGACGTGGGGCGAGCTGAAAGGCCGCGGCGACAACGCGATCCTCCTGTTCACCGGCCTTTCCCCGTCGGCGCACGCCGCCTCGTCGCCCGCCAACCCGACCCCCGGCTGGTGGGAAGACATGATCGGGCCGGGACGGCCGCTCGACACCAATCAGTACTTCGTGATCTGCGTGAACTCGATCGGCAGCTGCTTCGGCTCCACCGGGCCGGCCTCGATCGACCCCGCCACGGGCGAGCGCTACGGCCTCCGCTTCCCGGTGCTCTCGCTCGAGGACGTCGCGAACGGCGGGTACGAGGTCGTGAAGGCGCTCGGCCTCGAACGGCTGCACACGACGATCGGCGCCTCGATGGGTGGCATGAGCGCGCTCGCGTTCTGCGTGAATCATCCGGGCCTGTCGGCGGGCTTCATCTCGATTTCGTCGGCGACGCGCGCGCTGCCGTTCGCGATCGCCGTGCGCTCGTTGCAGCGGGAGATGATCCGGCGCGATCCGAAATGGCAGGGCGGGAACTACGATCCCGATGACCCGCCGGTCGTCGGACCGCGGCTCGCGCGCAAGCTCGGCATGATCACCTACCGCTCGGCGATCGAGTGGGAGCGGCGCTTCGGGCGGGAGCGCGTCACGACGATCGAGAACGACGGGGATCCGTTCCGGATCACGTTCGAGGTGGAATCCTACCTCGAAGCGCAGGCACTCAAGTTCACCGGGCGCTTCGATCCGAACTGCTACCTGTACCTGTCGCGCGCCTCCGATCTCTTCGACCTCGCCGAGTACGGCGGCTCGCTCGCTGCCGGCTTCCGCCGCCTGAAGCTCGAGCGCGCGCTCGTCATCGGCGTCACGTCGGACATCCTGTTTCCCCTGCACCAGCAGGAGGAGCTGGCGCAGGGCCTCGAGGAGGTCGTCGAGGACGTGAGCTTCGTCCGCCTCGAAACCATCAAGGGCCACGATTCCTTCCTCGTCGAGATGGACGCGTTCCGGCCCGTGATCTGCAACTGGTTCGAAAGCTGCCCTTCACCGCGCCCGCTGCCCGCGGAGACGCCGGTGCGGACACCCGCCTGATATCGCCGCGCCTGCCGACGCGCTAGAATTGTCGGTATGAGCCCTGTCGTAGCGTCAGGCGAGACCCGCATCAAGGGCCTGCACGAGCTCGTGGGCCTGGTCGATGCCGCGGTGGACAAAAAGGACGTCACCCGCATCGTCGAAGCCATCAAGGCCGACCTCTGCCGGCTGCTGCGCACCGGGCGCATCGAACTTCCGGCCGATCTCACCCGCTCCGTCAGCGACCACTACGCGCGCCGCCTGGTGCACCGCGACCGCGAGCGCGGCTACTCCATCGTCGTCATGACCTGGGGACCCGGACAGCGCACTCCCATCCACGACCACTCCGGCATGTGGTGTGTCGAAGGCGTCTGGGGCGGCAGCATCGACGTGCAGCAATACGAGCTCGTCGGGCGGTCCGGCGACGAGTATCGCTTCGAGCCGCGCAACTCCTATCTCGCCGGCGTCGGCAGCGCCGGCTGTCTCATTCCGCCCTACGAGTACCACAGCATCTCGAACGCCTGCGACGACGCGACCGCGGTCTCGCTGCACATCTACGGCGGCGAGATGGCCTGCTGCAACGTCTTCGAGCGCCAGCCCGACGGCACCTACCGCTGCTGCACCCGCCCCCTCGGCTACGACGACTGACCCCCTCCCGCGCCATCCGGGCGACCTGGTGTCCGTCGCATGTGTGCGCTCGATGGCCGGGGTGAAGCCCCGACACCGCAGGAGCCCGCCATGCGGGCGAACGAACGCAGGCCCATACCCCAAACAAGGCACGCTGACGAAGTACATCGCGGGCGCCCGCATGGCGGGCTCCTACGGTGCGGCACGCCGACGAGCGTCCCGTGCCGTGGATCGATGCCGGTGCTAGCCGACGGGTTGGTCGTCTTCCGGGGCCGCGGGGTCGGCTTTGGTTTCGTCGACGGTTGCGCGGAGGCGGCCGCGCGCGAGGCGTGCGGTGACGTGCGCGCCGACCGGCACGGCGCCGGCGTCCGTGAGCACCCGGCCGTCGGCGTCCGTGACGATGGCGTAGCCGCGCTCCAGCGTCGCGAGCGGGCTCACTGCCGACAGCGCACGCCCGGCGTGCCGCAGGCGCAGCGATGCGCGCTCCAGCGACAGGCGGGCGGCCCGCGCGAGCCGCGGCTCGAGGCTCTCCAGGCACTGCGCCGCTCGCGCGACCCGCGTCCCCGGCGACTGCCGGTGCAGCCGGGCGACGAGCGCGTCCGCGGCCCGGCCCCGCCGGCTGAAATCGTGGCGCATCGCGCCGCCGAGCCGCCGCCCGAGGGCGTCGAGGCGCATGCGCTGCTGGCGCACCCGCGCGCCCGGGCTCGCCTGTTTCAGGCGCCGCGCCAGCCAGTCCACGGCCTGGCTCTCCTTCTCCAGGCAGCGCCGCATCTGCACCGCCAGGCGCGTGCCGCAGGCCGCGCATTTGCGCAGCCACTCCTCGCAATCCGGCACCACCAGCTCGGCCGCTCCCGACGGCGTCGGCGCGCGCAGGTCGGCCACGAAATCCGCGATCGTGAAATCGATCTCGTGTCCCACCGCGCTCACCGTAGGGATCGGGCACGCCGCGAGCGCGCGCGCCACGGCTTCCTCGTTGAAGGCCCACAGGTCCTCGAGGGAGCCGCCGCCGCGCCCCACGATCAGGACGTCGCACTCCGCGCGCGCAGCGGCTCTCGCCAGCGCGCTCACCAGCTCGCCGACCGCCGCCTCGCCCTGCACGGCAGCGGGATAGATGACGACCGGCACCGCGGGAAAACGCCTTCCCAGCACCGTGAGCACGTCGCGGACTGCCGCCCCGGACGGTGACGTGATCACGCCGATGCGCCGCGGCAGGGCCGGCAGCGGGCGCTTGCGCTCCCGGTCGAACAGGCCTTCTGCCGCCAGCCGTTTCTTCAGGAGCTCGAAACGACGGCGCAGCTCGCCTTCGCCGGCGGGTTCCACCGTATCGGCGACCAGCTGGTATTCGCCGCGCGGCTCGTACAGCCCCACGCGCCCGAGCACGAGGATCCGGTCGCCGTTCCTGAGCGCGATGCGTGCGCCCCGCTGGCGCTGGCGGAACCAGCAGCAGCGCACCTGCGCCGCGTCGTCCTTCAGGGTGAAATAAACGTGCCCGGAAGCGGGCCGCGCCAGGTTCGAGACCTCGCCCTCGACCCAGACCCGCCCCAAACCCTCGATCAGCTGGCGAACCTGCCGGTTCAGCTCGGAAACCGTCAGGGAGGGCCGCGCCGGGCCCGGCTTCAACATTACGCTCATCGGCGCATTATAGGGGCTCCCGTCGTGTTTACCGGCGCAGGGCGCACGCGTAAAATTTCGCGTTTACCTCGACGGCACTTTCCCATGCGCATCGACAAGGAAGCCCTCACGTTCGACGACGTTCTCCTGCAGCCGGGTTATTCCGACGTGCTGCCGCGGGAAGTCGACCTGACCACCTCCCTGACCCCCGGCATCCGTCTCAATATTCCGCTGATCTCCGCCGCCATGGACACGGTCACGGAGTCGCGGCTCGCGATTTCGCTCGCCCAGGAAGGCGGCATCGGCATCATCCACAAGAACATGCCGATCGAGGAGCAGGCGCGCCAGGTGCTCACGGTCAAGAAATTCGAGAGCGGCATGGTCCGTAATCCGATCACCGTGCCGCCGGACATGACGGTGCGGGAGGTCATCGATCTCACGCGTGCGCTGAACATCTCCGGCGTGCCCGTGGTCGAGAACAACCAGCCGCTCGGCATCGTCACCCATCGCGACCTGCGCTTCGAGACGAATCTCGACGCGCCGGTGGCCACGGTCATGACGCCGCGCGAGCGCCTCGTCACCGTGCGCGAGGGCGCCGACGACGAGGAGGTGCTGTCGCTCTTGCACCGCCACCGCATCGAGAAAGTGCTGGTCGTCTCCGACAAGTTCGAGCTCAAGGGGATGATCACCGCCAAGGATTTCCAGAAGGCGAGCGATTTCCCGCGCGCCTGCCGCGACAGCCACGGCGCCCTGCGCGTCGGTGCGGCGGTGGGTACCGGGCACGGCACCGACGAGCGCGTGGCGGCGCTGGTCGAGGCGGGCGTCGACGTCGTCGTCGTGGACACCTCGCACGGCTGGTCGCGGGGTGTGCTGGAGCGCGTGAAGCGCATCCGCTCGGAGTATCCGGATCTCCAGCTGATCGCGGGCAACGTCGTGACGGGGGATGCCGCGATGGCCCTCGTCGAAGCCGGTGCCGATGCCGTGAAGGTCGGCATCGGGCCGGGCTCGATCTGCACCACGCGCGTCATCGCAGGGGTCGGCGTGCCGCAGGTGTCGGCGGTGGCGGACGTCGCCGAGGCGTTGAAGAGTAGCGGCATCCCGCTGATCTCGGACGGCGGCATCCGCTATTCGGGCGACATCGCGAAGGCGCTGGTGGCCGGCGCGTATTCGGTCATGATCGGCAGCCTGTTCGCGGGCACGGAGGAATCGCCGGGCGAGGTCGAGCTCTACCAGGGCCGCTCCTACAAGAACTACCGCGGCATGGGCTCCATCGGCGCCATGACCCAGGGGTCCGCCGACCGCTACTTCCAGGACGCGACGGAGGAGCTCGAGAAGCTCGTGCCCGAAGGCATCGAGGGGCGCGTGGCGTACAAGGGCAGCGTGGTGGCCATCGTGCACCAGCTGATGGGCGGCGTGCGCGCGGCGATGGGCTACACCGGCAGCCACACGATCGAAGAAATGCGCACGCGGCCGAAATTCGTGAAGATCACGAGCGCGGGCATGAAGGAGAGCCACGTGCACGACGTGGCAATCACGAAAGAAGCCCCGAATTACCGCAGCGGCACCTGACCCGGGCGCATGAGCGAACCTTCCGCGGACACGGCGCAGGACATCCATGCGCACCGCATCCTGATCCTCGATTTCGGCAGCCAGTACACGCAGCTCATCGCGCGTCGCGTGCGCGAGTGCGGCGTGTATTCCGAGATCCATCCCTGGGACATCGACGAGGCCGCGCTGGAGCGCTTCGCGCCGGCGGGTATCATCCTGTCCGGCGGGCCCGAGTCCGTGAACCTCGACGACCCGCCGCGCGTGGCCCAGGCGGTGTTCGAGCTCGGGGTGCCCGTGCTCGGCATCTGCTACGGCATGCAGGCGATGGCGGCGCAGCTCGGCGGACGGGTTTCGGCGTCGCGCGACCGCGAATTCGGCTATGCCGAGGTGACGGTGCGCGACTCGACGCTGCTCGACGGGCTGAGCGACCGCCGGAGCAGTGCCTCGGAGGCGCTGCTCGACGTTTGGATGAGCCACGGCGACCGGGTGGAGGCGCTGCCACCCGGCTTTCGCGCCACGGGCCGCAGCGCGAATTCGCCGCTCGCCGTGATGGAGGACGCGGAGCGCGGCTACTACGGCCTGCAGTTCCATCCCGAAGTCACGCACACGCCGCAAGGCAGCAAGATCATCTGCCGCTTCGTCAAAGACGTGTGCGGCTGCCCGGGCGACTGGACGCCCGGCCATATCGTGCAGGACGCGATTGCCAAGGTGCGGCGCACCGTCGGCGACGGCCGCGTGCTGCTCGCGCTGTCCGGCGGCGTCGATTCCTCGGTGGTCGCGGCGTTGCTGCACGAGGCGATCGGCGACCAGCTCGTGTGCGTGTTCGTCGATCACGGCCTGCTGCGCTACGGAGAGGCGGAGCAGGTGATGGCCACCTTCGCCGAGCACCTCGGCGTCAACGTGATCCACGTCGAGGCGGCCGACCGCTATTTCGCCGCGCTCGAGGGCGTGGCCGATCCGGAAGAGAAGCGCAAGATCATCGGCCGCCTGTTCGTGCAGATCTTCGAGGAAGAGGCGGAGAAGCTCGAGGGCGTCGAGTGGCTGGCGCAGGGCACGATCTACCCCGACGTGATCGAATCCGCGGGGGCTTCTACCGCGAAAGCTCACGTCATCAAGTCGCACCACAACGTCGGCGGCCTGCCGGAGCAGATGCGCCTGAAGCTCGTCGAGCCCTTGCGGGAGCTGTTCAAGGACGAGGTCCGCAAGATCGGCCTGGAGCTCGGCCTGCCGCCGGAGATGGTCGGCCGGCATCCGTTCCCCGGCCCCGGCCTCGGCGTGCGCGTGCTGGGCGAGGTGCGGCGGGAGTACGTGCGCCTCCTGCAGCTCGCGGACCGCATCTTCATCGACGAGCTCCGCCGGCACGGCCTGTACGAGAAAACCAGCCAGGCCTTCGCCGTGTTCCTGCCGGTGCGCTCCGTCGG
This sequence comes from uncultured Woeseiaceae bacterium, assembly GCA_964491485.1. Classification (GTDB taxonomy): domain Bacteria; phylum Pseudomonadota; class Gammaproteobacteria; order Steroidobacterales; family Woeseiaceae; genus IDS-8. The sequence continues at coordinate 6,530 of CAZBGV010000038.1, read as the reverse complement.
GGTGATGGGCGACGGCCGCCGCTACGATTACGTGATCGCGCTGCGCGCGGTCGAGACGATCGATTTCATGACCGCTCGCTGGGCGCGCCTTCCGTACGATTTTCTCGAGCACGTATCCTTACGCATCATCAACGAGATCGACGGCATCTCGCGCGTGGTGTACGACATTTCCGGAAAGCCGCCCGCGACGATCGAGTGGGAGTGATCCCGGTTCGGCTTCGCCGGTTGTCGTGCGCGCGACGTGACGCATGCCGCTGGGCGCTGCCGGTTCCTGGAGACTTTCGATGGATTCACATGTGCTGGTCGTGACCGGTGGCGGGCGGGGGATCGGGGCCGAGATCGTCCGGCTCGCGGCGCGTGCAGGAATGGCGACTGCCTTCTCGTATCGCGCCGACGAAGCAGCCGCGCGGGCGCTTGCCGACGAGGTTGGCAGCGCCGGCGGAATCGCCTTGCCCTTCCGCCGGGACATCGCCGAGCCGGAAACGGCCCGGGCGCTGCTCGATGAAGTCGAGGATCGCCTCGGTCCCGTCTCCATGCTCGTCAACAATGCCGGCGTGACCGGTCCGATCGGGCCGTTCGTCGCCGCCAGCGTCGAGACGCTCCGGCGCACGACCGAGGTCAACCTTCTCGGAACGATGTGGCTGGCCCAGGAGGCGGTGCGCCGCTGGCTGGCGCGGGGCACCCAAGGCCGCATGGTCAACATCTCTTCCATCGCGGCGACGTTGGGAGCGCCCGGCGAGTATGTTCACTACGCGGCAACGAAGGCGGGCGTAGAGGCGTTCACGGTCGGTCTCGGCAAGGAACTGGCGGCGAGCGGGATCCGGGTCAATGCCGTTTCGCCCGGAACGGTGCTCACCGACATCCACGCCGCCGCCGGCGAGCCGGACCGTCCCGCGCGGGTGGCATCGCGCATACCCGCCGGACGTCCCGGCATGCCGCGGGAAATTGCGGCCGCCGTGCTCTGGCTGCTGTCGGGCGAGGCGTCTTACGTGAACGCGACCGTGCTGCGCGTTTCGGGCGGGCTCTAGCTAAAGCCCGCGTCACATCCGTCGCCGGCCGCCGTCGCCACGTAAGTACCCGTCTCGCCGCGCTTCATTCGGCGGGACCCCCTGTTCTCGAAATCTGAATAGCGGCGACCGATATCAAGACTTTTGGCCCTAAATATGAATAGCTACCGCCTTCGTCGGAGCCAAGCGCTCCGGGACCGGGGGAGCAACCAGTTTCTGGTTCGTGTGTAAAGTCGATCAGCTGCTGGAGCTCGGGGGCGACGGGACGCCGGGGTTCAACTTACTGTTCGAAGCGGCTCGTGGCGTCGCGGTCGCGCTCGTAGCTGTGTGCGAGCGGGAACGGCGGGAGCCACGACTCGCGACGGATCGTCCAGTTTTCGTAGGTCGGCATCAGCTGGTCTGGAGCATCGAGCGTCCCGAGGTGCACTTCGATCTCGTCCTCGCTGCGCGCGAAAACGGACGAGCCGCAAAGCGGACAGAAATGCCGCCCCGCGTAGTCGCGCGTTTGGCCGTCGATCGTCACCGCAGCCTGGGGAAATATTGCGGCGGCATAAAAAAGCGCCCCATGATGCTTGCGGCAGTCCAGGCAGTGACAAAGGCCGACCCGATAGGGTTGTCCCGATGCCACGAGCCGAACCTTGCCGCACAGGCAGCCGCCCGTGAATCGATCCATGCGTTTTCTCCGGAGCAGGCAAGTCGAAGGTAGGCAACGAACCCCGTCGCGCCTGCGCGCAAGCTGCGCTCGCTTTGGGGTTTTCAAGCCAATCGCTCACTCGATTGTAGCGCGCGATGCCGGTCGAACGGGCTGGAATCGTTTACCGGCCGCGCTCGAGCGAGTGCGCCGTTCACGAGGCGCGCCGCCGTCTGGTAGCAGCCTCAGCCTCGTGCAGCCAGGTGCTGAAGCCATCCTTTGCCTGCGGCAGGGAATTCAGCAGCATGACGGCGCTGACCTGCCCGCGATGGCCCGTGCCGTGGTTGATCACGTGCAGGAGCATCTCCTCGCGGGACATGCGGCCCGGCGCGCCATCGGTGAACGTGAAGTCGATCTGCTCCGCCAACTGGTCGGAATCGAGCCCCGACACATAGTCGACGTACTCGCGATCGCTTGCCCTGATCTCGGCCGACAAGTCTTCCAGCGTCGGCATCTCGCTCGTATTAGCCGATTTGTACGCATGCGGCATTCGTCTCAGGTGCGCAGCGAAGATTCGGTCGACGATATAGCTGTGGCTCAGGGCCTGGATCGCCAGTCCGACGATGCAGGAGCGCTCGCGCGCGACCGTCGACGCGCTGCTCGAAGCCACCGCTCGCATTCTCGTCAGGGAAGGATTCGACAAAGCCAGCACGAACAGGATCGCGGAAGTGGCGGGGGTGAGCGTCGGCTCGCTGTACCAGTACTTCCCCGGCAAGGAGGCGCTCGTTGCCGCGGTCATCGAGCGCCACCAGCAGGAGGTCGTGGAAACGGTCCGGGGCGAGCTGGCGGAAGTTCTGTCGCGGCCGGTGGACAAGGCGATACCCGGGCTCGTTGCCATCGCGATCAGGGCGCACCGCGTCGATCCGAAGCTGCACCGTGTGCTCGCCGAGCAGATTCCGCGCGTGGGCCCGCTCGAGCAGCTGGAAAGGTTCAGCCGCGAAAACTACGACCTGTTCAGGACCTATCTCGAGCGCCACCGCGACGAGATCTCTATCGACGACCTGGAGCTCGCGACGTTCGTCTGCGTGACCACGATCGAAGCGCTGACCCACAACGCCGTCCTGCACTATCCGAAGATGCTCTCGGAGGAAAGGGCCGAAGCGCTCATCGACGAGGGCGCGCGCCTGGTGACCGGGTACCTGAAGGGAAGCTCCAGCGCCGCGCACCGGCTTTCCCGGCCCCGCCGCAATGCCCGGTCGCGCCCGTCGCGCCAGTGAACGGCGACGCGGGTGGAGGGGAGGGTCCGGCCGATTCCATCAATCGAATCCCGAGCCCCGGCAGCAACCCGGCCGTCGGTGTGGCCCCGCGGAGCCGGGCGCGGCACAATGCTCGGCCGCTCCCCGGCCGGCCCGCGCAGCATGCAATCGACGACCCTGGACAGGAACTGGTCACCCGCCGACGTGGAGCACATGCGCGCGGCGCTCGCGCTCGCGCAGGCGGCGGAAGGCGCCGGCGAGGTGCCGGTAGGCGCCGTCCTGACGGCCGGTGGCCGGGTCGTCGGGCGCGGGTGCAACCGCACCATCGTGGATTGCGATCCGACGGCGCACGCGGAGATCGTGGCACTGCGCGAGGCGGCGCGCGCAATCGGCAACCATCGCCTGGCGCAGGCGACGTTGTACGTCACGCTCGAGCCCTGCGCGATGTGCGTCGGCGCAATGTTGCACGCACGCATCGCGCGGCTCGTGTTCGGCGCCTACGACGACAAGGCCGGCGCGGCAGGCAGCGTGCTCGACTTCACCGCGCACCCGCGACTCAATCACCGGATCGAGGTCAACGGCGGATTGCTCGCCGGCGAATGCGGTCAATTGCTCACGGCGTTCTTCGAGGGCCGCCGCGGCTGACGCAAGCGGTCTCCGAGGACAGTGACGGCAGGGCCATGCCGCCGCGCGCACGGGGCGCTATGGGCTCAGCATCGGAACCAGGATTCCGGCCGCCACCCCGGCGACGAGAATGGCGAGCAGAATCCAGACGACGATCGACGTTCGATACCGGATATGCGGCGTGGCCGCGACGATGCCGGCGTAGTCGGGTTGGAATATCCGCTTGCCCTTCGCCGCGAGCAGCAGGTACAGGATGTAGCCGCTGATCAGCGTGCCGACCGGGATATCCAGCAGGCCGATGACGGACAGCACGATGCAGGCCGTGCGTGCCCATGGCTTCAGTTGCCGGATGGCATAAGCGACGGCGAGCGCAAAAGCGCCGAAAACCAGGAGCAGGGCGCCGGCGAAGGCGTATGCGACTCCCGCCTGCTCCATGACGGCCAGCGGCAGGACGATGAGACCTCCCAGCACGCTGAGGGCGCCGCCGATGTAATAGAGGATGCCCACGGAGCGGACCGAAGCTTCGTGCTTGATGTGCTCCCGGCGGATCGCTTCCGCCTGCGAATCCACGCTGCTGACGTCAGCGACGCGCGCCGTGGGCGGCGCGTACGGATTCACCGGTGGCGAGGTGTCGCTCGTTGCCATTGCGTGTTGCCTCGGGATCCGGCGATCGCCAGGTCCTGGTCGTCGTGTCGCCTCAGGAGCCGCCGGCGGTCACGGCCGGCTCGCTGTTCGCGGCTTCGAGTGTCCCCGCCGGCTCGTGCGTCCCGTTCTCCGTGAGCCAGCAGATGATGTTGTAGTAATTGCGGACGTTGTTCACGTACAGGACGGGCTCCCAGCCGCGCGCGTAGCCGTGCTGCACGCGCGAGTACCAGCGCTCGCGCGCGAGCAGCGGCAGGGTCTCGCTGACGTCCACCCACGAATCCGGGTTGCCGTCCTCCCACTCCACGATGTGCCGCGCGTCCATGAGATGCAGGAAGCCGACGTTGTACGCGGCGAGCGCCATCCAGGTGCGGTCCGGGTCGAGCACGGTTTCCGGCAACCGCGTGAGCTGCTCGGCGAAGAACTCGGCGCCGCCGAAGATGCTGCTCTCGGGGTCGACGCGATCCTTGATGTCGAGATAATCGGCCGTCGCGCGTGTGAGCATCATGATGCCGCGCACCCCGGTCGGGGACACCGCCTGCGGGCGCCAGTGCGATTCCTGGTAGCCGATCGCGGCGAGCAGGCGCCAGTCGATGCCGTATGCCTTGCCCGCTTCCTCGAACAGCGCGCGGTAAAGCGGCAGCCGGCTCTCGTAATGGCGGATGAAAGCGCGCGTGCCGACGTAATCGAACTGCTCCGCGTGACCGTAGTAGCGGTCCGCGATCTGGGCGAGCAAGCCTTCGCGGCGGGCGCGGATGAGGTAATCGTCGGCCAGGGCGAGCAGCCGGTCGCTGTTGCGAGGGAATGCCCAGGCGATCGGATCGGCGACGCGCAGATCGAGCGCGACCCTGAGCTCCGGATAGAAGTGGCGCTGGATGTTGAAATTGGTGCTGTCCGCGACGGTGTAGTCGATTTCGCCGTTCGCCACCTTTTCCAGCAGGTCGACGACTTCGACATCCGCGTTCTCGGTCCACTCGAGGCCGGGATAGCGCTCCGCCAGCGCCTCGAGCATCTCGGCATGGCTGCTGCCGGCGACCACCTCGATCTTCTTCCCGATGAGGTCCGCGATACCGCGGGGCTTGCCCGTGCCGAGCCGGTAAACCAGGTGCATGTCCACCGTGGTGTAGGGATAACCGAAGTCGACGAGGTCGCGACGCGAGTCGGTGAGCGACAGTCCGGCGGCTGCGAGATCGGCCTTGCCGGACAGGAGCCGCGGCAGCACTTCGGAAACGGAGTCCACCGTCTCCACGACGAGCGTGACGCCGAGCTCCTGCGCGAAACCGGCCACCAGGTCGAACTCGGGTCCCTGCGGACCGTCAGCGCCGATCGAATAGGTCGTGGGGGCGTAACGCGTGACGACGCGCAATTCGCCACGGTCGCGGATCTGGTCGAGCAGGGGCGGCGTCTGCGAGCACGTGTTGAGCAGCGCGGCCATCAATGCGTAGATCCACAAACGCAAGTCCAGTCCTCGTAGATCGTGCCGCAGGGAGAAGGCTAACCCAGCTCGGCGGCCGATTCAGTGAAATCCGGCAGGGATCGGGCGGGCGGCTCCGGACGCCGACCGCTATGATCGCTCGGCGTGACCGCATTGCCGCGCCGATTTGACAGAATGCAAGGCAGTGTCGCGTAAAGACAACACCCACGTCAGTGAGCACGATGCAACCCTCATCGATACGGGCGACGTGCGGCAGCGTGCGAGACGCCTCCGGCCCGGGAGCCGTGCCCGCATGAGCGAGGCTCCGCGCCGGAACAACGCCGGCGTGATCGCGCCGCCGCCGGCCATCTTCGGCGCAGCCCTGCTCGCCGGCCTCGGAGTGCAGCGGCTCTGGCCGCTGCCCCTCCCCGGCGGGGCGGCGATGCGCGCGATCGGCGCCGCGCTGGTCGTCGCCGGACTCGCCCTGAGCATCCTGGTGATGCGGCACTTCGGCCGGGCCGGCACGCCGGTCGTGCCATGGGGAGAGACCCGCCGTCTCGTGGTCTCCGGCCCGTATCGCTACAGCCGCAATCCCGATTACCTGGGCCAGGCGCTGGTCGTCGCGGGTCTCGGGCTCCTGCTTGCGGCGCCCTGGGTCATCGTGATGCTCGTTCCCGCGTTGCTCGTCGTGCGCTACGGCGTGATCGCGCGCGAGGAACGCTACCTCGAGCAGCGGTTCGGCGACGAGTACCGGGCCTTCCGCCGCAGGGTGCGGCGCTGGTTCTGATTCCGCAGGTCCTGCGGGCGGTCAACGACGGATGACGATATAATGCCGGCCGGCCGCCGCCCGACGCGGCGGCTCGACATCGATGCCGGCACCCGCCGGCGTCGTGTTTTTTGTGGAGAGGTGCCGGAGTGGTCGAACGGGCTTGACTCGAAATCAAGTGTACGGGTGA
>CAZBGV010000037.1:0-28225 GCA_964491485.1 uncultured Woeseiaceae bacterium | reverse complement strand
CCGCGGCTCCGTCCTTTTTGCGGTTCGTGCCGTGCGTGACCGATGCCGGAAGGTGGCGCTGCTGCTGCTCGTGCCCGGGATGTGCGCCTGGGCGTGGGCGTGGGCGTATGACGACGGGGCGCCGCCCGGGCACACCGGCGGGTTCGGCGAGCCGGACTGCACCGCCTGTCATTCGGACAACGAGAGGAACGACGCCGAGGGTATTCTCAGCGTCACGGGCCTGCCGGAACGCTACGCGCCGGGCGAGTCGTACCGGCTGTCGATCGTGCTCGAGCACCCGGAGCTCGAGGCGGGCGGTTTCCAGCTCGCGGTGCGCACATCCGACGGCAGCGCGGCCGGCCGCCTGGAGCCGGTCGATGCGCGGACGCGCGCGCTGGCGGACGGCGGCCGCGAGTACCTGCAGCACACACCGGAAGGGCGCCGGGACACGGACGGGGGGCGGATCTCCTGGCAGCTCGCGTGGCAGGCGCCCGGCGCAGCAGTGCCGGTGGTCCTGAATCTGGCCGCGAACGCCGCCAACGACGATCTCTCGGAGCTCGGCGATTTCATTTATACGCTCGAGCTCACGCTCGAGCCGGCGCGCTGACGCGGCCGCCTACACCGAGTCCTGCGCCTCCGCGGGCGCCAGCCGGAAGCGGAACGTGCGGCACATGCGCTCCGCCGATACCGTCTCTCCGGGCCCGAGCGGCTCGAAGGTCGATTCCCGGATGGCCGCGAGCGCCGGTTTCTCGAAGAGCTTGTGCGTGCTGCTCTCGACCACGGGATCGAGCACGCGGCCGTTCGGCGCCACCTTGAAACAGACCGTCGCCTCGCCCTCGATACGCTGCAAACGCGCACGCGGCGGGTAGTCGGGGAAATGCGTCACTGCCGGCGTGCGCGCCAGGACCGGTACCGGCTCCTCGACGTCGGCCGGCACCTCGATCTCGCCCTTTTCGTCATCACAGTACGCCGCCGGCGCAAATGCGACGGCCGCCAGCATCACGTACCCGAGGTACGCAAGCTCAGTTCGCGTCTTCCTCTTCATCCGGCGGCTCCACCTGCCGGTCGTCGATCTCCACCTGGGAATCGACGGGCTGCACCGCGTCGAGATACATCGCGCGCGCGATCTGCAGCGTGCGCGCGTCCGGGTTCAGCGCCTCGCCCTTCTTCAGGTCGGCCTGCGCCTTGTCGTATTGCCGGGTCTTGATATAGATGAGCGCGCGGTTGTTGTAACCGCGCCAGTTCTCGGGATTCTGCTCGAGCACCTTGTTGCAGTAGTCGAGTGCCTCGTCGTACTGCTCGAGCATGATGTAACCGGCGCAGAGATTCGACAGCGCGGCTTCCTGCTCGCGCGCGCCCTGCGCCACGGCGAGCCCGCGCAGCGTGAGCTCCACTCCGAGCTTGCCGTTACCGTTCAGGAGCTGGCGTGCGCCTTCCTGGAGATCGGGGTTGCGTGGCCCGATGACGGTCTTCGGCTGCGCCTCCGCCCGCTCGGGCTGCTGCGCGAGGGCCGGCGCCGTTGCCATGACGCCCGCGAAGAGCACTGCCGCGCCGAGCCACGTTGTGCCGCTCATGCGTATCTCCCGCCTGCCCCGGCCTGGTGCAGACTTTGGTTGAGACCGATTCTCCTCCCGGAGATTCCCGGGCGAAAGGGCCCGGGTGCCTCTCCGGTCAACGGTCCCCCCCGGAGCCGCGCCGGATCTCGCCGGCGACGTCGGTCACCTCCAGCGCGCCGCTGCCCGCTTCCTCGACGTCGAGATCCCCGCCCACGCCGCTGACGATGATGTCGCCCGAGCCGTCGTCGATGCGCACGCTGCCCGCAACCTGGCGCACCGCGATCTCGCCGGAGCCGTCGTCGATCGCGAGATCCCCCCCGATGTCCTCCGCCGTCACGGCGCCGGAGCCGTCGTCGATGGTCACGTTGCCGCCGCTGCGCCGGACGGTGATCGAGCCCGAACCGTCGTCGATGCCGATGTCGCCGCGGACGCCGACGATCTCGATGGCGCCGGAGCCGTCGTCGATCTCGAGCGCCAGGCGCTCCGGCACCGTGACTTCGAGCGCGACGCTGCCCGAATGCCTGGCAAAGAGGCCCGCCTTCCCGAACTGCGCCTCGAGCCGGGCGGTGCTGCCCTCGCGCACCAGCTCGAGCGTCAGGTCCTTCTCGATGATGCGGTGCGCCTCTTCGGCGTCGCGGTCCGGGATCCGGATCAGGGCTTTGGCGACGATCGTGTCGCCCTCCGCCGCCCCGCTGACGCGGAGCTCGCCGGCCCCGGCGTGCACGACCAGCCGCTCGACGCCGGACGCGTTCAGGGACAGGTCGCGCGGCTCTTCGTATGCGGGAGTACCGGCCGCGGCCGCGGCGCCGGTGCAAAGCAGGAGCAACAGGGCGGCTCGCCACATCAGATGATCCTCCGCAGGGTATCCCGGCCGATGTTGCCGCCGCAGATGACCACGGCGACCCGCTGCCCGGCATAGCGCCGCCCGGTCGCGACCAGGCCGGCGAGCGCCACGCCCGCACCGCCCTCCAGCAGCATGTGGTGCGTGTCGATGAAGGCGCGCATGGCGGCGACGATCTCGTCCTCGCTCACCGTGACGTAGTCGTCGACCAGCGCGCGCACGAGCTCGAACGTGATTGCGCCTTCCTCTATCCCGCCCGCCGTGCCGTCCGAAAGCGTCGGCTCGCTCGGCAGGTCGAGGATCCGTCCTGCTTCTATCGAGCGGGTCATGACCGCCGAGGCAGCCGGCTGGCAGGAGACGAGGCGCGTGCGCGGGTTGTGCGCTGCGAGCCAGCCGCCGATCCCGGAGATGAGCCCGCCGCCGCCCACGGCAACGAAGACGGCGTCGACCTCCGGCAGGTCCTCCGCAATTTCGCGGCCGCAGGTCCCCTGGCCCGCGATGACCTCCGGATCGTTGTACGGCGAGACGTAACAGAGGCCGCGCTCGCGCGCATAAGCGCGCGCGTGGTTTTCGGTCTCGACACCGTCGCTGCCGAAGAATTCGAGCTCCGCGCCCGCGCGGCGGATCGCGTCGACTTTCGGTTTGGCAGTGCCCTCGGGCACGAAGATCACGCCGCGCAGGCCGAGACGCTGCATCGCGTACGCGAGCGCGGCGCCGTGATTGCCGCTCGAGGCCGCGACGATGCCGCACGCGCGTTGCGCCTCGTCGAGCGTGAGCAGCCGGTTGCAGGCGCCGCGCAGCTTGAAGGAGCCGGTGTGCTGGAGATTCTCGAGCTTGACATGAACGTCCGCGCCCGTGATTTCGCTGAAGTACGGCGACGGATCCAGCGGGGTATGGCGGATCCACGGTGCGATCCGCTCCGCCGCGGCCGCGATCATCGCCGGCAGCGCGCCGGCCTCGAGCGGGGCGACCCGGCCCGCCGTCGCCGGCGCCGCCATCAGAGCTCCGGATCCCGGCGGGCGTAACCGGCGGGCGGCTCGAACACGGCGGGCTCGAGGTCCTTCTCGTCCGCCGAGCGCAGCACCGTCTCGCTGGTCACCTTGCCGGATGCGTCGAGCTCGCGGGTGAGCACCGGATAGCCGTCGAGCTCGCGCATGTGCCGGAAGACCTCCTGCTGGCCGCCCATCACGTCCATACCCGTTCCTTCCGCGGACGCGCTCGCCATCGACTCGAGGAACCCGGCCATCTCCAGCATGGCCACGCTCATGCTGCGCCCGTCCGGCAGCTCGTCCCAGGGCGTCACGCAGAGCTCCCGGACTTTCACGCCGGCGCGGCGCACCTCGTAGTAGCTGCAGTCGTAGCCGCCGACCGAATCCGTCCTGCCGGTGGCCTGCAGCGCAGCGGGCTCGGACGGCGCGCCACGGGCCGGCAGGTGCTGCTTCATCATCTGCTCGGCCATCGCGCGCTGCTCCGGCGGCATACGCTCCAGCGCTTTCTGCATCTCCTGCATCGCGTCGCCCAGCCGCTCGGCCATGCGCTCCATCGAGGCCCGGTCGAGGACGTAGTACTCGCGGCTCTCATGATCGATCGCCACCATGTCCGCGCTCTCTCCGCGCCAGATCATGCTGCCCGCGCTGTCGCCGCCGCCCGTCACCTCCATGCGCGAGGAGCGGCCCTCGGTCGAGATTTCGACGGTGGAGACGACCGGCGGGTCTTCGTAGTACTGCTTCATCTCGAGCTGCACGACCGAGCCCGCGAAAGCACACGGGGACCATCCGAAGGCCAGTAGTAGCGCGAAACGGCGAAGCGCGAGCGACAAGCGGCGCATGGAGACCTCCCGCGGCGGAGACCGGAAGCGGCCCATTATAAGCGACGCCGCCCGCCGGCCGCCGGCCCGGCGCTCAGCGCTCGAACGTGTAGCTCAGGTCCACGCCTTCCGTTTTCCGGCCGGAGGTCGCCTTGATGCCGAAACCCTTCGCGAGGTCGTACCGGATGCTGATGACGTTCTCGCGGTCGAACAGGCCGATGCCGTAGCTCAGGAACAGGTCCGGCGCGATGTAGGTGCCGACGTCCACGGCTCCCACGCCCTGCTCGTAGTCGAAGTCGCTGCCGGTCACGAGCAGGGTCAGCGCACGCTCCTCGTTGGTGGCCGGCGTCGTATAGACCTCGATGTTCGGGTCTTTCGCGGTGCCGGACACGAGCACGCCGGCAGTGTGGATGCGCGGATTGCCGAAAATCTCGCGCTCGGCGCGGATGCGGAGCTGCGGGTTGCTGGCCGGCACCTCCGGAAAGCGGATCGAGCCCTCGGTGATGTTGAGGAGCTGCCCGTACGCCTCGAAACGTCCCGACACCGTGTATTCGCCGCTCGCGGTCGGCATCGGCGGCCCGTTCCAGGCGAACTTCACGGCCCCTCTGAGCCTGGTTTGCGCGGCGTCGAAATCGACGATCACGTCGTCGCCGAGCGTCAGGTCCACCTGGCCGTGGAACGCCAGCGGGGAGGCGGGAGCGGCGGCGGCCTGCTCCTCGCCCGCCTCGCTCGCGACGATCACCACGTCCTCGCTTTCGTTCACCCTCACCGCGGCGATCTCGCGCGGCGAGAGACGGGCATGCGGCACCTGCACGCTGCCATCCAGCGTGACGTCTCCCGGCGTCACGCCGACGCCGACGTCCAGGTCGGCGACGACCTCGACCTGCGGCAGCTTCACGACGGTGAGATCGTCCCCCACCAGCCGCAGCCGGAGCTCGCCGCCCCCGAGCCCGTTGGTGCTGCTGTAGAGCCTGCCCGTGCCCTCCCCCGCGCGGAAGCTGGACGTCAGATCGATGCGATTGCCGTCGCTGATCCGGCTGGTGAGCTCGATGTCCGCGAGCTCGAGCCCGAGCGGCGCGTACCCCAGCGCGCCGCCCGCGAGCGACGCCGTGCCGGTGACCGCCGGCCGGTCCAGCGTGCCGGCGACGGCGAGATCGACCGCGAGCCGGCCGCGCGCGCCGGAGATGCTCGGCACCAGCGCCGTGAGCACGCCGATATCGTCCACGTTCGCCACGACCTTGCCGCGAATCGGGCTCTCCGGCCCGCGCCCGACGTCATCGACGCCGAAATCGGCCTCGATCGCGGCGACCTCGGCGACCGGCAGGCGAAGGTGCGCGGAGAGCACCCGGCCCTGGTCGAGATCGAGCGCGAAGCGGCCCTGGCGTGTATCCAGGCTGAGCCGCCGGTTGGCCGGGTTGTGCACGCGGCCGGGCGAGATGTCGATGCGCGCATCCGCGGACAGGCGGCGCCCCGGCCGGCGCTCGAGCGCGACGTGGCCGTCGAGCGTCTGGGTGAACTCGAGCGGGGTATCGAGGCCGAGCTTGACCAGCGCCAGGGGCAGCGCGGTGAGCTCGGCCGACAGCCGGTAGTCGTCCGCTCCCGCCGTCGCGCCCGCGGCGCACAGGCGCGCGGGGCCGTCGATCGCCGCGAGGCAGGCGCGCTCCAGGGCTACCCGCCCGGGACCGAGGCCGAGCTCCGCGGGCGATTCGAGCGCGAAGCCGAGCTCCGGCGCGAGATCGAGCCCGAGCGTCTCGAGCCGGCCGCTCCATCCCGAGGCAAGCGGCCGGCGAGCGTCCTCGAAGCCGCCGTCGAGCGCGAGCTCGATCGTGCGCTCGCCCGCCGCGGCCGAGGCCGTGAGCCGCTGGCGGGTCTCGTCCGCGGCGAGCCTGGCCCCGAGACGGCTCACCTCGAAGCCTGCGAGGCTCAGGGCTTCCGCGTCGGCGTCCACCGTGAGCGGCGCTTCGCCCCCGCCCGCCCGGACATGCACCGCGCCGGCCCGCCAGTCGCGCCACGCGAGATCGGTGCCCTCGAGGCGGAGCTCGGCGCGCGGGAAATCGCCGGCCAGGGAGACGTTGCCGGCGCCGGACAGCGCACCCGCCGTGTGCGGCAGCACGGCCGCGAGCGACGGCACGTCGAGCGCGAAATCGAGGCCGGCCGCGCCGCGCAGGCTGCCGTCGGCCGAGAGCTCCGCGTCGCCGGACGTGAGCAGGAGATCCTGCACGGACAGGTTGCCTTGTGCGAAGCGCACCCCTCCCTTGCCTGCGATCGGGCGGCCGCGCAGGCTGCCGGACAGCTGCTCGAAATCGACCGTGACCTCGAGCGGCTCGACCCGCCCGCTGGTGGCGAGCTCGGCGCTCACCGTGCCCGGCCAGTCGGGCAGCAGCGGCCCCGTCTCCACGTCGCGGGCCGACAGCGTCGCGACCCAGCGGCCGCCGTCCGGCAGGGCGTAGTGCACGCGGCCCGCAACCCGGCCTCCCAGCACTTCGCTGTCCTCGATGATCACCGTGGCTTCCTCGCGCGTGCCGTGGCCGGCGAGCTCGAAGGTGCCGGCCGGCAGCCCGGGCGCGGCCAGCGCGAGGCGGCCGTCGAGGGTCCAGGCGTCGGGGCGGCCGCTGACGGCGACCTGGCCCTGCGCGCTCTCGACGCGCGGCGCCGGGCCCGCGAGCGGCCAGCGGAGGCCGTGCCAGCCGAGATCGAGATCCACGACGCCGTTCGCGAGGTCGACGACGCCGGACGCGGAAACCGTCTGCGAGGTGCCCCGCACCGCCGCCTCGACGGTCTCGAGCTCGAGGCGCCCGGGGCGGAACGCGCCGGCCGCGCGCGCCGTGACCGGCATGCCGGCGGGCCACGCCGCCGTGAGCGCGGCCGGGTCGAAGCGCGCCACGTCCGCCGTACCGCGCACGGTGAAGCCGTCCACCCAGCCGAGCGCACCCTGCGCCTCGCCCGCGAGCGGCGGGCCGGCGACCGCGAGGCGCTCGATCTCGAGGCCGCGGGTGTCGCCGCGGCCTGCGAGCTCGAAACGCAGCGCCGGGCGTTCGGGCGCGGACAGGGTGCCGATGCCCGAGAGCGTGTAGCCGGAGGCGGAGCCGCGCGACGCGACGACGAGGTCGCTTGCCGTGACGCTCGGCGCAGCTGACTCGAGCGGCCACGAGAGCGCCGGGCTCTGCGCCTCGAGCGCCCACGCCGGCTCGCCGAGGAGGTCGTGCAGCACGCCCTTCACGAGCACGGCAGGCTTTGCGCTTTCGAGCCGCACGTCGAGATCGTCGAGACTGCCGGATGCGAGGGCACGGAACGCGAGCGGCACGGTGTTACCGCCGAGCGCGAGCGGGTAGCGGACGTCGAGCGCGGCATCCGCCAGGAACGGCCGGCGCAAGGCGAGCGCGGCTTCGCCGGCGAGCGAGCCCTGCGGCGATTCGACGTCGAGCTTCGACAGCGTGATCGTCTCGTACCAGCGTCCCGCGAGCGCGGCGCGATCGATCGCGAGCAGCACGCCGCCGTCCGCGCTCGCAAGCGCGAAGCGCTCGAGGCGGACGTCTTCGAGAACGAGCTCGAACGGCAGCGCGAGGCGCTCCGGCGAGAACGGCGGCCCGGGCTCGGCCTCGGGCGAGGGCGGCGGCAAGCGCACGTCGACCCCGGCTGCATCCAGCACCTCGACCGTGAGCGATGGCGGGAAGAGGCCGGGATGGAGCTCGAGCTCGAGCCGCTCCAGCCCTATGTCGATGCCGGGCGCGGCGTAGCGCAGGCCGGTGACGTGCACGCCGCCCGCGAAACTGCCGCCGAGGGTCCCGGCGGTGAGCTCGCCGGGCACGGCCGCGACGATCCGTTGCCACGCCCACGCCGTCCCGGACTCCGTGTGCAGCACCCAGGCCGTGAAAGCCAACGCCGCGGCGGCCACGGCGAAGACGGCGAGGCCGCTGCCCGCCGCGGCAAGCTTGAGCGGGCGGGCGATCACAGCAGCGGCGAGCCGATGCTGAAGTGGATGCGCCAGGGGTGGCCTTCGACGTCCAGCGCCTGGGCAAAGTCGAGGCGCACCGCACCCGCGATGCTGTACCAGCGTATGCCGACGCCCGCTCCCTGGCGCAGCTCGAACTCACTCCATTCGTTGAAGGCGTTGCCGACGTCGTAGAAAGCCGCGACCGACCAGCTCGGCAGGATGCGCATCTCGACCTCTCCGCTCAGCGCGACCAGGTTGTTCGAGCCGATGTCGTTGTTGCTGAGCTGCTCGAAGGCATAACCGCGCACGCTGTCGCCGCCGCCGGCCTTGAAACGGTATTGCGTGGGCAGGGCCGTGACCGACAGCTCGAACGGCTCGCCGTCCAGGTTGAGCGTCGCCTTGCGCACTTCGGCGTCCGTCGCCCCGACCTCCGCGCGGAACAGGTATTTCCAGCGCTCGCCGCGCAGCCAGGTACGCCGGGTGGAGAGATAGAGCTGCGTGAACTCGCGGTCGGAGCCCCACAGGTCGTTCGAGGTGAACAGCCAGGCCCGCTCGCGATGCCCGTCGGTATAGAAGCCGCTGCCGCGGATCGACGGCCAGTCCCAATCGACGCCGACGGCCAGCGTGCGCACGGTGTCGCGGAACAGCGGAGCGAACTCCGGGTCGTCGACGAGGCGCAGCACGGACGGGTCGGCGTCGGGACCCGGGTCGTAGTTGTAGGACTCGCGCAGGTACTGGATGAACTGCGTCTCGAACACCTGGTCCTTGCCGAGCTCTCGATTGCGCACGATGAGGCGGCCGAGGCGCAGGAACCGGTCGTTGACCGTGCCCGGTGCCAGCGTGATGAAGTCCTCGTCGTCTTCGTCGCGCTTGACCTCGAGATCCTGCTTGTCGCGCTGCAGGTTGAAGCTCGAGACCCAGTACTGGCGTCCCTGGCCGCCGCGCGGAATGCGGTAGTCGGCACGCACCGAGAACTCGTCGTCGATCTCCTGGTAACCGATGCCGACGTCCAGCCGGTCGCCCCTGCGCGAGACGGGCTGGCGGCTCCAGAAGACCTGCGTGCGGATGCCCGTATCGGTGCCTACCCCGAGCGAGCCCTGGTAGGTGTCGCGGCGCGAGGACGACAGGTTCGCCACGATGTTCACGAGCGGCGGCGTGCGCTCGAGCTGCTTCTCCTCGACCACCTCGATGTCGGTGAAGTAACCGGTCTGCCACAGGTCGAGCCGCAAGCTGTCCACGAGATCGCTGCGGTAAGGCGTACCGGTCTCGAAGCGCGGTATATCGGCGAGCACGTCCGGATCCACGACGTCCTGGCGGAACTGCACGGTGCCGAAAAACGCCTCCGGGCCCGTCTCGAGAACGAGCTCGAGCTCGGCTTCGTTGCGTACGAGGTCGATGCGGATCGCGTGGGTCGTGAACTCCGCGGAAAGGTAGCCCTGCGAGTGGGCGACGTCGAGCGCGGCTTCCTTCTGGCGCTCCCAGACCTGCTGGTTCAGCACCGCGCCCGGCCCGAGGGGCCAGCCGGATTGCCAGGCCATGAGCTCGCCTATCCCGCTGCCCGGGCCGCGCACGTCGATGCGGGCGGTTTTCACCCGCACCGGCGGCCCCGGCGCGATGCGCATCTCGAGCCGCCAGCGGTTCTTGCCTGCCTCGACGATCTTCGCGGTGATCGTCGGATGGTAATAGCCGAAAGGTTTCAGCGCCGCGCGGGCGCGCTCCTTTGCGTCATCGATCCGGTCCTCGAACTGGCCCGGTATGACGTGGCGGGTGCCGAGCCCGAACTGCTCGACGTGGCTCTGCACGTTGGCGAGGATCGCGTTGCTCACGCCGGTGATCCGGTACTCGAGCTCGTCGGCAGCCGCCGACCCGGCGAGCAGAAGAAGCAGCCACGCCAGGCGCGTCGCGCAGGCCGCAAACCACGAAGCGCCGGCCGGCGCAGTTGGCGAGGGAACAGGCTGCATGCTCGAATCTTACAAGAGGGATGCCGCGGGGCCGCCTGGCGCGGGCTCGACGCGCCGCCGCCGCCGCAAGACGCACTGCAAAATTGACTGCCAGCGCCCCGGGCGCGCCCGCATCAACGAATCGCGTAGGTCACGTGCAGGCTCACCATGACGCTCTGCTCTCCCGGCGCGATGCCCGGAACCGGCGCGCCCGCGTCCGCCATCTCCATGCGGGCCATGGCGTAGGGGCGCGGATAGCCCGGGCTGCTCGACATCGAGAGGGTGAGCACCTCCCCGAGCTCGACGCCCGCGAGCTCGGCGAGCGACTGCGCCCTGCTCCGGGCATCGGCCATGGCGAGCCGCCGCGCCTCGGCCTCGAGCGCATCGGTATTCTCCACGCCGAACTGGATGCCGTTCACGGAATTCGCGCCGGCATCGGTGACCGCGGCGAGCACCTTGCCGACCGCCTCGATGTCACGCACCTTGACGTGCACCGTATTCGAGACGCGGTAACCGGTGATGCGCGGCGTGCCGCTCGTCTCGCCGCGCGGCATTTGCTGCTCGGGCCAGATGCTGTAGTTGGCCGTCTGGATGTCCTTCTCCGCGATGCCCTGCTTCTCCAGCGCCGCGAAGATCCGGTCCACGACCGCCTGGTTGTCGCGGCTCGCCTCGACGACCGTGGCGGCGAACGTCTGTACGCCCGCGTCGAGGGTCGCGATGTCGGGCTTGCCCGACGCCGCGCCCTGCCCGGTGACCGAAATGCTGCGCGGAGCCGCGGGCTCCGCCGGCAGCGCCGGCGCGGCGAGGGCGACCAGGGTAACGGCGAGCAAAAACCGGGAGACGTTTGGCATCACGTTGTTCCTTTTGTTGTCCGGACGGATGAATTTCGATTTGACAATTTCCGACCGCTTCCGTTTCCGCGTTGACCCCGTCCGAGGGGTGTGCAACGATCTGCGGGCGTTCGAAAAAGGCACACCCTTCGAAAGAGGGGGTCGCAAAGCCACCGGTCTAAGGGGAAACCTATGACAGCGGGGTTGCCGATGCGATCTCACCGGCATTGCGTCGCGGCAGGGTACCCGATTTGCCCGCCGCCCGCCCCTGCGCTTCCCCGCTGCGGGTCCGCTTGCGAGCGTTGCCTCGTATCGGCCAGGGAGCTCAGGTAGATGCCTGCCAAACAGCTGAAGCTGCGCGATTCCGCGCGTTTCAATCGACGCGCGGTCATGCCGCCGTCCGTGATCCGTCCCCGCACGCTGAAAGAGCTGCGCGAATGCCTGGCGCCGGGCTCGCCGTATGCGCCGCCGTTCCGCCCGATGGGCGCAGGAAGCTCGTCCA
Organism: uncultured Woeseiaceae bacterium; assembly: GCA_964491485.1. Classification (GTDB taxonomy): domain Bacteria; phylum Pseudomonadota; class Gammaproteobacteria; order Steroidobacterales; family Woeseiaceae; genus IDS-8. Next base: position 16,836 of record CAZBGV010000037.1, on the reverse strand, counting down.
CCGACTGCATCGCCGCGACTGCCGGCACCGTGATCGACATGTCGGCGTTCGACGAGATCGTCAACATCGACGCATACGAGGATACCGCCGTCGTGCAGCCCGGCGTGCGGCTCGGGCGGCTGGCGAGCGCCCTCGCCCATCACGGGCTCGAGCTCGCGGGCGGTCACGACCTCGCGGGACGCACCGTGGGCGGCGCGATCGCGGGCGGCTGCATCGGCCCCAACATCAGCGACGGCGGCTTCTTCGCCGCACAGGCGCTGTCGATGAAGGTCATCACTCCTTCCGGCCGCCTGCTCGAGATTTCGCGTGACAAGCAGAACCTGCTGAACGCGTTCCGCCTGAGCTACGGCATGCTGGGGACGATCTGCGAGATCACGCTCAAGGTGCGCCCGATCACACCGTTCGCCGTCGCGCATCGCCGCTGCACGATCGAGCAATTCGCCGCGGCGGCGGAGCGGCTCTGCCGCACGGACATCGGCGTCAAGTTCTATTTGATGCCGTTCCGCGACCGCGTCTATCTCGACCTGCGCCGCTACACGCGCGAGCCGGCGGTCACGCACCGCATCCCGTGGAAGATCAAGGACTGGGGTGAGAGCACGGTCCTGCCGCACGTATTCAAGTCGCTCAACCGCATCGTGCCGGTCTCCGGCGTGCGTTACCGGATCATCGACGAGATCAGTCGCATGACGCAGGGCATCGTCAACAACCGCTTCGTGAGCTCCGGCAGCAACGCGACCGCCGCGCCGCACGGCGACCGTGCCGACCGGCAACCGGCGCTGAACTATTCGACCTGGGTGTTCCCGGCCGCGGATTTCGCGATCGTGGTGCAGGCGTATCGGGAGTTCTGCCTCAGGCTGCGCAAGCAATCGGGATTCCGCTGCGACCTGCCGACTTTGGGTTTCCGCGTCGCCCGCGACCGCTCGGCGCTCCTGTCGCCTTCGTTCGACGAGCCGATGTTCGCCCTCTCTGCGGTATCGACGCAGGCCAGGGGCTGGGAGGATTTCGTGCTCGATTTCGCCGAGTTCGCCCAGCAATGGGGCGGCATGCCCTTCTTCAACCAGACGCGCGGCCTCGCGGCCGCCTACTGCCGCGAGGCGTTCGGGAGCCGGCTCGACTTCTTCCGCCGGATCCGCCGCCAGCTCGATCCCGACAACCGCCTGATGAACCCGTTCCTGCTGCAGTACTTCAACTGAAACCCGCCGCCGCGCCCGGCGGGCCGCCGCTCCCCGGCCGGCCGGCCGGCGCATCCGCAATCCCGTCTCCCGGCATCTGATCTCCGCGACCCGCTTCCCGACGCCGGGCCCGCCGCCGCGCCCGCGGCGCGCTTGCGTCGGAGTTATCTACTGTTATACTCAACTACAACAGTAAATCGATCGGGATCGACTGCAAAGGACCGCCGACATGCGATATCGACTGCTCGTTCTCATCGTGGCCGGTGCCTCCGGGCTCCTCGCCTGCGCCTGCCAGACCGGCGAGGCGCGGGCGGTCAGGGACGATACCGCGGTCCCGCTGCCGGTCGAGGTGGCCCTCCCGGCGAGGACCGACATCGCCGCCCTGTTCGCGGCCACCGCCCCGCTGACCGCGGATCGCGACGCCGTCGTTCCCGCGCGGGCGGCAGGCCGGGTCGTGGAGATCCTCGTCGAGGAAGGCGACCGCGTGCGCGCGGGCCAGCCGCTCGCGCGCCTCGACGGCGAGCGTGCGGGCCTCGAGATGCGCAAAGCGCGCGCCGACTTCGAGCGGGCCGAGCGCGAGCTCGCGCGCGCGGCGCGCCTGCGCGAGCGCCGCCTGATCAGCGCCGCCGCGTTCGAAACCTGCCAGTACGATCGCGACGCGCTCGCGGCGACCTTCGAGCTGAAGCGCCTCGCCTTCGAGCACACGACGATCCGCGCCACCATCGACGGCGTGCTGGCGGAGCGGCGCGTCAAGGTGGGCTGGCGGCTCGCCGCAGGCGAGCCCGCGTTCCGCATCGCCGACACCCGGCGGCTGGTCGCCGAGCTTTACATCCCGCAGAGCCAGGTCGGGCGCATCCGCGAAGGCCAGGATGTCACGATCACGGTCGACGCGCTGCCCGGCGCGCGCGTTGCGGCCAGCATCGACCGCGTCAGCCCGACCATCGATACCGCCAACGGCTCGTTCCGCGCCACGATCTACGTCGACAACGCGGACGGTGTGCTGGCGCCGGGGATGTTCGGACGCTTCGCCATCGCCTGGGAGACTCACGAGCAGGCCCTGGTCGTTCCGACACGCGCCCTGCTGCGCGAGGACGGCAAGGACGTGGTGTACGTCGTCCGCGACGGCGCCGCCTGGCGCCGGCCGGTGGAGATCGGCATCGGCCGCGGTGACCTCACGGAAATCACCGGCGGTCTCGCGGCGAACGATGCCGTGGTGATCGCGGGCCAGGGCAGCCTGCGCGACGGCAGCCCGGTCGCGGCGAGCGACGGTCGGGACACACAGAGCTGAGGCAACGAGCGATGGGCGGACACACGATGTCGATCCGAATGGCCGGGGCCATCTTCGCGGCGCTCGCGCTCACCGCGTGCCGGGGCGGTGACGACGCCGCTTCGAAAGCGGGGGCGGAGAACAAAGACGAGGCGCCCGCGATCCCGGTGGAAACGGCCACGGCCACCCGCGGCGACATCGTCGCCGTGTATTCCAGCACGGCGCCGATCGAGGCCTTTGCCGAGGCGCAGGTGGTCGCCAAGGTCGGGGGCGAGGTGCTGGAAATCCTGGTCGAGGAGGGCCAGGCCGTGCACGAAGGCCAGGTGCTCGCGCGGCTCGACGGCGAGCGCCTGCGCTACGAGATGCAGCAGGCGGAAGCGAACCTGCGCAAGCTCGAGCGGGATTACTCGCGCAACGTCGATCTCAAGGAGCGCGGCATCATCAGCCAGGGGGATTTCGAGAAGATCCTCTACGAGACGGAAGCGCTGCGGGCGAGCTTCAACCTGACGAAGCTCCAGCTCAGCTATACGGAGATCCGCGCGCCCATCGACGGCGTGATCGACGAGCGCCTGATCAAGGTGGGCAACACCCTGCCCGTCGACGCCCCCGTTTTCCATGTGACGAGCCTCGAGCCGCTGATCGCCTACCTGCACGTGCCCGAGCGCGAATACCGGAACCTCGCGGCCGGCCAGTCGGCGACGCTGCACGTGGACGCGCAGCGGGACGTGACTTTCCAGGGCATCGTCGCGCGCATCAGCCCCGTCATCGACCCGGCGACCGGCACGTTCAAGGTGACGATCGAGATCGACGATCCGACCCGCCGGCTGCGTCCGGGCATGTTCGGGCGGGTCGACGTCGTCTACGACACCCACGTGAACGCGCTGCAGATCCCGCGCAGCGCCATCCTGGAAGACGCCGGCGAGTCGATCGTGTACGTCGTGGAGGAAGGCACCGCCCATCGGCGCAGCGTGCAGACCGGTTACGCGAACGCCGGCCGCGTCGAGATCCTCGACGGACTTGGCCAGAACGAGCGCTTCGTGCTCGTCGGCCAGGCCGGCCTCAAGGAGGGATCGCGCGTCAGCGTGATCAACGACACCGCGACGGCCGGTACCCTGGCGAGCGGCGGCACTTCCGCCGCCGGCCAGGACCACTAGGGTGACCTCGTGAGGGGCCTGATCCGCATTGCCACCGAGCGTCGCGTCACGGTGGCGATGTGCACCGTCGCGGTCGCGCTGTTCGGGATCGTGTCGCTTTCGCGCCTGAACGTGAACCTCCTCCCGGACATCTCGTATCCGACGATCACGGTGCGCACCGAGTTGACCGGGGCGGCGCCGCTCGAGGTCGAGAACCTGCTCACCAAGCCGATCGAGGAAGCCGTCGGCGTCATTCGCAACGTGCGGCTGGTGCGCTCCGTGTCGCGCTCCGGCCAGTCCGACGTCACCCTGGAGTTCGCGTGGGGCACCGACATGGACATCGCCGGCGTCGACGTGCGCGAGAAGATCGACGTCATCGAGCTGCCGCTGGAGGCGAGCCGTCCGCTGCTGCTTCGGTTCGACCCGTCGTCCGAGCCGATCCTGCGGCTCGGCCTGCTACGCAAGGAGACCGAGGCGGATGCCGCGGTCAGCGAGGCCGGGCTCAAGGCGCTGCGCCGCCTCGCCGAGGACCGCATCAAGAACGATCTCGAGGCCGAGGAAGGCACCGCCGCCGTGAAGGTGAGCGGCGGCCTCGAGGACGAGGTCGAGATCCGCGTGGACCAGGAGAAGCTCGCGCAGCTCGGCCTCACGATCGGCGAGGTCGCGAGCCGCATCCGCGCGGAGAACGTCAACCTTTCCGGCGGCCGGCTGGAGGAAGGCAGCCAGCGCTTCCTCGTGCGCACCATCAACGAGTTCGAGACGGTGGACGGGTTCGCCAATGCGATCATCGCCAACGTCGGCGGCCGGCCGGTGTACCTGCGGGACGTCGCCACGGTCACGCGCGGCTACAAGGAGCGCGAGGCGATCACACGTGTGAACGGCCGCGAGTCCGTCGAGCTCGCCGTGTACAAGGAAGGCGATGCCAACACGGTGCAGGTCGCGAGGAGGCTTGCGAGCCGGCTCGAGGCGATCGGAAAGACGCTTCCGGACGATCTCGAGCTGGTCAGGATCTACGACCAGTCGAAATTCATCGCGGCCGCCATCGACGAGGTGAGCTCCGCCGCGGTCTCGGGCGGCATCCTCGCCATCTTCGTGCTGTACGGGTTCCTGCGCAACGCGCGTTCCACGGTCGTGATCTCGCTCGCGATCCCGATTTCTGTCATCGGCACGTTCCTGCTCATGTACGCGAACGGCGTGTCACTGAACATCATGTCGCTCGGCGGCATCGCCCTCGCCATCGGCATGCTGGTCGACAACGCCATCGTCGTGCTCGACAGCATCGCCCGCAAGCGGGAAGCCGGGTACCAGCCCCTGGACGCGGCCCAGGCGGGGACGTCGGAAGTCGCGGGTGCGGTGGTCGCCTCGACGCTCACGACGGTCGCCGTGTTCTTCCCCATGGTCTTCATCAGCGGCATCGCGGGCCAGCTGTTTCGCGACCAGGCGCTGACCGTCTCGTTCTCGCTGGTGCTCTCGCTCGCGGTCGCGCTCACGCTGATCCCGATGCTGGCGGCGCTGGGCACGGGGGCGCGTTACGTGCCGGAAACGGGAGAGCCGACGGCGCCGGGCCGCTTCACGCGCGGCGTCGCGCGGGCGGTCCGCGGCATCGCGTGGCTGTGCAGGACGATCGGCCGCCTCGCCTTCCTGCTCATGCGGCCCGTAGTGTGGCTGTTCGGCCGCCTGGAACAGGCAGCCGAGCGGCGCTACGCCGGGCTGCTCGCGTGGGCGCTCGGGCACCGGGCGGCCGTGGTGTGCGCGGCCGCCCTGATGTTCGCGGGCAGCATGCTGCTCGTGCCGCACCTCGGCACCGAGCTGATTCCGCAGCTCGCGCAGGGCGAGTTCAGCGTCGACCTCAGGCTCGCGCCGGGCTCGCCGCTCGTCGAGACGGATCGCATCATCCGCGCCGCGCAGCGGGCGACCGGCAATCTCGAAAGCATCGAGCTCACCTACTCGGTCGCGGGCACGGGTAACCGGCTCGACGCCAACCCGGTCGAGGCGGGCGAGAATACGGGCACGCTCAACGTGACCTTGAAGCCGGGGTCCGGCCGCGCCGACGAAGAGGCCGTCATGGCCGCGCTGCGCGAGGAGCTCTCGCGCCTGCCGGGCGTGCAGTACGAATTCAGGCGCCCGGGGCTCATGACCTTCTCGCGCCCCCTCTCGATCGAGGTCGCGGGCTACGATCTCGACGCGCTCGCTGCCGTCAACAACCGCATCCTGCAGGCGCTGGCGGCCTCCGACCGCTTCACCGACATCGAGACGACGGTCGAGACCGGCAATCCCGAGATCCAGATCGTGTTCGACCAGGAGCGCGCCGCGAAGCTCGGTCTCGCGGTACGCGACATCGCGGACCGGGTGGTCGCGAACGTGCGCGGTGAGCTCGCCACGCGTTACACCTGGCGCGACAAGAAGATCGACGTGCTCGTGCGCAGCGTCGATACGCGCGACGCGAGCATCGAGGAAATCCGGCAGCTCATCGTGAACCCGGCCGCGGAGCACCCCGTTACGCTCGAGTCCGTGGCGGCCGTGGGTGTCTCGCGCGGCCCGGCGGAGATCCGGCGCGTCGCGCAGGAGCGGGTCGCGCTGATCATGGCCAACATTGCGTACGGCGACCTCGGCACCGCGGCCGCCGAGGCGCGCCGGGTCATCTCGCACATACCGATGCCGCCCGGCGTGACGGCGACGGTGTCCGGCCAGAACGAGGAGATGCAGGCTTCGTTCCGCTCGATGCAGTTCGCGCTCGTGCTCGCGGTGTTCCTGGTGTACCTGGTGATGGCATCGCAATTCGAATCCCTGGTCCACCCGTTCGTCATCATGTTCACGATACCGCTGGCGCTGGTCGGCGCGGTGCTCGCGTTGTTCATCACCGGGACGACGGTCAACGTCGTCGCCTTCATCGGCGTCATCATGCTGGCCGGCATCGTCGTGAACAACGCCATCCTGCTCGTGGACCGCATCAACCAGACCCGGGCGCGCGGCGTCGGCAAGCACGACGCCATCCTCGACGCCGGGCGCGCGCGGCTGCGGCCGATCCTGATGACGACGCTGACGACGGTGCTCGGGCTCTCGCCGATGGCCCTCGGCATCGGCGAAGGCGCCGAGGTGCGCACCCCGATGGCCATCACGGTGATCGGCGGCCTGTCCGTCTCGACGCTGCTGACGCTCGTCGTCATCCCGGTGGTCTATTCGCTGCTCGACCGCAAGGCATTCGCCGCGGAGCGGCAAGCTGCCGCCGAAGCTCCCGCCTGACGCCGTGAAGCACACGGAAATCGCCATGCGGCGCCCGATCACGACCGTCGTGATCTTCGTCGCGTGCACGCTGGTCGGACTGATCGCGTCGCGCCTGCTGCCGCTCGAGCAGTTCCCCGACATCGAGTTCCCCGGGATCTTCGTGCTGATCCCGTACGAGGGCTCGACACCCGAGGAAGTCGAGCGGCTGATCACCCGCCCGGTCGAGGAAGCGCTCGCCACGCTTTCGGGCGTCAGGCAGATGCAATCGACGTCCAGTGAGAGCCAGTCGCAGATCCAGCTGGAGTTCGACTGGGGCCAGAGCATGGGTACGAAGGGCATCGAGGCGCGCGCCAAGGTGGACGGGATCCGCCACGCGCTGCCCGAGGACGTCCGCCGCATCCTCGTGTTCACCGGCTCGTTCGCCGACCAGCCGATCCTGCAGCTCAGGATCTCGAGCGAGCGCGACCTGTCGCACAGCTACGAGATGCTGGAGCGGCTCGTGAAGCGTCCGCTCGAGCGCGTCGAAGGCGTCTCCAAGGTCGAGCTGCAGGGCATCGACCCGCTGGAGATCCGGATCCTGCTTGATTCCGACCGGCTGGCGGCGCACGGCATCGCGATCAACCGCCTGAGAGCGCTGCTGGAGCGCAGCAACTTCGCGGTCAGCGCCGGCCGGATCACCGACGGCGGGCAGCGCTTCAGCGTGCGGCCGCGCGGCGAGTTCGCGTCGATCGAGGACATCGAGAACATCGTGATCGACGGCCATGGGCTGCGTCTCGGCGACGTGGCGAGCGTCGAGCTTCGCAGCCCGGAACGCGACTACGGCCGTCGCCTCGACGGCTCCCCGGCGGTCGGCATCGCCGTCAGCAAATCCACCGGCGCGAACATGGTGGAGGTGACGGACCGCGTGATGGCGGAAGTCGCGAGAATCAGCGAGCTGCCGCAGATGCAGGGCATCAACATCCTGGCCCTGGACAACCAGGCCGACAACGTGCGCGAGTCGCTGTCCGACCTGCTGAAAGAGGGACTGATCGGCGCACTGCTCGCGATCGTGATGCTCTACGTGTTCCTGCGGCAGTTGCCGTCGACGCTGATCGTCACGGCCTGCATTCCGTTTTCCCTGACGATCACCCTGGGTGTCCTCTACTTCGCAGGGTTGAGCCTGAACATCCTGACGATGATGGGGCTCATGCTCGCAGTAGGCATGCTGGTCGATAACGCCGTCGTGATCGTGGAAAGCATATTCCACCGCCGCGCGCAGGATCCGGCACGACCGTTCGAGGCGACGCTCTCGGGCGTCCGCGAGGTGGGTCTCGCGGTGCTGGCCGGCACCGCGACCACGATCATCGTGTTCGTGCCGGTCATGTTCGGCGCCAAGACCGACATCAGCATCTTCCTCACGCACGTGTCCGTGACGATCATCGTGGCGCTCGTGACCTCGCTCATCGTCGCGCAGACGCTGGTACCGATGCTGGCTGCCCGCATTCCCCCGCCGCCGCCGGCGGCCGAGGGCGCCTGGATCCAGCGGCTGACCCGGCGCTACGCGCGCAGCCTGGAATGGATTCTCGTGCATCCGTGGTGGACCACGCTCGGCATCGTGCTGGTCTGTGTCACGGGCGTGCTGCCGCTCCTGCTCCAGCTCGTGAAATTCGACGCTTTCCCGCAGGAGGCCGGACGGCGCCTTTACATGAATTATCACATCGAGGGCGAGCATCCGCTCGAGCAGGTGGAAGCGGCCGTCGGGACCGTCGAGGGCTGGCTGCTCGGTCACCGCGAGGAGCTCGACGTCCGCTCGGTCTATACGTACTACGAGCCGGCATTCGCCCAGTCCGTCATCCTGCTCACGGATGAAAACGAGGCGACGCTCGGCACGCGGGAGGTGATCGAGCGCGTGCAGAAGGGGCTGCCCGCGATCGCGATCGGCAAGCCGAGCTTCGAGTTCGAGCAGCAGGGCGGCGGCGAGGGCTTCAGCCTGCAGATTTCGGGCGATTCCACGGAACGGCTGAACGAGCTCGCCCGAGACGTGGTGCGCGTGCTGTCGACGGTCGGCGGGCTGCAGGGCGTGCGTTCCGATGCGGAATCCGGCCGCCGCGAGGTGCGGGTCACCGTGGACCGGGTGCGTGCCGCCGCCGTCGGCCTCTCCTCCAGGGAGGTGGCCGAGGCGATCGCGATCGCGATGCGCGGGCAGAACCTGCGCGAGTTCCGCGGCGACCAGGGCGAGGTCGAGGTGCGGCTCGCGTTCCGCGAAAGCGACAAGCAGAGCATCGATCAGCTCGCCGGGCTGCCGCTCTTCACCGCCGGCGGGCGGCGCATCACGCTCGGCAGCATTGCCGAGCTCGACGTGGCCCCCTCCCCCGACACGATCCGCAGGACCGATCGGCAGACGGCCGTGGTGCTCCGAGCCAACCTCGCCGACGGCACCGGCATGAGCGACGTGCAGCCGAAGGTCGAGAAGCTGATGAACGAGTTCGAGCTGCCGCCCGGCTACACCTGGAAGTTCGGGGAGGGTTTCGAGCGCCAGGACGAGACCCAGCAGATGATGCTGCAGAACATCCTGCTCGGTATCGCCTGCATCTTCCTCGTGATGGCCGCGCTGTTCGAATCGCTGCTGTTCCCGTTCTCGATCATCCTGGGCTCGATCGTGTTCTCCGTGTTCGGCGTGTTCCTGTTCTTCGCCGCGACCGGCACCACGTTCACGTTCATGGCGTCGATCGGCATCATGATCCTGATCGGCGTCGTGGTGAACAACGGCATCGTCCTGATCGATCGGGTCAACCAGCTGCGCCGCCAGGGCATGGCCCGTAACGCGGCGATCGTCGCCGGCGGCCGCGACCGCCTGCGCCCGATTCTCATGACCGTCGCCACGACGGTCGTCGGCCTCGCGCCGCTTGCGGTCAGCACCACCCAGGTCGGCGGCGACGGCCCGGCCTACTTCCCGATGGCGCGGACGATCATCGGCGGGCTCACCTTCTCGACGATCGTCTCGCTGCTCATCGTCCCCGCGCTGTACGCCTGCTTCGACTCGCTGTCTGCCTGGGCACGCAAGGTCATGCGCACCGCGCGCGCCGTGCCGCTCGCCCGGCCGGCGAGCTGAAAAATCTCCGCCGCAGCGCCGCGAGCGCGAGCAGCGCGAGCCACGGGACGCCGGCGGCGCCGCCGCCATGATGGCGGCGATGGTGCCTGTGCGGGTCATCGCGCCCGAAGTCCTCGAGCGGCAGGAGTCCCAGCTCGGAGGTATCGGCCGGGCCGATGCTCGCGAGGAAGCTGCCGTCAAAGGCATCGTACAGCTCGATCAGGACGTCGTAGCTGCCGCGCGGATAGCCGGACTGGAGCTCGGTCACCACCCCGAACTCGTCGTCGCTGGTGGCGCCGAAGATCGTGAAGTCCTCCGTGGTCGCGTATTCGTTCCAGGGCCCGCCCTCGAGGCTCAGGTACAACACCGCGTAGACCTCGGCGGTCCGGAAGATCGTGTCCGCGTCGAACACGAGGTCGATGCCGTGGAAAAAGCCGTCGCGATCGTCGTCGCCGAACAGCACGACGTCTGCGGCGAAGAACCAGAAGTCGTTGCTGTGAATCGATTGCAGCGTCGATTCCCCGGGCTTGCCGTTCCGCATCGGCTGCTTGCCCGGCTCTGTGCGAGTGCCCTCGGTCGTCAAGGCGCCGTAGCGGTCCTCGCTCACGGCGGTCGGCGCGCGCCCTTCGCGTGCGCCTTCGACGTAGTGCTTCGTTGCCGACGTCCTCGGTGGCTCCTCCCCGAGTGCCGCGGCCGCCAGCCCGCCGGTGAGCAGGAACACCAGCAGCGCCTTGCCGCCAATCGCAGTTCGAGCGTCCATCTCTGCACCTCGTGCACGACCCCGTTGTGACGTCATTTGAGCGCGGTCACGATGAATCGAGCCTGAACCCGCTGCTCCGTCGGCCCGTCTCGCACCGCGCGTCGTGCCATGACGCTTGCGGCGCCGGCCCGCGTATCATGAACGTCACCTGAACGGTCACGAGTCGCAATCATGAGCAGCCGCACCGCCGACGTCCTTCCCGGGCAGCGAGCACTGTTCGACATCCCCTCCGATGTCACCTTCCTCAACTGCGCCTACATGTCGCCGCAGCTGAAAGCCGCCACCGCGACGGGCGTCGAAGCCGTGCGCCGGAAGGCCGCTCCGTGGACGTTCACCGACGCCAACTGGTTCGACGCCGCGGAGGCGCTGCGCGCCGCCGCCGCACGCCTCATGGAAGCTGACCCCGACGGGGTCGCGCTCGTTCCCGCGGCGAGCTACGGCATCGCGATCGCGGCGGCCAACGTGGCCGTTCGGCGCGGTCAGAACATCGTGGTGCTGCACGAGGGCTTTCCGTCGAACGTGTACGCGTGGCGCGAGCTCGCGCGCGAGCGCGGCGCGGAGCTCTCCACCGTGAGGAGAGAACCCGGCGACGACTGGACCGGCGCGGTGCTCGAAGCTATCGACGACAGGACGGCCGTGGTCGCGCTGCCGTACTGCCACTGGACGGACGGCGCCCGCGTCGATCTCGTCGCGGTCGGCGAGCGCGCCCGGGAGGCCGGCGCCGCCCTGGTCGTGGACGCGAGCCAGGCGTTCGGCGCGCTGCCCCTGGATCTCGCGGCCGTGCAGCCGGATTTCCTGGTCTCGGTCGGCTACAAGTGGCAGCTCGGCCCGTACAGCCTGGGTTATCTGTACGCGGCGCCGCGCTGGCGCGAGACCGGCCGGCCGCTCGAATACTCGTGGGCAACGCGCGCCGGGGCCGAGAACTTCGCCGCGCTCGTCGACTACACCGACGAATACCGGCGCGGCGCGCGGCGTTTCGACATGGGCGAGTTTTCGCAGCTCGTGCTCGCGCCGATGGCGCTCGCGGGACTGGAACAGCTGCTCGCCTGGGGCGTGCCGCGCATCCAGGCCACGCTGCGCCGCCTCACCGACCGGCTCGCCGACGAAGCACGGGCGCAGGGCTGCGAAGTACTGCCGCCCGCGAAGAGAGTCGGCCACATCGTCGGCATCCGCCTGCCCGACGGGCTGCCCCCGGCACTCCCGCAACGGCTGGCGGCCGGGCGCGTGCACGTCAGCATCCGCGGCGATGCCATCCGCGTCTCGCCGTACCTCTACAACGACGAGAACGACATCGGCCGCCTGCTCGAAATCCTGCGGGAATTCACCTGACGCGCTGCGTGATTACGACACTCTGTCCGCGCACATGGCCGACGCGTTCAGCTACAGTTTCGGCCACGAGCCCTCGCGCGCAGGGCGCTCGCGGCGTTTCGCGCCGAGCCCGAGCGGCTGGATATCCTCGTGGGAATTCTCGGCAGCGAATGTGCACGCGACACACTCGCCGCCGAGCACTGGTACATCTGGCCGAGCGCCGCCGCCGACGGGCAGCAGGATTACTACGGCTGACGCGCGGGTTTTCGGCAGCGCGCCGACGGCCGCTGGGAATTCGCCTGGTTCATCGCCGGCGACTAGCCGGATTACAGCGCACGCGTGATGGTCTCGATGCGTGCGGCCATCGCGTTCAGGACCTCCGCAACGTCGGCCACAGCCCCCTCGACGTCGTCGAACTGGCGCTGCTCGATGGCCTCGCGCACGGCGGGCAGGGTCTTCACGCCGTAGCCGGTGTAGAACCCCGGTGCATAGACGTAGTGCTTGTACCACGGCCGGCCCGGCAGGCCCTCGCGGCGCGTCAGCACGCGCTCGCTCGTGTAGAGCAGGCGATTGAGCTCCGGTGACGGGCGCGCGCCCACCGCCTTCCCGGAATAATTCTCCGCCGCCGCACGCAGACGGTCCGCGGCGTTCTTGAGTGGCGCGAAATTGAAGTACGGCACCGGCTCCTTGCGCTCAGGCGGCCCGAGCTGCTTTTCGGGATCGAGCGCGAGCCCGTAATCGCCTTCCTCGATCAGCCGGTTGGTGCGCTCGGTCTCCTCGCGCAGGCTGCGCGCCAGGTCCTCGAGCTCGGAGACGTACAAAGCGACGCTGTCGGCAAGCGCGGTGAACTCGAACGGCAGCCGCGGCGCATTGGCGAGCCGGAGCGTCGCGCGGCCGGTCACCTGCGCAAGTGCGACGCCGTAGGTAAGACCTGGATCGCGCCAGGTCGTGTAATGCTCGTAGGTGTCGTACATCGTGTGATAGCTGCCGCCTCCGCCTTCGCCGCCGAAGCCGAAGTCCGCCGATGCTACGCCCAAGTGCTGCAGGAACGGCGTGTAGTCGGACCCGGAGCCGAGCGGATCGATGCGCAAGTCGTCGCGCCCGGCCTCCGCGCGCTCCTTGCCGTTTTCCGCGTGCACCTTCATCCAGGCGCGCAGCCGCGCCTTGACCGACTCCTCCGTCTGCGGGTCGGGCACGTCCGCCATCACCTGGTTCAGGAAATGCTCCAGCGTGTGGCTGCCGCCGATGCCGAGGAAACCGCGCGCGGTGCTATCGGTGTTGAAATAGGCGACGGCATGTTCCTGCAGCTCGGCTGCGTGCGCTTCCGCCCATTCGGTCGAGCCGATCAGGCCCGGCTCCTCCGCATCCCAGGCCGCGAAGACCACGGTGCGCGCCGGCCGGTCGCCCGCTTTCGCGAGGCGGCTGATCGCGCGCGCTTCGGCGAGCATGGAGACGAGGCCCGCGACGGGATCGGCGGCGCCGTTGTTCCACCCGTCATGGTGATTGCCGCGGATCACCCATTCGTCGGGATAGTCCTCGCCTTCCAGCCGCGCGATCACGTCATAGGCGGTGATGCGGTTCCAGTCGAAGGCGAGCGCGAGATGCACGCGCGCCGGTCCCGGCCCGATGTGATAGGTGATGGGCAGCGCGCCGCGCCAGCCGGGAGGTGCCACCGGCCCACCCAGCGCCTCGAGCAGCGGCTGTGCGTCGGTCCACGAGATCGGCAGCACCGGCACTTTGGTGAGCGTCGGCGCCTCTTCGCGATCGAGGCGCTCGGCATCCGCGGTCGCGCCTTCCCCCGGCGTCAGCACGTCGCCGGGGTAGGTCGGCATGTCCATCACCGAACCCCGCTGCACGGCCGTCGGATTCTTGTACGGACCTTCGGGATAGGTGTCGCCGACGGCATAGCCGTCTTCCGCGGGATCGGAGTAGATGATCGTGCCGATCGCGCCGTGCTCGGCCGCGAGCTTCGGCTTGATGCCGCGCCAGGAATGGCCGTATTTCGCGATCACGATCTTGCCCGCCACGTCGATCCCGTAGCGCGCGAGCATCTCGTAATCCTCCGGCAGCCCGTAGTTCACGAACACGAGCTCCGCCTCCACGTCGCCGTCGATCGAGAACGCGTTGTACGGCGGCAGGAGCTCCGCGCGCATGGAGGTCCCCGGATCCTCCGGCAGCGATTCCTCGGTGAGCGAGGCGGTGAAGCGCGTTGGCGCCACGAGCTCGAGTACCCGCTGCCTGGGCGTCGGCAGCAGCACGTCGAATTCCTCGACGGCGACGTCGAAGCCCCAGCCTTCGAGCAACGAGGCGATGAACTGCGCGTTTTCCCGACCCGCCTGCGAGCCCGCGTGGTGCGGGCGGGCGGACAGGCGCTTCAGCCAGCGATCGAGATCGCCGGCGTCGAGATCGGCATCGAAACGCGCCTCGAGCTCCCGTTGCGCCTTGCTGCCGTCGGCATCGAAGCCGAGTAACACCCTGTCCTCCGCAACGGCCGCCGTCGCGAGAAACGCCAGTGCCAGAAGCCAGGTTCGCATCGTCTCCCCCCTCATACAGTGCGGGTCACCGTCTTCGTTCGACGTTCTCGAGGCCGCGCGGGCCGCCCGCCGGGCGGGAGCCGTCCCGGGCCTCGAGCTTCATTGTTTTGCAGTGATGAGCTCGCGGAACTCGCGCAGCTTCGCCTTGACGACGGCGGCGTTCTCCGGGCCGAGGCGCAGCAGCGCTTTCTGTCCGCTCGAAAGCTTCTCGAGCTCGGGATCGGCGAACTCGTAGAGCACGTTCGGGCGCACCAGCTCGATCGGCCCGGTGACGTCGGGTGTCGCGAGCAGGTGATCGATCACTTCCACCACGCGATCGTTGAAGTAACCGTCCGGATAGCCGAGGTCGACATACGCTTTCTGCAGCAGCGGGTAAAAGCGCCGATAGAGCTCGACCATGTCGGCCGTCTTCGTCTCCGCGATCATGTCGACGAGCGGCTCGTAGCGATCGTAGTTGGCGGGATCGAGCGTATAGCGCTCGTTCACAACGCCTTCGTCGCCGTCGCGCACCGCGAACTTGCCGGGTATGGCGGTCAGCGGCCGGATACGCTCGGCCAGGTGCTCACGCGGCAGGTTGTCGACGGTCGCGACGATGCGCTCGATGAGGCGCTGGTCGACCAACCGCTCCTCGAGCGGTTTGCCGAACAGGTCGGTGAGCTCCATTTCGAAGTATTCGTCGCTGCGATCGAGCGGAGGCAGCGGCTCGAGCTGCTCTTCTTCCTGCGCCTCGGGCGCGGGTTGCGGCAGCGGGTGCACCGGCTCGGCAGGCCGCTCCTCGGCCGGTTCCCGGGCGACGGGCGGCGGCTGCTCCGGCGGCGGCTCCGGCGCGCGCGTCCGGTACCAGTAGAACCACAGCGCCACGACCACGCCAACGGCCAGCACCACCGGCACGATCCACTGCAGCGATTCACGTCGCACCATGGTGTCATCTTAGCATCCGCCGCTCCGCGCGGCTGCATCGCGCGGGTGCTATCCTGTGCCGCCTCTCAATTGGGGAAACCGGTGATGAAGAGCCTGCCAGCAGCGATCCTGGTCCTTGCCTGCGGCCTGTGCCCCGCCGCCCCCGGCGAGGTACTCGACGGACTCGCACGGGAATACCTGTTCCTCGAGCTCTCCATGGGCCTGCACGATCCGAATCACGTCGATGCCTGGTTCGGCCCGGATTCGATCCGCGACGACGCGCAAGCCGGCCACCTGTCCCTGGACGAGATCGACGCGCGCGCGGAAAAACTGGCCGGCCGCCTGCGCGAGCTCGCCGCGGATGGCGGCGACGGTGAGCGCCAGGCACGCATCGAGGGCCTGCTCGCGCGGCTGCGCGCGCTCGACACGCGCATCGACCTGAAGCGCGGGGATACGCTGCCCTTCGATGAGGAGTCCCGCCGCATTTTCGGTGTCGCCGCTCCGGACTACGACGCGGCACACTTCGCCGCGGTGCTCGAGGAAATAGACCGGCTCGTGCCCGGCGAAGGCGAGCTCGCCGAGCGGGTCGACGAGTTCCGCAACCGGTTCGTCGTGCCGGACGAGCGGCTGCCTGCGGTGTTCGAGGCGGCGATCGCGGAGTGCCGGCGCCGCACGCTGGAGCACATCACCCCGCCCGAGGGCGAATCCTTCCGCATCGAGTACGTGACCGACAAGCCGTGGACCGGCTACAACTGGTACCAGGGCAACGCGCACAGCCTGATCCAGATCAATCGCGGCCTGCCCATCTACGTGAGCCGGGCGGTCGAGCTCGGCTGCCACGAAGGCTATCCCGGCCATCACACCTTCAACACGCTGCTGGAGAAACGCCTGGTCGAGGAAAAGGGCTGGATCGAGTTCTCGCTGTATCCGCTGTTCAGCCCGCAGTCGCTGATCGCGGAAGGCAGCGGCAATTACGGCATCGACCTCGCCTTCCCCGGCGACGAGCGGGTCGAGTTCGAGAAACGCGAGCTGTTTCCGCTCGCGGGCCTCGACCCGGCGGAAGCGGAGCGCTACTACCGGCTGCTGGACCTGCTGGACGAGCTGAGCTACGCGGGCAACGAAGCCGCGCGCGATTACCTGAACGGGACGATCAGCCGCGAGGAAGCGGTGCAATGGCTGGTCGATTACACGCTCGCATCAAAGGAGCGCGCGGAGCAGCGCGTCGATTTCTTCGATACGTATCGCAGCTACGTCATCAACTACAACTTCGGCGAGGATCTCGTGCGGCGCTGGGTGGAAGCCGGCGCGGACAGCGAGGCCGGGCGCTGGGCGCGGTTCGAGAAGCTGCTCTCCACGCCCATGCTTCCGGTCGACCTCGTGCGCGCCCCGTAGGAGCCCGCCATGCGGGCGACGCGGTGGTCCGGGCGCCCGCATGGCGGGGGGCGGTCGGGTCGCCCGCATGGCGGG
>CAZBGV010000036.1:0-28739 GCA_964491485.1 uncultured Woeseiaceae bacterium | reverse complement strand
CGGCCCCGACCCGAGAACGTGCGTGACCGATGCCAAATCGTGCATCGCTCGGCGCTCAGTGCACTTTCGCGCGGCCGATGGTGTTCTCGTCCGTGCCGAACCAGATTTCGCCCGTCGGCTCGTGGTAGCTCATGTGGCGCACCGCGCCCGCGCCGCTCGGGATGTCCGTCACGCTGACGAACGTCTCCTCGTCCGTGTCGAAGCCCACCAGCCGGTTCGGCGAGACGCCCGTCTCCACCAGCCAGACGCGGTCGGAGCGGTCCACCGCCATGCCGTAGGGCCGGCTGCCGGCGCCTCCCGGCAGGGCCCATTCGTCGAAGCTTCCGCTGTCGGGATCGTAGCGCCCGAGATAGCCGCGCGCGTAATCCCCGTACCACACGTTCCCGTCGGAAGTGACGACCAGCCGCCGGGGCCGCGCGTCCTCGTTCGGCAGGTCGATCTCCTCGAGGCTCATCGCCTCGGGATCGATGCGGATCAGCTTGTGGCTGCCGAACTCCACGGCCCACGGAATGCCGTTCGCGTTGACCACGATGCCGTAGGGGCGGGCCCGCCGCGTCGGCACCTCGATCAGCTGGACCGCGTGGCTCTGCATGGCAAGCCGCCCGACGAAGTTGCCCTGCTGCACGGTAAACCAGATGTTGCCGCGGCCGTCCAGGGTGAGCGTGTGCGGGTCGACGGCCTTTTTGTCGGGCATGGCGATCTTGACGATGCGCGCCGTCTTCGGGTCCATGAGCCCGATGTGCGCCGCGCGATTGCCCGCGTACCAGATCCGGTTCTCCCGGTCGACGATCAGGTTGTGCGGACCCGTGCCCGGGTCCAGGTCGTAGCGGCTGAACTCGCCGGTTTCGGGATCGAGGTTCGCCACGTAGTTGCCGCGCTGGCCGACGAACCAGATCCGGCCGTCGGGCGCGATGTCGGGGTCGCGCGGCCCGGTGTTCTGCCACGGTACCGTCCACTCGCGGATGTCGACGGGAGCGGCATCGCCGGCGGCAGGCAGCACGGCCGCGCCGGCGGCGAGGAGCAGGGAGAGGCGCAGGTTCATCGCGATTCCTCCTTCGAAAAGTGCAGGGCGAGCACGCGTGTCGCCGCTTCCGCCAGGGAGCGGCCGGCGGTGATGAGGCCCGCCTCGTGACCCGCCATCACGGCGAGGCGCGCGGCCGGAAAATCGGTCTCCCGGTACAGGCGCGCGAGCTCGCGGGCCATTTCCGGCGTGCCGTAGGCGACGTCCTCACGCGTGGTCGGCACGGACCCGCGCAGCCGCCGCCACAGCGGCTCGTCGTGCACGTGCACCACGGCGCCGAACGCGGGATCGAGCGCATAGATCGCCGCGTGCGTCAGCGTCTCCGAGGACGCCTGCACGGCGCCACGGCAATGCACGATGTTGCGGTCGATGTCGTAATCCGTCACCAGGGCATAATGCTCCCGGCCGGTGTGCGCGAGGTGGCCGGTTTGCGTGCCGCTCACCAGGAACTCGCGGCCGCTGCCGATGCGCACGCTCAGGTTGCCGTAGCCGATGTTCTCGTCCGCGTAATGGCCGACGAGGCCGGCGTCGAACAGCGGCCGCCGCCAGCGCTCCAGCTCGGCGACCTCGGCGTGCTCGACCGGCCGGCGGTCGCTCCAGTGCACGACGAACTTGGTGTAACCCTCGTCGATCACGACGCTTTGCGCGCCCGTTCGGGGAAGAGCCGCAAAAGCCCGCGCTCGCTGGCCTCGCATACGCCGCGCTCGGTAATGAGCCCGGTGACGAGCCTCGCGGGCGTGACGTCGAAGGCGAAGTTCCTGATCGGCGTGCCGGGCGGGAGCGTGCGCACTTCCACGTACCGGTCGCCCGCCATGCCCCGCGCGATCGCGACCTCGTCCGGGCCGCGCTCCTCGATGGGGATGCCCGCGATTCCGTCCTCGATTTCCCAGTCGATGGTCGTCGACGGCAACGCGACGTAGAAGGGCACGCCGTTGTCGGCCGCGGCCAGCGCCTTGAGGTAAGTGCCGATCTTGTTCGCGACGTCGCCGGTGCGCGTGGTGCGATCCGTGCCGGTGATGCACAGGTCGACGAGCCCGTGCTGCATCAGGTGTCCGCCGGCGTTGTCGACGATGACGGTATGCGGCACGCCGTTGTGCGCGAGCTCCCAGGCCGTGAGCGCGGAACCCTGGTTCCTCGGCCGCGTTTCGTCGACCCACACGTGCACGTCGATGCCTTCCTGCTGCGCCAGGTAGATGGGCGCCGTGGCCGTGCCCCAGTTGATCGTGGCGAGCGCGCCGGCGTTGCAGTGCGTGAGAATGTTGACCGGACCGTTGCGCTTGCGCCGTGCCACGGCTTCGATGAGCGGCAGGCCGTGCCGGCCGATGCCGAGGCAGATCTCCACGTCCTCGTCGCAGATCGCCTGCGCTTCGCGCGCGAGCAGCGCGCTCAAGGTCGCGGTCGGCGCGCGCCGTGCCACCGCGAGCGCCCGGTCGATCGCCCAGCGCAGGTTCACCGCCGTCGGGCGCGCCGCCGCGAGCTCGAGGGCGGCGGCCTCGACGGAGGCGAGCGGCTCCGGGCGCCCCTCCGCCTCGTGTGCGGCGAGATACAGCCCCCACGCAGCCGTGGCGCCGATCAGGGGTGCGCCCCGCACCTGCATGTCGCGAATGGCGGCGAGGGCATCGCGATGGCTCGCGAGCTCGCGCACGACGAGCTCGTGCGGCAGCCGCGCCTGGTCGATGATCCGCACGCGCTCGTCACCCGGCTCACGCCAGATGGTGCGAAACGCCGCGCCTTTCGGCTGCAAGTTCCTGTCTCCTCGTGTGTCGCGCCCTGCCACACAAGCTACCCCAGTTACGGCGGCTCGCGCCAGTCGGCAGGCCTGCGGCCCGCGGCGAATTTCGCGGCGTGGCAAGAGCGGGAGAAAACCGTTTTCGAAGCCGGGCGGAGCCGGATGCTGATAACCTGTCGTGACGCGGGCAGGCTGGCCGGGCGAATGTGGGACCCTTAAGCGGCATCAGAGTCATCGAAGTCGGCGGCATAGGGCCCGCGCCCTTCTGCGGCATGCTGCTCGCGGACATGGGCGCGGAGGTGACGCTGATCGAGCGAAGACCCGAGCAGCCCGGCGAGCGCGACCAGGATTTCAATCGCTTCGCGATCGTCCACCGCGGCAAGAAATCGGTCGCCATGGACCTGAAGCAGCCGGGCGCCGCGGAAGCGGTGCTGCGCCTCGTCGCCCGCAGCGACCTGCTCGTCGAAGGATTCCGCCCCGGGGTTATGGAACGGCTCGGGCTCGGACCCGACGCCTGCCTGGGTGCGAACCCGCGGCTCGTGTACGGGCGCATCACGGGCTGGGGTCAGGACGGGCCGCTCGCCCAGGCGGCCGGTCACGACATCAACTACATCGCGCTTTCCGGCGCGCTGTTCCACGGCGGCCATGCGGCCTGCCCGCCCGCCGCGCCGCCGACGCTGGTCGGCGATCTCGGCGGCGGGGCCATGATGCTCGCCGTCGGACTGCTCGCGGGGCTGCTCCACGCGCGCCAGACGGGCCGGGGGCAGGTCATCGATGCCGCGATCTGCGACGGCACCGCGCTCCTCACCGTGCTGCTTTACGGCCTGCAGCAGCAGGGCATGTGGATCGATCGGCGCCAGGGCAACTTCCTCGACGGCGGCGCCCACTGGTACGACTGCTACGAGTGCGCCGACGGCAACTACGTCTCGCTCGGCGCGCTGGAGCCGGCGTTCTACCGCGAGCTGATCGAGCGGCTCGGGCTCGCCTCCGATCCCTTGTTTGCGACCCAGTTCGATCCGGCGCTGTGGCCGCAGCAGAAGGAAAAGCTCGCCGCCCTGATCCGGACGCGCACCCGCGACGAGTGGTGCGAGCGGCTCGAGGGCAGCGATGCCTGCTTCGCGCCGGTGCTGAGCCTGAGCGAAGCGCCGGGGCACCGGCACAACGCCGCGCGCGGCACCTTCGTCGACGTGGACGACGTGACCCAGCCCGCACCGGCGCCGCGCTTCAGCGCCACGCCTTCGGAGGAGCCCCGCCGGCCGCCGGCAACCGGCGAGCACACGGTCGCGGTGCTGAAGGCGGCCGGTTTCTCGGCCAGCGAGATCACGCGGCTGCGCAAGCAGGGCATCGTTTGATGCGCAATCTCTGCGCCGGGGTGCGGCTCGCCACGCTGTTCGGTTGCTCGTTCCTGTGCGGTGCTCCGGAGGGCGCGCTCGCGGCCGGGCCCGAGGCGGGCGATGGCGACAGCGTGACCCGGCCGGAATTGCCGCCGCCCGAACGGCTCGAAGAGATGGGCGCGACGATCGGCAGGATCGTCCTTTTGAAGCAGAACGTCTTCGACCCGACGCAGCCCGGCGAGGACCGCTGGCTGTACCGGCTCGCCAACCGCTGGCATATCCTCACGCGCGACTCCGTGATCCGCCAGCAGCTCCTGTTCCGCGAGGGCGACCGCTTCCGGGCGCGCCTGCTCGCCGAATCGGGGCGCATTCTGCGGGAAGACGAATACCTCTACACGGCTTCGGTCGAGCCGCTCGCGTTCCACCCGGAAACGGGTGAGGTCGACGTCATCGTGCGTACCCGCGACGTGTGGACGCTGGTGCCGGGAGCGTCCGTATCGCGCTCCGGCGGCACGAACGAGTATCACTTCAGCCTTTCGGAGAAGAACCTGCTGGGGCGCGGCGCGCGCCTGCGCCTTCTGTACGAGGAAGACGTCGACCGCGAGGCGACGAGCTTCGAGTTCTCGGACCATAACTTCGGGCACAGCTGGGTATCCGTGCAGCTCGGGCTGTCCGACAAATCCGACGGCATGACCTCCGAGCTCGACGTCGTTCGCCCGTTTTATGCGTTGGACGCCCGCTGGTCCGCGGGCGTGCAGTGGCACGAGGACGAGCGCGAGGACCGGCTCTACGACCTCGGCGAGGAAGCCGCCGAGTACCACCACGAGTCCGATTACTTCAAGGTGTTCGGCGGCTGGTCCACGGGGCTGCACCACGGCTGGGTGCGCCGCTGGACGGCCGGCTTCGTCTACGACGACCAGGTGTTCTCGGAGGTCCCCGTGCCGGAGCTGCCGCAGGCCGTCCCGGAGGATCGCAAGCTCGTCTATCCCTTCATCGGCTTCGAGCTTTTGGAGGACGAGTTCGACGTGACGGAGAACCGCGACCAGATCGGCCGCCCCGAGGATTTCTACATGGGCCAGCGGGTGGCGATGACGCTCGGTTACGCGCCCGAGTCGTTCGGATCCGACCGCAACGCGCTCGTATACACGTTCGAGGCGACCAGCGGCTTCGGCGACATCGATCGCAAGGCGCTGTTCCTGTCCGCGCAAAGCTCCGGGCGTTACGAGCACGGCGGATTCGCCAACAGCGTCACCAGCTTCGGCGTCCGCTGGTACAACCAGATCTCGGACAAGCGCCTGTTCTTCACGACGGCGGACGTGGCTTTCGGGCACGCGCTCGATCTCGAAAACCCGATCGAGCTCGGCGGCGACAGCGGCCTGCGCGGCTACCCGCTGCGCTACCAGGTGGGCAACAAGCGCGTGCTTTTCTCCGCCGAGGAGCGCTGGTTCACGGACTGGTACCCGTTCAAGCTGGTGCGGATCGGCGGTGCCGTGTTCGCCGACGTCGGCCGGACCTGGGGCGACAACCCGGTCGGCGGCCCGCCGCTGGGCTGGCTCCGGGACGTGGGCTTCGGCCTGCGCTTCGCCCCGACGCGCGGCGGCGACCAGGACGTGATCCACCTCGACATCGCGTTCCCCCTGGACGGCGATCCGTCCATCGACAACGTGCAGATCCTGCTCGAATCGAAGGCGAGCTTCTAGGATCGTTTAAAGGCGCCGGATGCCGAGCTGGCGGCAGGCCGCGGTGAGGGTGTTCGCCATCAGCATGGCGATCGTCATGGGCCCGACGCCGCCCGGCACCGGCGTGATGGCGCCGGCCACCTCGACGGCTTGCGCGAAGTCCACGTCGCCGACGAGCTTCGTCTGCTTCCCGGCGCCGACCGTGTCCTCCACGCGGTTGATGCCGACGTCGATCACCGTCGCGCCCGGTTTGATCCAGTCGCCGCCCACCATGCGCGGCCGGCCGACCGCGGCGACCAGCACGTCCGCCTCGCGCGCCACGGCCGGCAGGTCGCGCGTCCGGCTGTGGCAGATCGTGACGGTCGCGTTGGCAGCCAGCAGCAGCGCCGCCATCGGCTTTCCGACGATGTTGGAACGGCCGATCACCACGGCGCGCAATCCGGACAGATCCTTGCCCAGCCGGTCCTCGATCAGGAGCCGGCATCCGGCCGGCGTGCACGGCACCAGCGCCTCTTCCAGCGCGCCGGCGGCGAGCCGGCCCACGTTCAGGAAATGGAAGCCGTCGACGTCCTTGTCGGGGGATACCGCCTGGGTGATGCGGCGCTCGTTCAGGTGCGCCGGCAGCGGCAGCTGCACGAGGATGCCGTGAATCGCGGGATCCTCGTTCAAGCGCTGCACGAGGGACAGCACGTCCGCCTCGGAGCTTTCGGCCGGCAGCGTGTGCTGCACCGAATGGAAGCCGCAGGCGTGCGCGGTGCGTGTCTTGTTGCGGACGTACACCCGGCTCGCCGGGTCGTCGCCGACCAGCACGACCGCGAGGCCGGGTTTCACGTTGTGGTGCTCGAGGAGCTGCACGGCTTCGGCGCCAAGCGCTTCCGTCAGCCGTGCCGCCTGCGCTTTTCCGTCGATGAGCGCCGCACTGGGCATGCGATTATCCTGATCCTGGCAGAAGAGAGGTGTCGCGGAGCGCGGGATGGTACCCGCTTGCACAGTCCGCGGTAAACGGTCGACGGGAGGAGCTCACATGCCGACGGAAGACTGGTCCGGTCGCTGGAAGGAGGGCCGGACCGGCTGGCACGAGCCGGCCGGCAACGCGTCGCTCAGGCGCTGGTGGCCGGCCCTGCCGGCGGGCGCGCGCGTGCTCGTGCCGCTTTGCGGCAAAACCCCGGACCTCGTGTGGCTGGCGGACCAGGGCTGTGAGGTCACCGGCGTCGAGCTCTCGGACATCGCCGTCCGGGCGTTCTTCACGGAGCAACGGCTGTCGGCTCGCGTCGAGCGGCACCCCGGTTTCGACGTGTACCGGGCCGGCGAGAAGCCGATCGCGCTCTGGTGCGGCGACTTCTTCGACTTCCTGGAAACCGGTTTCGACGCGCACTACGACCGCGGTGCGCTGGTCGCCTTGCCGGAGGACCTGCGGCCGGCCTACGTCGCCCATTTGCAGGCCCGCCTGAAACCGGGCGCCGCGCGTCTCGTCATCACCCTGGAGTACGACCAGGCACTTGCCCCGGGGCCGCCGTTCTCCGTCCCCGCGGCGGAAGTCGCGGGCTGTTTTCCGGACCTGGAGCGCGTGAGCGTGCACGACGATCCGGCGAGCGCCCCGCCGAAGCTCCGCGAGGCGGGCATCGAGTCGTTCGTCGAAACGGTGTGGCGCTCGCCCGGCGCGTTCGGGCGTTGATCCCCGTCAGCCGCGCAACACGACGCCGATGAAGACCACGCTCCAGAGCACGACGAGCACGATCCAGCTGAGCGCGAACAGGCGGAACCGGAGCAGCACGACGTTCGAGGTCAGGTGCACCCAGGTGTGCGCGAAACGCAGCGCGACGTAGGCCCATGCCAGCGCCACCGGCAGCCATCCGGACTGCCCGGTCGTGAACGCGATGAGCACGGCGACGTAGAAGAGCACCGGCGCTTCGAACAGGTTTTTCACGTGCCGCGCCGCGATGTGCGGCGCCTCGGGCTCGGCGCCTTCGCGGAACGCACGGAAGTAGCGCGGGTCGATCTCGCCGCGCTTGATCGCATCGAGGCGCAGGTAGGCCAGCCGGAAGACCGCGAACGCCGTAAGGGCGAACAGCGCCGCGGCCGGGTACAGGATGCTCATGCGGTCGTCTCCTTCGTCGTGCGGCTCAGGCTATCGCGAGCCTGGCACGGAAGATGAAGAACACGGCGCCGAGAATGCACAGCGCCGCCCAGAGGTAATCGAGCTTCAGCGGCTCCTTGAGGTACAGGACCGCAAACGGAACGAACACGGAAAGCGTGACGACTTCCTGCAGGATCTTGAGCTGCCCGACCGACAACACGGTGTAGCCGATGCGGTTCGCGGGCACCTGGAGCATGTATTCGAGGAACGCGATTCCCCAGCTCACGAGCGCGGCGATCACCCAGGGCCTGTGACTCAGCTCCTTCAGGTGCGCGTACCAGGCGAAGGTCATGAAGACGTTGCTGAAAGTGAGCAGGAGGATCGTGAGCGCGATCGGGCGCATGGTTGTGCTTCTCGTCAGGGCGGACCGCCGCCGCGGCGGTGCCGAGTATAACCGCGGCCGCCGGGGGCGGAGAGCCGCGGGTACAATCCGCACGGCGAACGGAAGGAGGGCGGGTTGCCCGGGCGAAACGAATGGACGGCGGCGCGGCCGTGAGCGGCGGGGTCTGGAGCGTGTACGTGCTGCGTTGCGCCGACGGCCGCCTGTACACGGGTATCGCCACGGACGTCGAGCGGCGCGTCGCGGAACACGCCGTCGGGCGCCGCGGCGCGAAGTGCCTGCGCGGGCGCGGGCCGTTCACCGTGGTGCTCAGGATGGAAGTCGGCGGGCGGGGGCCCGCGCTGGTCCTCGAGCGGCGCATCAAGGGGCTTTCCCGGCTCGAGAAGGAGCGCCTGCTGCGCTCGCCCCGCCGTCGCGCGGCGCTGCTCGCCGCGGCTATTGAAAAAGGGCGACCGGCCGGCCGAGCGGCAGCCGCTCGATCGTGACCGCGTCCGCTGCCGCCAGGCCGTCGAGCCAGCGGGCGCTCTGCGTCACGTCGTCGGCCATCCGCGGAAACACGCTGAGCTCGCCGAACGGCCGGGTGTAGTCGTCGAAGTGGATCGGAAACACCCGCCGGGCGCCGGTGCGGCCGACGGTTTCCGACCAGAAGGTGCGGGCGTAATCCCTCCCGGCGCCGGCCAGCCCCGCCACGGAGACGAGCGCGACGTCGGCGGTCGCCCCTTCGAGCTTGCCCTCGAGCCAGCCCGCGCTGCCCTGCACGAGCGCGGTGCCCTGCGGGTGCGCGATCAGCACCGACCAGCACACGCCGGCCTTCCAGTCCGACACGCGGGCCGGCTGCGCGAGCGGCTCCTCGATGCGGCCCGGGAACCAGGGCTCGTCGCCGGGGCCGATCGGCACGTGCGCGGATTCGATCAGGGTGATCGTGAAATCGCCGAACTGGCGCGATTCGCCGTCGGCGAGGATCTGGTATTGCGCCACCGGCACCTGTCCGCCGCGCGCGATGTTCGCGGCGGACTCGGAGCCGAGCACGATCGCCGTGGTGCGGTTGGCGACCAGCGCGAGGTCCATCGCGTGGTCGAAATGCGTGTGCAGCGGAACGATCGCGGCGAGGCGGTTCATGCGGTAGCGCGCGATCGCGGCATTGACTCCTGCGACATCGGACCACACCGGGCGGCGGCCCAGGATGTCGAGGGCGCCGAGGCGGGTGAACGTGCCGTCGGTGAGGATCTGTGTCACGCCGTCGTCGAACAGGAGCGTCGTGATGCCGAGCCAGGTCACGGTGACCTGCCCGGCGTCGCCGTCGTCGGCCGCTGCCGCGACCGGCCAGCCGAGCGCCGAGACCGGCGGCCGGTCCTGCCATTTCTGCGCCAGGCCCAGGGCGGCGAGCGCCAGCAGCGCCACGCACGCGGCGGCCAGCACGCCGGGCCTGCGGAAGTACCGCGTCACAGGGCGCCGGTTACGAGAAGCTCAGCTGTGCGCGGAAGTCCCGGCGCGAGCCCTCGTCCGTCAGGGCCGCGGACTGCACGGTGAGCCATACGGCGTCCCAGTCCTTCACGCGCGAGGGACCGAATTCGAACTTTGCGACGTAGCCGTCGAGGTCGTGCAGGCGAATGGCGTTCCGCACTTTCGGCGCGGTGAGCTGCGCCGGGCCGGTAAACACCACGAGGTTGGCCACCGGCACGTCCGGCACGATCTTCTGCAGCGCCCGCGTGCGGCCGGCATTCTGGATCACCGGATTGAGAAAGCGCCGCTGCCGCCTGCCCTCGACGTTCTTCCACTGCGGCTCGTGCTCGCTGCCGAACACGGTCCCGCGGCAGTGCTTCGTCTGGATGCAGAGGATGCCGCCGGAGGTCAGGACGGCGCAGTCGATTTTCGTGAGGCCGCCCCAGGCGCCGGGAATGATGAAATCCTCGAGAATCTCCGGGCTGCGCCGGCGCAGCACGCGGCGCAGGCGGCGGCGCCCGAGTGCGCGGCCGACGGCCTGGACGACCATTCCGGCCGAGCCGCGCAGGAGCAGCACGAGCAACAGCGCGCAGGCGACGACGATCACCGCCGCCGACAGGCTCGAAACGGACACGCCGGTGGCTATCGCCGGCAGGCCCGCCGCCGCGTGGGCGCTGGCAACGCCCCACGTGAACTGCATCACTGTCGCAACATCGAACATCCGGCGATGCTAGTCCGTCGGATGAGGGAATACTACTGCACCGGTCACGCTCTGCCGGGCGGCCAGGCAACCCAGTAGCCCTCGATCTCCGCCACGCGCACGGGCGTGCCGTAGGCCCGCTCGAGGAGCTCCGCGGTGAGCACCTCGCGCTTCGGCCCGTCCGCGAGGACGCGGCCCCCGCGGAGCAGCACGACGCGCTCGATCTCGGGCGGAATCTCGTGCAGCAGGTGCGTGACCAGCACGATGCTGCGGCCTTCCGCGACGAGGTCGCGGATGCGCGCGAGGTAAGCGAAGGTGCCCGCGAGGTCGAGGCCCGCGGTGGGCTCGTCCAGGATCAGGGTGTCGGGGTCGTGCACCAGCGCGCGGGCGAGCAGGGTCCGCCGCTGCTCCCCCGTGGACATCGAGCCGAACGGGGTGGCGGCGTGCCGGCCGACGCCCGCGGCCGCGAGCGCCCGGCGCGCGCGCTCGCGCTGCTCTTGCGTGACGCGTGCCGCCAGCGACCCGTGCACGCCCACGCTTGCGAAGAAGCCGGATAGCACGACGTCGAGCGCGGTCGTCGCGGGCCGGTAGCTTGCGTGCAGGTCGTGCGAGACGACCCCGATGCGCGAGCGCAGCGCCCACACGTTCCAGCGCTCGCGGCCGAGCAGGCGCAGCCGTGCGTCGGCCGCGGCGACGGGATACAGCTCGCGGGAGAGCAGTTTCACGAGCGTCGTCTTGCCCGCCCCGTTCGGCCCGAGGATCGCGACCTGCTCGCCCTGCTCGATGACGAGGCTGAAGCGCTCGAGCACGCGGGTGGCAGCGCGGCAGACGGTCGCGTTCGTGATCTCGATGAGCGGCGGCGCCGGGCCTCGATCCTGCTTCACAATTCCGGAGTCAGCCGTGCCGGCTTCCAGTCGACGTGCGCCTCGTAAGCGGCCCGCGCATCGCCGCCGGCGTGATCCTCGTCCAGGCGCTCGGCCAGCCACTGGAACCATTCGAACGCGTACGGCTGCCCGAGCTCCCCGCGCAGCGCCTCCGTCCAGAGCTTCAGCTTGCGCCAGAGGATGACGGTGCTCGCGCCGATGAGGTTGTTGACCACCATGAACGGCACGATGCGGTGGTAGGTCATGACGCCGATGGTCTCCATCGTCGAGGCGATGAGCATCGCCGCCCGCTCGAGCTCCGGGCGCTCGCTCTTGATGTCCTTCACGGTCATGGCGTCGGGCATCTGCAGGATCTGGCGATAGGCTTCGGCGAACCGGGGGCTGCCGTAGAAGCGGAACAGCTCGATGGCGGCCAGCTCCCTCCGTTGCTGGCGCAGCTGGCGCATCTGCAGCAACGCGAAGAAAAACCCGATGATGACCGTCACGACGCCGACGATCTCCGCGATGTTCGCGAGTAACTGTAGCTCCACCATGACGACTGTTGTCCTTGCTGTTTTTGGTCCGTTCCGCTGCCGGCGGTGCCGGCGGCCCGCTCACACCTCGAGCGTCCGCCAGCGCCCGCGGCGAAAGACGAGCACGCCGACGATCGTCAGCGTCGACTCCGAGATCACGATCGACCAGAACACACCGCTCGGCCCGAGGCCGGCAATTTGCGCCAGCGTCCAGGCGAGCGGTATCTGCAGCAGCCAGAAGCAGAAGAAGTTCAATATGGACGGCGTGCGCGTGTCCCCGGCACCGTTCATCGCCTGAATGATAATCATACCGACGGCGTACATGGGATAGCCGAGGCCGAGAATACGCAGGCAGTTGGTGCCGTGGCGCATGATATCGGGATCGGCGGAGAACAGCGCCACGATCGCCGGCGCCGCGAGCACCAGCACGATGCCGACCACCAGCATGAAAATCGCGTTGTAACGCGCGGCCTGCCATACGGTCCGTTCGGCGCGCTCCGGCTCGCCTGCGCCGAGATTCTGCCCGACCAGCGTCGCCGTGGCATTGCCGAGACCCCACGCGGGCAACAGCGCGAATTCGATCATCCTGAGCGCGATCGTGTAGGCGGCCACCGGCGCGCTGCCGTACAGCGCCACGACGCGCATGACCGCGATCCAGCTCGCGGTCGCGATGAGGAATTGCGCGACGCCGCCGATGGAGATCTGCACCATCCGCCGGATCAGCGGCGGCACGAGCCGGCAGTGGCGCCACTCCAGCCTGAGCCGGCCGGGGCCTGCGGACAGGCACCACGCGAGGTACGCGACGCCCGTGCCGCGGCCGATCGTGGTCGCCACGGCAGCGCCGGTCACGCCGAGCTCCGGGAACGGTCCCGGCCCGAAGATCAGCAGCGGGTCGAGCACGATGTTCACGGCGTTTGCGAGCGCGAGCGAACGGAGCGCCACCGGCGCATCGCCCGCTCCGCGGAACGCGGCGTTCAGCAGGAACAGGTAAATGATGCTCGCCGAGCCGCCGAGCAGCACGGTCGTGTAGCCGCGTCCCTCGGCGATCACCGCGGGCTCCGCGCCCATGATCGCGAGCAGCTCTTCGCCGTACAGGACACCGACGCAGCCGACGGCGAGCGCGATCACGGCGCCGACCAGCACCGCCTGGCCGGCGACCGTCGCGGCATCGTCGGGCCGCCGTTCGCCGATGCGGCGCGACACCATGGCCGTGACCCCCATGCCGAAGCCGATGGAGAGCGCGTACAGCACGGTGAGCAGCGCTTCCGTGAGGCCCACCGCCGCGACGGCTTCGGTGCCGAGCCGCGAGACGAACACGATGTCGGCCAGCGTGAACACCGATTCCATCGACATCTCGAGCATCATCGGGATGGCGAGCAGCCCGAGCGCCCGGCCGGTGGAGCCGCGGGTCAGGTCGGTGCGGTTCTCCCGGAGCGATTCACTCAGGAACTCCCGCGCGCGGCGCCAGGACGGTGCGGGACGGATTGTCGGGTCGTAAGTCATGCAGGCTTCTTCTGGCTGGCCGCTCGGGAAGAGAGGCGAACAGGGGAGGCTCCGGATCGCGCGGCCGGATGCTCCGACGGATCGTCGAGGATCGAGCTACGCGGGGAGGCCGGATCGCAGCCGGCAGAAGCGCGGGCTGCGAGCGACGCCGGTATCGTGCCGCACCACCGGCGAGGGCAGGTTTTGCTGAGCGGTGGCGTTCATAGCGGGCACGTCGGCGTCAGTCCTGATGACTTACGCGCGGAATCCTAGCCGATCACGGCAATGCGCTCAAATTGCATTACACTCTCGCGACACTTTTCCACGGGGAGCGGGAATGAGAGACCGGGTTTCCGGCCGCCGCGCCTGCGGCGCCGTGCTCGTATTGCTCGCCGCCGTGGCCTGCCGGCCGGCGGAGGAGCCCGCGCCGGGCGCCGCGGCCGCGCGGCAGGCCGCCGATACCGCCGCGGCGCTGCACGCGCACGATACGGGCGAGCCGAGCGCCGCCGCGGCGATTCCGCCCGAGCGCGCGGTGGTTGCCGAGAAAAGCCTCGCGTATGCCGAGGTCGGCGAGCGGCTCGTGCACGGTCATTTCGTGTTTCCCTCCGACATGGTCGATCCGCTTCCGGCGCTCATCGTGATCCACGAGTGGTGGGGCCTGAACGACGGCGTGCGCGCCATGGCGGACCGGCTCGCGGCCGAAGGCTACATCGTGCTCGCGATCGACCTCTATGGCGGCCGCGTGGCGGACACCCCGGATGCCGCGCGCAAGCTCATGATGGAGGTGCTCGAGAATCCGCAAGCCGCGGAGGAGAACATCCGCCAGGCCTACCGCTTCGTGACCGAGACCGCGGGCGCCCCGCGCGTCGGCTCCTTCGGCTGGTGCTTCGGCGGCACCTGGGCGCTCAATGCCGCTCTGCTCTTCCCCAGGGATCTCGATGCCGCCGTGGTCTATTACGGCCAGGTCGTGACGGACCGGGAGGCGCTCGCCGGGCTCGACGTGCCGATCCTCGGGCATTTCGGCGCGGAGGACCGCTCCATTCCCGTCGAGAAGGTGGAAGCCTTCCGGCAGGCGCTCGAGTCGGCGGGCGTCGAGCACGAGATCCGGGTCTATCCCGGCGCCGGGCACGCCTTCGCGAATCCAAGCGGGCAGACCTTCGATGCGCCGGCCGCCCAGGAGGCGTGGAAGCTCTCGCTCGACTTCCTGCAGCAGCACCTCGTCCCGGCGGCCGTTCGCGACTGACGGGCTGCCGCCCCGGCTCAGCGTGCCGGCGGCGAGGGCGCGGAGCCTTGCGGCGCCGCGGATTCGCAGGCGAGGGTCACCCCGAGCGGCTGGCTGAACCAGCTCATGCGGCGAGCCTCGCCGTGGCGGCACACCAGCGATACCTGCGCCGAGAGCGCGCCGGGGACGTCGAGGCGGGTGGGCGGACGCGCTTGCCCGGGGGCGAGCAGGGACGTGCCGGGCGCCTCCGGGGCGCCGCCGGGCGCCGGAGTCTCTGCCGTGCAGAACTCGCCCAGGGCGAGCGGCGCCGTCTGGCTCGCCGGCACCTCGAGCACGAGCCGCCGCGGGCCGGGTTCCGCGAGCTCGCCGGCGGAGAGCGTGACGTGCGTGTCCGCGACGTTGATCGACAGCGACTCCGGGACCCCGTCGCCCGTGCATTGCGCGGAGATCTCGAAGGCGTACGTTAGCGAGGGCAGGTCCACGGTATGACGGCCGGGGGGAGCGAGCGGCAGGTTGATCACCGGTGCCTCCGCCGCGACCGACACGCGCCCTTCCGGGGCATCGTCGGCTGCGGCGGCGCCGGCGACCAGTATCAGCAGGCAGGAGATGGGCAGCGTGCGTGCGGCGGTCACGGGCCGAAGACTACGAAACGTGCGCGGGAAAGAGAAGCCGCACGCGGCGCCGGCGGCGAAAACGCGCGCGCGGCCATGTCGGGTCATCGGCGACGGGGTACACTAGCCGGCCTGCCGAAGCCCGACCGCCCGAGTCCCGATGAACAGCCTGGTCAACCTGACCTACAAGGTCGTGCGCCGCATCGTCGTCGCCGTGGTGGGCACGACCGTGCTCCTGCTCGGCGTGATCATGCTCGTGACGCCCGGCCCCGCGCTGCTGGTCATTCCGGCCGGCCTCGCCATTCTCGGGCTCGAATTCGCCTGGGCCCGCTACTGGCTGCGCAGGGCGCGCCGCACGATCAGCTCGCAGGCAGCGCGGCTGCGGGCCAACGGCGCGGAACGGCGGCGCAGGAACGGGGGTTCTTCGTGCGATTGAGCGGGCAAGAAAGGGGGAGCCGGGGCTTTCAATCCGTCATGTTCATCGGCGTCCGATCCGACACGGAGCGGGCCCCGGCTCCCGAAGGCACGGCAAAGGGGGTGCTTGCCGCGGGACCCTCCGGTCCGTACACCGGCATCCTGCCGGCGGGTTCCGGCGACCGCGTGCAGCGCAGCGGGGGAGTCTGCCTGTTCACGTGGCCTTGCGCCGGAATTCGCTTCCTCTATTGCAGGCTTCGTGCCAAAGTAAAAAAATTAGAGAAATTAGTTACTTATATGAAATCCAGCCGTTACGAAATTTCGTAATTACCGGAATTTCGTGACCCTTGGTGACGAAACTTCGTGTAAACTGCCGGGCATGACAAGCGGGAGCGATTTCGATTACCAGTGGCTGTTCCGCCGCGCGCCGGCCATGGCCACCCTGATCGGCCGCGACGGCGGCTACCTCGACGTCAACGACGCGCTGCTCGACCGGCTGGGCTACGCGCGCGAGGAGATGCTCGGGCGCAAGCCCGCCGAGTTCGTCACGCCGGAAAGCGCCGAGCGCATCGAGAAGGAATTCCTGCCGAAGCTCAGGCGCACCGGCCGCCTGGAGAACAAGCCGATCGCCTTCGTCGCGAAATCGGGCGAGGTGGTGAACTGCCTGACGAACTCGGTCATCGAGCACGATCCCGACGGCAAGTACCTGCGCACCATCGCCATGTACACGGAGGTCGCGGACCGGGCGCGCGCCGACTGGAAGTACCGGCAGCTGTACCGCTCGACGCCGGCGATGCTGCACACGCTCGACGCGAGCGGCTGCATCGTCACGGTCACCGATCACTGGCTGAACAAGTTGGGCTATACCCGCAAGGAGGTCATCGGCCGGCCGATCGTGGACTTCTATGCCGAGGAGGACCAGCGACGTTATGCGGGCAGCCTGCCCGACGAGAGCGTCAGCGGCGGCGAGTTCAGCAATCGGGAACGCCGCATGGCGACCCGCCAGGGCAAGGTACTGGAGCTGTTGCAGTCGGCCGTCTGCGAGCGCGATTCCTCGGGACGCGTGCACCGCATGCTGGTCGCGTCGAAAGACGTGACGGAGCGCAATGCCGTGGAGCGCGCGCTGCGCGCGGCGCTCGCCGAGAACGCGCGCCTGCGCGAGGAGCTCGAGCGCGAGCGCGACTACCTGCGCGAGGAAGTGAGCGTTTCGATGAACTTCGGGCGGATCGTCGGCGGGAGCCCGGCGCTGAAGCACATGCTCGCGCAGGTGGAGGCGGTCGCCCAGACGCCCGCAAACGTGCTCATCCTCGGGGAGACCGGGGTCGGCAAGGAGCTGGTCGCGCGCGCCATTCACGCGCAAAGTCCGCGTGCTCACGCGCCGCTCGTGAAGGTGAATTGCGCGTCGATTCCGAAGGACCTGTTCGAGAGCGAGTTCTTCGGCCACGTGAAAGGCGCCTTCACCGGTGCCCACCGCGACCGCGTAGGAAGGTTCCAGCTCGCGGACGGCGGCACCCTGTTCATGGACGAGGTCGGCGAGATCCCGCTCGAGCTCCAGGGCAAGCTGCTGCGCGTGCTGCAGGAGCGTGAGTTCGAGCGCGTCGGCGACGACGCCACGCGCAAGGTGGACGTGCGCGTCATCGCGGCCACGAACCGCGATCTCGAGCAGCTCGTGGCCGAGGGCCGGTTCCGCGAAGACCTGTATTACCGGCTGTCGGTGTTTCCGATCGAAGTGCCGCCGCTGCGGCAGCGGCGTGACGACGTGGTGCAGCTTGCGCAGCATTTCCTCGACGTCACGTGCAAGGAATTCGGGCGCAAGCCGGTGAAGCTCACGCGCGCGCAGCTCGAGGCGCTGACCGCCTATGGCTGGCCGGGCAACGTGCGCGAGCTGAAGAACGTGATCGAGCGCGCAGTCATCCTTTCGCATGGCAACGTGCTGCGCCTCGACCTGTCGCTGCCGGAAACGGCGGCCGCGAGCGGCAGCGTCAAGCAGCGGGCCGAGGATTCCGGGCACGACCAGGTGCTGACGGAGAAGGAGCTGAAAGCGCTGCAGAAGAAAAACATCCTGGCCGCGCTCAAGGCTGCGAACTGGCGGGTGTCCGGCAAGGGCGGCGCCGCCGAGCTCCTCGGGATCCGCCCGACCACGCTGAACGACCGGATCCGCTCCTTCGGGATCAAGAGACCGCACTAGCCGGATATAATGACCGCATGGCGAACCTGATCACGCTCAGCCGACTGCTCCTGCTGATCGTCGTGGTCGCCATTGCTTACCAGCCGTATTCCTGGTGGCACGTCGTCAATATCGTGCTGCTGATCCTGGTGTTCGTCACCGACGGGCTGGATGGCTACGTGGCACGCAAGCGCGGCGAGGAGAGCGTATTCGGTGCCATGTTCGACATCGCGAGCGATCGCATCACCGAGCTCACGATGTGGATCGTCCTCCTCGACCTGCACGTCGTGCCGGTGTGGGTGCCGCTCGTGTTCATCATCCGCGGCACCGTCGTCGACACCATCCGTGCCAACCAGGTGACCACCGGAGGCCACACGCCCTTTTCGATGCTCGAGACCCCGCTCGGGCGATGGCTCGTGGCCGGCAAATTCATGCGCATCTTCTACGCCGTGCTGAAGGCGACCACTTTCTGCTGGCTGCTGCTGATGGAGCCGCTGCCGACGCTCCTGCCGGTTTTCTCGGACTGGATGTGGCTGCTCGACGGCATCGGCGCCGCGCTGGTCTATCTCTCGGTGCTGATCTGTGTCATTCGCGGACTTCCTGTGATAATGGAGTTCGCCTATAAGGAAAAAGACACCTTCGCTCCCCGGCGAGTGAAACTGGAATGATCGATGAGGCTGGCAATCTTCGACGTGGACGGTACTCTCGTGGGAGGCAAGAGCACCGAGAAGCGGTTCATCGGCTGGATGCTGCGCCGCCGGCACATCGGCCCGCGCCAGTGCCTCGCTGCGGTCTGGTTCACGATACGCTGGTTCCCGCTGTACGGCCGGCACGTCTTTCGTAAGAACAAGGCCTGGCTCGCCGGCCTCCCCGAGCAGCTCGTGGCGGACGAGGCCTTCCTGTTCTGCAAGCAGATGGGCGACGACGAGTGGATCGATCCGGCCGTCGCCGAGTTGCGCCGCCACAAGGAATGCGGCGACAAGGTCGTGCTCCTGTCGGGCAGCCTGCAGCCGATCGTCGATCTCCTCTGCCGCCGGTTCGGCGCCGACGAAGGCATCGGCACGAAGTGTGACGTGGTGCACGGGCGCTATACCGCCGCACCCGCGATGCGTCACCCTTTTTACGACGAGAAGGTTGCTATTCTCTCGGCCATCTGTGAAAAATACCGGACCTCCGCGCAGGACGTCAGCGCTTACGCCGATTCGGCGTTCGACATCCCGCTCCTGTCGCGCGTCGGACACCCGGCGGCGGTGTGCCCGGACCGCGGGCTGGCGGAATGGGCGAGGCAGAACGCGAGCCGCATCATCGAGAACAACGCGGGGACGATTGGACAAGAACCGCAAATTCGCTGAAAGGGGGGAAGCGGGGTGGCCCGCCCGTTAGCGGCATCACTCGCCGGCCTCACGCTCGGCTGCGCGCTCGCGCTGCTCGTGCCGGTGCCCGCGGCCGCCGGAGAGTTGCCGCGCCCCGTCCTCGCCGCGCTCGAACACCGGCACCTGCCTGCCGAGTCGCTCAGCGTGTACGTCGAGAAGCTCGCCGGCGGTGAGCCGGTGCTGGCCTGGAACGAGCACGCGCCGCGCAATCCGGCGTCGGTCATGAAGCTCGTCACCACGCTCGCGGCGCTCGACGTGCTCGGCCCGACCTATACCTGGAAGACGGAGGTCTATGTCCGCGGCCAGGTGCACGAGGACACGCTGGACGGCGATCTCCTGCTCAAGGGCTACGGCGATCCGTACCTCGTCGCGGAACGGTTCTGGCAGATCGTGCGTGCCGTGCGCCGGGCCGGAATCCGCCACATCACCGGCGACCTGCTGCTGGACGACAGCTGGTTCGACGTTGAGGACTATGACCCCGGCGCTTTCGACAACGAGCCGCTGCGCACCTACAACGTCGCGCCGAACGCGCTCATGGTGAATTTCAAGGCGCTGCGCTACACGTTCGAGCCCGACCCGGCGATGTCGACCGTGAACGTCAGCCTGTTTCCGGAGGCGCTGGAGAACCTGCAGGTCGTGAACGACCTGTCGCTCGGCGGCGGCCGCTGCGGCGGTTACCAGAGAGGCATCACGCTCACGGCCAATGAAAACGTGGACCGGGTGGTCTTCTCCGGCAGCTTTCCGTCCGGCTGCTCGTCGTACTCGATGTACCGCACGGCGCTCAGCCACAACGAGTTCGCGTACGGCATGTTTCGCACCATGTGGCACGAGCTGGGCGGCGAGCTGGACGGCGGCTGGAAGAACGTGGTCATGGAAAAGGGCGAAGCGCCGCTGATCAGCTTTTCCTCGCTGCCGCTCGCCGAAGTCATCACGCAGGTCAACAAGCACAGCAACAACGTGATGGCGCGCCAGTTGCTGCTCACGCTCGCGGCCGAGACATACGGCCCGCCCGGTACGGTCGAGAACGGCCGCAAGGCGATCGCCGAGTGGGTGCAAAGCCGCGAGCTGGATCTCGAGGATCTCGAGCTGCAGAACGGCGCAGGCCTGTCGCGCGAGGCACGCGTGACGGCGCACGACGTCGCGACCTTGCTCCGCTATGCGTTCCGGAGTCCGTTCATGCCCGAGTACATGGCCTCGCTGTCGCTGACGGGCCTCGACGGCACGCTCGAGCGCCGCTTCCCGAAGACGTCGCCGATCGCGGGCAAGGGACACATGAAGACCGGCTCCCTGGACGACGTCACGGCAATTGCCGGTTACCTGCAGGCCCGCTCGGGCGAGCGCTACATCGTGGTGTCGCTGCAGAACTATCCCGGCGTCCAC
This sequence comes from uncultured Woeseiaceae bacterium, assembly GCA_964491485.1. Lineage (GTDB taxonomy): Bacteria > Pseudomonadota > Gammaproteobacteria > Steroidobacterales > Woeseiaceae > IDS-8. Next base: position 8,311 of record CAZBGV010000036.1, on the reverse strand, counting down.
CGGGGGACGGGCGAGGAGGTGCAGCACGCGCTCCTGGCCTGGCTCTACGACCGCTAGGTCCTGCCTCGGCATGCGCTGGTCCGTTCTCGTGCTGCTCTCGTTCCTGCCGCTGGCGAGCGCAGCGGAGACCGCATGGGTGACGGACAACCTGCGGCTCGGCCTGCATCAGGCCTCCGATACCAGCGATCGCGCGTTCCGCACGCTGGAAAGCGGGCAGGAAGTCGAGGTCCTGTCGCGGGATCGCTATTACGCGCAGGTGCGTTTGCCGGACGGCACTGTCGGCTACGTCAAGGTCGCGTACCTCGTGGACGAGAAGCCGGCGGTGCTCATCGTCGACGAGGCCCGTGCCGAGAGCCAGCGGCTCCGGGAGGAGCTCGCCAGGGTACGGCAGCAGTTTGCCGGGCCGGCCGCGACCATTGCCTCGCTCGAGCAGCAGCTCGCCGCAAACGAAACCGCGCTCGAGGACGGCCGCAAGCAGATCGCGGAGCTCACGGAGCAGAACGCGCGGTATGCCGCGCGCCAGGAGAGCTTCCGTTACAGCCTGCCGATCACCTGGGTCGGCGGCGCGCTCGCGGCTTGCCTGTTCGCGGGCTTCATCGGGGGCATGTGGTGGCTCGACTACCGCAGCCGCCGGCGGCACGGGGGCCTGCGCATCTACTGACAGAGCGGCCGCCGCGGCGAGCGCCGTTGCCGCCCGCCCGGCGCCGCCGCCGCGGTCGCGCCGCGGCTAGCCGAGCCCTGCAACGGGCAGGGCTTCGACGAACATTCCTGCCGCTAGCACTGCCGCGCGTCCCGGCGCACGAGCCCGCGCTCGAGCCCGGGAAGCTGCGAGCGCACCGGTGCGTGATTCGCGGCCGCGCCCGCGCGCTTCTCCTCGCGAATGCGCAAGGACAGCTTGCGGATCGATTCGACTTCCCGCATGACGAGGCGCGCGCGTTCGATCACCAGGTTGCCGGCGGGCGTGATCCCGTCGAGGCTCTTGCCCTTGCGCGTGAACAACTGAACACCGAGCTCCTCTTCCAGAAGCTTCAGTTGTTTGCTCACTCCCGGCTGTGACGTGTACAGGCGATCGGCAGCGGCCGTGATGTTCAGCCCGTTGTCGACGATCGCGAGCAGGTATTTCAGTTGTTGTAGTTTCATGACTCCGCCGTTTGTTGCCGCCGGGAGGATAGACAGGCGCCGGCGCGATTCGTTGCACGGACTGCAGATTTTTCAAACGGTTCGTCATAATTTTCGGTTATTAGGCAGTCCGCTCCCGGCAACGCTGCCTTGTTGCGAAAAGACCGCAGCTCGCTGCTTGCGCCGGGCGCCGCACGGCAGGCTCGTGTCGCGTGCCCGGGTCGTTTGCCGGCGCTCGCGGCACCGGTAGGTGGCGAACAGGGAGTGCGCTATGCTCGACGCTCGGGCGGCGGCCCAAGGAGGCCCGCACACATGATTTACGACAGCATTCTCGACACGATCGGCAACACGCCGATCGTGCGCCTGCACCGGCTCCCGCCCGGCCACGTCGAGCTCTACGTGAAGATCGAGGCGTTCAATCCGATGGCCTCCGTGAAGGACCGCCTCGCCATCGGCATCATCCTGGACGCGGAGCGGCGCGGCGTCCTGAAACCCGGGCAGACGGTGGTCGAGGCGACCTCCGGCAATACCGGGATCGCCCTCGCGATGGTGTGCGCCGCGCGCGGATACCGCTTCGTGGCGGTCATGTCCGACTCGTTTTCGATCGAGCGACGCAAGCTCATGCGCGCGCTCGGCGCGAAGGTCATTTTGACACCCGCGGCTGAGCGCGGCACCGGCATGGTGCGGCGCGCCGAGGCGCTCGCCGAGGAGCACGGGTGGTTCCTTGCGCGCCAGTTCGACAACCCGGCCAATCCCGAGTACCACCGCAACACCACCGGGCCCGAGATCCTCAGGGATTTCGCCGGCCGGCGCTTCGACTACTGGGTGACCGGCTACGGCACCGGCGGCACGCTCACCGGCGCCGGCGAGATGATCAAGCTGGCGCGCCCGGAGGTCAGGATCGTCGCCACCGAGCCGGCCGCTGCGGCGCTCCTGGCCGGGAAGGAATGGCAGCCGCACAAGATCCAGGGCTGGACGCCGGACTTCATCCCGTCGGTCCTGAACCGCGCGGTGGTGGACGAGCTCGTGCCCGTGACCGACGAACGAGCGCTCGAGATCGCCCGCCGGCTGGCGCGCGAGGAGGGCATCTTCGCGGGCATCTCGTCGGGCGGCACGCTGGCCGCGGCCCTCGAGGTGGCCGAGCGCGCCGAGCCGGGCTCGGTGATCCTCGCGATGCTGCCGGACACGGGCGAGCGCTACCTGAGCACCGTGCTCTTCGAGGGTGTCGTCGAGGGCTCCGACGACCTGGGCGGCCTGTAGGCGTGCCGGCCTGGCCGGCGCCTGCCCGGAAACCGTAAGGCGCTGAATCGAAACCCGAAACGATGCGGGCGCTGAGATACCGGTCACGGCAGCCGGGGCGGCGGCATGGCATCGTGCGGCCAGCGGCTTTCGGAGGGGCGGCATGCCCGTGGACGTGGCGGACCGGGGGGAGGGCGACGGCATCGCGGCCGCGGCGGCGCTCCTTGGCGCGCGCGTGCCGCGGGCGCGCGGCCTTGCCGTCTACGACGCGGCCCGCCGCCCGGTCTGGCGCCGCGGCGAGCTCGACGACGGCGAGCTGGACGAGGCTGTCGCCGGTCTTTCGCCGGAGGCGCCGCCGGCCGGCACGCCGCCGGGCACGCTGCGTCTGGACAGCGGGCGCACCGCGCTCGTGCTGCCGCTGCCGGGCGGCACCGACGTACCGGCCGGTTTCCTCGCCCTCACCTGCGACTCCGACGAGGCGGCCGCCCTCGCCGACGCGCAAGCCCTCGCGTCCGGATCCGGCGAGCTGCTGTCGTTGCTCGGAAGCTACGTCGATCTCGGACGCCGGCTGGCCGAGCAGGCGAGCCGCGCCGACGAGGCAGAGCGCGAGCTCGAGCTCGTCTACCGCATCGACCGCAAGATGCACGATACCGCGCGCAGCCATGCGCGCCTCACGCAGCTCGTCGGGCAGAGCGGCCGCTTCCTCGGGGTGGCGTACAGCGTGCTGCTGCTGCCGGGCAAGCGCATCCGCATCAGCGCCACGCATTCGAGCTGGAAGGGCGTCAATCGCAAGGCCCTCGACCGCTACCTGGTCGACAAGCTGTTCCCCCGGCTCGAGGGACAGCGCGGCCCGGTGATCTTCGAGATACAGGCGGTGCCGGGCTCGGACGATCTCGCCGATCGCGGCTACCAGGCGCTGATCTGCCCGCTGCTGGACCGCCTCGGCAACCTGGAAGGCCTGCTGGCCCAGCTCGGCCGCATCGACGGCACGCCTTTCCGCCGCTCCGATTCGCGCTTCATGTCGCACATCGTGCGCAAGGTCGGCTACGTGATCGAGCAATCCTTCGATCCGATGACGGGGCTCATGAACCGCGCGGGCTTCGAAGCGCAGCTCGAGGAATCGCTCGGCTCGCTCGAGAGCGACGATGCGCACCAGCTGATCTATTTCGATCTCGACAACCTGCAGCTCGTCAACGACACGTTCGGGCAGGAAGCCGGCGACGAAGTGATCGTCCGTTTCGCGCAGATCCTGGAGGAGCGGCTGCCGAAGCACGCCGTCGCGACCCGCCTCACCGGCGACGATTTCGCGATCCTGCTGGCGCACGCCGCCGTCGACGACGCCCTGCAGCTCGCGGCCCGGATCCGCCGCGGCACGCAGCGCCTGCGTTATCTCGAAGGCGACAAGTCGCTGGCGATCAGCGTCAGCGCCGGCGTGGCGACGCTCACCGGCGCGGCCGACGTGCAGGAGGCGCTGACGGCGGCCCGCATCGCCTGCGATTCGGCAAAGGATCACGGTCGCGACCGCGCCGAGGTCTACGACGAGGACGACCAGAGCATCGTGCGCCGCTACGACGACATGCACCTCGTCGCCGAAATCCAGCGGACGCTCGACGGCGACGGCTTCGAGCTCCTGGCGCAGCCGATCGTCCCGCTCGCCGCCCGGACGCGCGCCGCCACACGCTACGAGATCCTCCTGCGCATGCACGACGCGACCGGCAACCAGATCTCCTCGAAAGCCTTCTTCTCCGCCGCCGAGCGTTACCAGCTCATGCCGCAGGTCGACCGCTGGGTGATCGCGACGACCCTGGCCAGGCTCGCGCCGCATGCGCCCCGGCTCGCCGCGACCGGGACGACGTTTGCCGTCAACCTGTCCGGCCAGACGCTCGGGGACGACGGCATGCTGAAGTTCATCGAGCAGGAGCTCGAGCGGAGCGGCCTCGCGGCCGGCACGCTGCGCTTCGAGGTGACGGAGTCGGCGGCGGTGTCGAACCGCGCCCGCGCGCAGGCCCTGATCGACGCCCTGCGCGAGCGCGGCTGCCGCTTCTCCCTGGACGACTTCGGCGCCGGCCTCAGCTCGTTCGCCTACTTGAAGAGCTTCAAGGTGGACACGCTGAAGATCGACGGCAGCTTCATTCGCGACATCACGAGCAACCGCATCTCGGAGTCGATGGTGGCGGCGATCACCCAGGTGGCGAAGGTGATGGAGCTCGAAACGGTGGCGGAGTACGTCGAGAGCGACACGACCTGCGCGCTGGTGGCGAAGCTCGGGGTCGACTATGCGCAGGGCCACGGCGTGGGCAGGCCGGTGCCGCTCGACGCCGTGCTCGGCGCGCTGCCCGCGGCCGCCGCGCAGGAGGCGGGTTAACGCCACGCAAAAAGCGCGCGGCGGCAGGGTAGACTGCCGCCGTGAACCGTGCCCCTTTCCAGGAGCTTGCCGCCCCGGTCGAGGCGTTGCCGGAGCTGCTGCGGCCGGCCGTGCGCCTGTGGCTGGAGCGGCTGCTGGCCTCGCATCCGGACGCCGCCGCACGGCTGGCGGAAGCCGCGCCGGAGCGGTCCGAGGCCCTGCTGCGCCTCGTTGCGGCGAGCGAGTTCGCGGCCGGCGTGCTGCTGCGCGAATGGCTGTGGTGCGCCGAAATCGTGACCGGGCCGGACCGGCCGCCCGAGCTCGGCTTTCCCCCTGCCGCCGCAGACGACGCGGCGGCCCTGGAGGCCCGGCTGCGGCGCTTCCGCAATCGCGCGCTGTGGCACCTGCTGTGGCGCGACCTCAGCGGCCGCGCGGACACGTTCGCGACGCTGGCCGCGCTGTCGGAGCTTGCGGATTCGCTCATCCTGGCCGCGGTCGGCGCGGCCGAGGCGGAGCTCGCGGCGCGCGCAGGCCGAGTGCGCGACGCGGCGGGCGAGGCACAGCGGCTCGTCGTGCTCGCCATGGGCAAGCTCGGCGGCCGCGAGCTCAACTTCTCCTCCGACGTGGACCTCATCTTCCTGTACCCCCGCGACGGGGAGTCCGACGGCGAGCGGCCGCTCGACGCGCACGAGTACTTCACCCGGGTGGCGCGGCGCGTCGTGGCGCTGCTGGAGGAGCAGACGCCGGACGGCTTCGTGTACCGCGTCGATACGCGCCTGCGCCCTTTCGGCGAGAGCGGGCCGCCCGTCGTGAGCTTCGCCGCGCTCGAATCCTACCTGGTGCGCCACGGCCGCGGCTGGGAGCGCTACGCCTACGTGAAGGCGCGCGTGCTCGGCGCCGCGACGCCGGCCGGCCGCGAGCTCATGAGCGAGATCGTGCAGCCGTTCGCCTACCGCCGCTACCTCGACTACGGCGTGTTCGAGTCGTTGCGGGAGATGAAGGCGCTCATCGCCGCCGAGTCGCGGCGCCGGCAGCTCAAGGACAACATCAAGCTCGGTCCGGGCGGCATCCGCGAGATCGAGTTCATCGCGCAGTCGCTGCAGCTGGTGCGCGGCGGCGCGGAGCCGCGCCTGCGCACGCCGGAGCTGCCGCGGTCGCTGCGCAGGCTCGCCGAGACGCGCAGCCTGGCCGCCACGGCGGCGGCCGAGCTCTCGGACGCGTGGGTCTTCCTGCGGCGCCTGGAGAACTGGCTGCAGGGCATCCGCGACCAGCAGACCCATGCCTTGCCGGAGGACCCGGCGGATCGCGCGCGCCTGGCGCTCGCCCTCGGCGCCCCGGACTGGCGCACCCTCGCCGCCGGCATCGAGCGGCGCCGCGCGACGGTCGCCCGCCATTTCGCGGCGGTGGCGTTCCGCGGCGCCGCACCGGCCGCGGACTCGGCGCTCCGCGACACGTTCTCCGCGCTCTGGGCGGGCAGGGCGCCGGCGGCGGACTGGCAGGCGGCGCTCGCGCGAGCGGGCTTCGCACAGGCGCCCGAGATCGCCGAGCTCGTGGCGCGCTTCGCATCCACGGCGGCGGTCCGGCAGATGGGGCAGGCGGGCGCGCGGCGGCTCGCGCGTTTCGTGCCCGGGCTGCTCGAGGCGCTGCGCGAGCGCCCGCAGCCCGCCGTGCTGCTCGAGCGGGTGCTGGCCGTGATCGAGAACGTGCTGAAGCGCAGCGCCTACGTCGCGCTCCTGAACGAGAATCCCGCGGTGCGGGAGCGGCTGCTGAATCTGTGCGGCGAGAGCGCCTGGCTCACGGACGAGATCGCGCGTTATCCGCTGCTCCTGGACGAGCTGCTCGATCCGCGCGAGGGCGTGCCGCAGCGCGAGGAGCTCGCGCTCGAGCTCGAACGCAGGCTCGAGGCGATCCCCGCCGCCGACGGCGAGCGCCGCATCGAGGCGCTCGCGCAGTTCCAGCGCGCGGCGCTCTTCCGCATCGCGGTCGCCGACGTCGGCGGCGAGCTGCCGCTCATGAAAGTGAGCGATCGCCTGACCGAGCTGGCCGAGCTCGTGCTGGAGCAGGTGCTCGCGATCGCCTGGGACGATCTCGTGCGGCGCCACGGCCGCCCGCGCGCGAGCAGCGGCCGGCGCAGCGCCGGCTTCGGCATCGTGGCCTACGGCAAGCTCGCCGGCATGGAGCTCTCGTACCGCTCCGATCTCGATCTCGTTTTCCTGCACGACTCCGACGAGGAGGCGCAGGAGACCGACGGCGAGGCGCCGCTCGACAACGCCGCGTTCTTCGTGCGCCTGGTGCGCCGCATCGTGCACCTGCTCGGCACCCGGACCGGCAGCGGTGCGCTGTACCAGGTCGATACCCGGCTGCGGCCGAGCGGCCGCTCGGGGTTGCTCGTCACCAGCGCGCAGGCGTTCGAGCGCTACCAGGAAGAGAACGCCTGGACCTGGGAGCACCAGGCGCTCCTGCGCAGCCGGCCGGTCGCCGGCAGTGCCGTAATCGCCCGGGAATTCGAACGCGTGCGCAGCGACACCTTGCGCTTCCGCGTGCGCCGCGAGAGCCTGCGCGACGACGTGCTGGCGATGCGCCGCCGCATGCGCGAGCAGCTGGACCGCTCGGGCGATGCCGGCTTCGACCTGAAGCAGGGCAGGGGCGGCATCGCGGACATCGAATTCCTCGTGCAATACCTCGCGTTGCTGCACGCGGAGCGTCACCCGGCGGTCATCCACTATCCGGACAACATCCGCCAGCTCGGCACGCTCGGCGCCGCCGGCTGCCTCGGTGCCGCAGAGGTCGCGGAGCTGCAGGCTATCTACCGCACGTACCGCGTGCGCCTGCACCGGCTCGCGCTCGACGAGCGGCCGCCGTTCGCCGCTGCCTCGGAGCTCGCGGACGAGCGCGCCCGGGTCGTCGGCTTGTGGCGCGAAATCTTCGGCGCCCCGCCCCCCTGAGCACGTTATAATCCGGCGCCTCGCTGTCATCCGAGGTGCAGAAGTGGCCGCCAGGGCAGGCACGATCGACCAGAAGCTCATCCCCGCCAACGCGCAGCACCGCTACGAGGTGCACGCGGACGACATCCCGCTGTCCTGTCCGATGCCGGGCATGTATCTCTGGAACTCGCACCCGAAGGTCTACCTGCCGATCCTCGAGACGGGTGAAGCGAAGTGCCCTTACTGCGGCGCCGAGTACTACCTCGTCGGCGACGCGAGCGCCAATGACGAGAGCGCCGGCGACGGGAGCCCGGCCGGTGCCGGGCAGGCGTAGCCCGCACGCCGGCCGTGCGGCCGGCAGGGATGGCTGACATGCACGTCGTGACCGGGGGCGCGGGGTTCATCGGCAGCAACCTCGTCCGCGAGCTCATCGAAAAGACCGGCGACGACGTGGTCGTCGTCGACGATCTCACCGACGGTCACAAGTTCCGCAACATCGCCGACCTCGATATCGCGGATTACCTCGACAAGGACGTTTTTCTCGAGCGCATCTCAGGCGGCAAATTGCGTTCGGGAGTGCAGTCGATTTTCCACCAGGGCGCGTGCTCGACCACTACCGAGTGGGACGGGCGCTACATGCTGCGCAACAACTTCGAATACTCGAAGGTGCTCCTGCACCACTGCC
>CAZBGV010000035.1:0-29164 GCA_964491485.1 uncultured Woeseiaceae bacterium | reverse complement strand
GCTTGCGCGGCTCGGTGGCGCTGCACCAGCCGTCGCTCGTCCTGCGCACGTCCGCGCATCCGGGCGGCGGCGCGCCGGGCCTTCCGCGAAGCGTGCAGATCGTCGATGTCGAGCTGCGGGGCGTGCTGTCCGAGGAGCGGTTGCAGGCCGGCCTCCGGGCCGGGTTCGCGAACAGCGCCGATCGCATCGACGCGAGGGTGACTGTCGAGCCGCCGGCGCGCACGGCGCACTGTCCGGTCACCTGGTCGCGAGCCTGACCGATCTCGCGCTGCTCGAAACCGCCTGGGACGGCGTGCGGGACGTCCACGGCATGATTGACATCGACCTCGGCGCGCGCGGCACGCCGGAGACGCCGACCGTCGGCGGCACGCTGTCGATCCGGTCGCTGCGTGCGCACCTGCCGCCGCTGGGCATCGAGATCACGCGCGCGGATCTCGCGGCGCGTGTGCAGGACCAGGATGACCTGACGTTCGAGGGACGGCTCTGCACGGCGGGTTGCGTGACGGTCGGCGGAGCCATGGAGCGGCCGCTGCAGCCGGACTGGCGGCTGGACGCACGGCTCGACGGCAGGCGAATCGCGCTTTCCGACACCCCGGAGTTGCGCGCGATCGTCACGCCGGAGCTCGAGCTGGCCGGCGACCGCGCCGGATGGCGGCTCGCCGGCCTGCTGGCAGTGGACGAAGCGGCACTCGTCGCTTCCACCCTGCCGCGGACTGCCGTGCGGCCGGCGCCCGAGACGATCGTGCACGACGGCGCCGCCGGTTCTGCCCGGAGGCGAGGCCGAGGTGCACCGCTGGCACTCGACATCCGGGCACAGCTCGGAGACGTCCGGTTCGAGGGATTCGGCCTCGAGGCACAGCTCGGCGGCACTCTCGATCTCGCGCGCACGGCAGGCGGCCGACCGCTCGTGGAAGGGACCGCGGAAATCGAGCACGGCACGTTCCGGGTCCAGTGGCAGGAGTTCGACATCGAACGCGGCCGCCTGATTTTCACGGGCCAGCCGGAAAATCCCTCGCTGGACATCCGCGCGACCCGCGACGGGGAAGAAGGACAGGTCGGCCTCGACATCGCCGGTACGGCGAACCATCCGGTCAGCGAAGTATTCACGGACGTGCCGATGAGCGAGAGCGAAGCACTCACACAGCTCGTGACGGGCCGATCGTCGCCCGACGGCGGCACCGAATACAACGCGCTGGAACGGCTCGCGCGCAACATCGGCCTGCAGCACGCGTCACAGGCGCTCGGCCGGCTGCGGACGGGTATCGGCCTCGACGAGCTCGGCATGGACCGGTCCGGAAACGGAAACCGCGCCCTCGTCGCCGGCGAGCGCATCGGCAACGACCTGCTGCTTTGTTACCGGCACGGCCTGTTCGACGATTTCACCGGGCTCGAGCTCATCTACGGCATCTCCGACCGGTTCCGGCTGCATACGAAGTCGGGATCCGGGCAGTCGATCGATCTCGTGTACGAGGTCGGCCCGGTGGATGCGCCGCGCCCGGGATGCCGCGGCCGGGGCGCGCGCGTCCGTTGAAGCGGCGTCCCCGCGAACGTCACGAGATGCCGCCGTGAACGCCGCGCTTCTGGCGTGGCGACGGGATCGGCGTACCGGACGCCCGGCTCACCGATCCGCACGCCAGGCACCGCGGCTGCGCAGCAGTGCCGGCATGCGGTGCAGCCGCGCGTCCTCCGTCCGGAAGTGCACGCCGAACCATGCCTCGAGCCTGGCGGCGAGCGTCGGGGCGAAATGGGCGGTGATCCGGGCATGGATCTCGCCCAGCACACCGCCGACGCCGGGGCCGATCCCGCCTTCGTCCAGCATCGCCGCGACGTCGTTGATCATGTCGATCATGAGGCGGTGCTCGTGATCGACGTCGGGCACGCCGACCGCGAACTCGGGCTTCCAGTCGATCAGTGGCACGCCACCCTCCTCACTTGAAGATGAATCCGCCCGTTTCGGCGCGAAAATCGATCACGAAATTGCGCGACGCGGCGAGCTCGACGCGCGCGCTGCTCTCGTAATCGAATCCTTCCGTACGCCGGCTGTCGCGCAGCCGCGCGGTGATCTCGTGCGGCCCGGGAGACACGATGAAGCGCTCGTAGACGGTGGCAGGCCCGTCCCCGGCGAGTCCCGACGGCGGCACGTCCGCGCGGTAGAGCAGCGTGCCGTCGAGCTCGAGCTCGACCCGCAGCGGCACCCGCCCGCGCGGGCAGTCGAGCGACCGGCGCATGTTCGGCGCGAGCTCTGCGATCTCCTCCGGTGTGAGCGGCCGGCATTCGGCGACCCGTGCGGCAGCGTGATCGAAGCTCAGCCGGATGACCGCGTTCGCAGGGTCGACATGCGTATAGCTCGGGCTCGCCGAGAACCAGCCGACGAGGATCGCGAACGCAGCCAGCGTGGCGGCCTGGCCGGCGAGGGAGAGCACCTTACTCATGCCTGCTGTCGTCCCCTGCCGCTCGCGCATCCGCACGCACCTGCGGCGCGGCGAGTGCCGCCAGTTTTTTTCGGAAACCGGCGAGCTCGCGTTCCAGCGCGCGCGGCCTCGCAATGCCCGCCCAGTAACGATGAATGCGGTCGCGCGGCACGCGCGCGCGCAGGCGCGGGTCCCGCTCGGCGGCGATGCGGAGCTCGGTCCAGCGGACGCCGTGCCGGTTGAAGCAGTCGCCTGCGAGGCAACCGGTGAGCAGCACACCGTCCGCAAGCCGCCGCGACAGCACGTAGTCGATGAAGGACGGCGGCAGCGCCGCGACGCAGGGCAGGCGCAACGTGGCGACGTCGGCTCCCCGCAGGCGCTCGATCCCGGCGCCCGCGTCGCAGCCGAAGACGACGATGCGCGTCGGACCTTCGAGGCGCGCCGCCGCTGCCGCCACGCGCTCGCGCAGCTCGCGCGCGGAGCGGTGCGGCAGGTCGATGCCCGGCGCGAGATCGCTCGCGCGCCGGAACGGCGTGGCCGTCGGGCAGGCGCCGACGCAGATCCCGCAAGCCGTGCACAGGTCGGCGTTCACGACCGCCTGGTGCGAGAACGGCAGGCCGTCGGTGCGGGGCAGGATGTCGACCGCGCTGAACGGGCAGTCCTGGGCGCAGCGGCCGCAACCGTTGCAGTTGTCCAGGCTCACGACCGCCGCCGGCGGACGCTTGCGCGGCGGCAGCCAGGGCAGGACGCAGAGCAGCAGCGTCGCCGCAGCGAGCACGGCCCAGAGCAGCGCGCCGGCGATGCGGTCGAGCAGCGGATAGAGCGGCAGGTAGAACCAGTCCAAGGACACGACCGCCGGCACCGTCGCCAGGTCCGCCGGCCCCTGGCTCACGGCCGGGTGCAGCATCGCGAGGGCGAGCAACGCCGTGAGGATCCCGGCAGCAAGGCCCACCGGCGGGTTCACGCGCGGCAGCGAGTGGCGCTGGATGTGCACCCACATGAGGAACAGGAGGATCAGCGGCACCGCGATGTGGATGAACACCATGAGGGTGAAGAAACGGTTGCTGAGCGTGTCCGGGTGCAGGAAGTTGCGGGCCACCGCCTGCCCGAAGAAAGGCAACGCGTCCAGCCATTCGCTGGTCGCAATCGCGACGTACTGCGCGAGCTTGTCCCACACGAGCCAGTAGCCCGTGATGCCGCTCGCGAACACGAACCAGAGCAGCGGCACGCCCGTGACCCAGGTGAAGAAGCGCGCCCCGCGGTAGCGCTCCATGCAGAACTCTCGTACGAGGTGCAGCATCATCACGAAGACGAGACCGTCGGAGGCGTAGCGGTGAAAGCTGCGCATCACTCCGGCGGCGTACCACTGGACGTGCGTGATGTACTCCACCGAATCGTAAGCGGCGGTGATGCCGGTATCGAAGAAGATGAACAGGTAGATGCCGCTCGCAACCACGATCCAGAAGAAGAACCAGCCGAGCGCGCCAAGCTGGTGCAGCGGGTTCGAATGCGGCCCGAAGGCGCGATCCAGCTGGTGCTCGACCCGTTCGAACGCCTGGCGCCCCCGGCGCCGCAGGCCCTTCGGACGGGGGATCCCGACGGGCTCCGGCGGCGGGGGCGCCAGGGCAATGGCGGGCGGGTCGTGCGTGGCGGGCAGGCCTGGCATCGGAACCGCGGCGTCAGGCCCTCGCCGCGGGCGTGCCGCGCTGGCGCAGGGCACGAACGATGAACACGGCGACGCCGCCGAGCGAGACGAGGCCCGCCCCGGCCGCGATGAAGATCGACCAGTCGAAGCGGTAGCGGCCGCTCGCCGGGTCGTACACCGTGCAAAAGAGGCGGACGCCGTCCAGCCAGCGGCCGAGCCTGCCCGCCTCCGGCCGGATCCCGAGCACGAGCTGCTTCAGCGGCTCGACCAGCGACGGCGTTCCGAACGCCTGTCCGTACACCTGGGCGTACACGCGGCCGTCCCGGTCCACGACCGTGGTCTGCGCCAGGTGCTCGAAACCTCCCGCGGACGGCGCAAAGGCGAAGCCCAGCTCGCGGGCGAATGCGTCGACTGTCGCCGGATCGGCGCTCACGAAGTGCCAGCCGGGCCGGTCGATGCCGCGCTCGCGCGCGAAGCTCGCCATGCGCGCCGGTGTGTCGTTCGCCGCGTCGAAACCCAGCGTCAGCATGGCGAAGCTGTCTTCGCCGAGCGCCGCGCGCGCGATCTCGGCCACGTCCGCCAGGTGGCTCGTCAGCACCGGACAGGTGTGCGCGCAACTCGTGTACACGAGGCTTACCACCAGCGGCTTTCCGCGCAGCCTGTCGAGGTCCAGGCCCTGCCCGTGCCGGTCGACGAAATGATGGTTGCCGAGCCGGCGGCCGATCGCTGCCTGGCTCAGCTCCAGCGCCGACGCTTCGTCCGCCGTCGCATGCGCACCGGGGGAGTCGGCACCAACGAGGCCGGGCAGCAGCATGATGGCGAGCCCGATGCGGGCCTTGAAGACGGAGCAGAGCAGTCTCGCCGTTTCAGCCATGGCATCGATCCGCCTTCCTCACTTGAGCGGCCAGATTTCCGACAGGTACTTCCAGTTGATGAAGTAGTAGAGCACGAAGGCCGTGAAGAACACGGCGACCAGCATGATCGTGCCGGGGACCTTCGGCTCCGCCGCGCTCCCGTAGCTCCCCACCGCGGCGACCGGCGGCTTCGGCAGGATCGCCTCCCCGTCGGGCACGCGCCGGCCGAACAGGATCGAGCCGACGGTGATCACGATGTACGAGATGCCGCCGAGCGCGGCGATGACGGCGAACAGGCCGTTCAGCCCCATCATGAGGAAAGCGGCTTCCGGATAGTCGAACTTGAGCGCCGCGTCGGAAAAGCCGATGTCCCAGTGCCGGCGCGCCACGCCAAGCGTGCCCGCCCCCATCATGAACAGCGAGATTCCGGCGGCGCCGATCGCGAACAGGTACGGCTGGACTTTCGCGAGCTTCTTGAGCACGAGCTCGCGCCGGAAGATCAGCGGGATGACGAGGTAGGTCATCGCCATGAACGCGAGCGTGGTCCCCGTCACGACCGTGGCGTGGAAGTGGCCCGGCACGTACAGCGTGTTGTGCATGATGATGTTGAGCTGCTCGGTGCCGAGCACCACGCCCGAGATGCCGCCCAGGAAGCCGAACAGGACCAGCGACAGGAACATGCCCGAGAACGCCGGGTTGCCCCAGGGCGCCTTGCGCAGCCATTCGAACATCCCGCGGGTGAAACCGTTGCGGCGCTGCGCCGCCTCGATCGACCCCGGTACCGTCATGCCGTGGATCATGCTGCCGAGGACCGCGAGGTACATCGCATAGCTCGTGTTGAAGATCTTCCACTCGGAGCTGATGCCCGGCTCGACCAGCAGGTGGTGCGCGGAGGCGAGCTGGAGGAACAGGATGTACAGCAGGAATGCCGTGCGGCTCACTTTCTCCGACAGCGTGCGCGCGCCGAGCACGATGGCGCCGATCGCGTACCACACCGCGACGTGCGCCGACACGTTGATCTGCTGCGAGGAGTGGCCCATCGCCCACCAGACCGCCTTGTACATCAGCGAATCGATGTTGCTGACGAGCCCCAGCGACCAGAGCAGCGTGGGGATGAGGATGATGGCGCCGGACGCGATCGTGAACACGGCGATGATCGCGGCCGTGAGCGCGCCGAACGTGACGAGCGGCACGGAGCCTTCGTAGGTCCGTTCCTCCCGCGCGATCACCAGGGTGCCGAAGAACACGAAGCAGCCGATCAACGCGCCGACGGCAAACAGGATGAAGCCGAGGTAGAAATGCGGCGCGGCCATCATCGGCGTATAGGAGGTGAACATCACGCTCGACTGGCCCTGCAGCACGGCGACGTTGAGCATCACCGCACCCGCGAGCATGAGCGCGAAGCCGGTCCACGCCCAGCGCGGCGCCGCGAGCCGCGAGTTGAGGAGCACCGCCGAGGCGAAGTACAGGATCGCGATCTCGAAGAAGATGATCCAGACGATCAGCACGTCGAGCCCGTGCGCGGTCAGCACCAGGTAGAACCAGTCGGCGGGCAGCAGGTGCACCGCCGGCCAGCGCGTCAGCGCGACCAGCAGGCCGAAGAGGCCGCCGACGGCGAGGAATACCACCGCGGCGACGGCGTTGACCTTGATGAGCGTTTCGGCGTTCCGGTAGACGCGCAGCCCGGTCGTCGGGCAGGTGCGGAATTCGAGCGCGGTTGCCATGGCGGCTTCCTCATTCCCGGACGTAGATCTTGCCCGTCATCATGTGGTGGCCGATGCCACAGAACTCGTTGCACACGATGCCGAACTCACCCGCCTGGTCCGGCGTCAGCGTGAGCACCATCTCGTAATTCGGGTGGATCTGGAGGTTCAGGTTCACGGGCTGGATGGACAGGCCGTGCTGCCAGTCCATCGACATCACGTGCAGCCGGTAATCCTTGTTCTTCTCGAGATCGAGGATCGGCCACCACTGCCACAGGCGGGCGACGAGGTAGACATCGCTGCCCGGCGGCGGACGGACGACGGGTATGCCGGCTTCCTCGCCGACCTTGTACTGCGCGGCCATGGCCTGCGCGTGTTGCACGAACACCAGCGGATTCTGGCGATAGGCTTCGTTGGAAAGGTTCTGTTTCCCGGCGCCGTGCCAATAGATCATCATGAAGAACATCACCAGTCCCCACAGGAAGGCCACGGCGATCCAGATGATTTCCGCTTTCGCGACCGGCTCTTTCCACCAGATGCGGTTCAGGGGCGGGTGGATTGCCATCGTCGTCTCCTGTTTCGGCCTACTTCGCAATCGGGATGGAAACGATCTCCATGACCCCCCAGATGACATAGAAGATGGCCGGGATGGTGACACCCAGGAACAACAGGAGGAACGGATTGTCCAGCAGGCGCTGCATGGCCGGAATGCGCTCCGGCTGCCGTTCGGACCCGGCTTTGCGGGCGGACGCGCCGGGGATTTCTCGCACGACCATGACGACCCCCTTTGTCGCCCGCCGTCCTCAGGCGGGCGGCCTTGAGGCTTTATGTTTCACCCCCCGGGCGCCTGTTGATTTGATTTAAGTCAATCGCGCGTCGGACCGGGAAGCCCGTGGTCGCGGGGTCGGCAGGCTCAGTCGCCGAGCAGCCGACGGATCAGCGCGAAGGTGGTGAATGCCAGCGTCGCCAGGATGGCGAAAAATACCAGCGTCCGCTGCTCGAAGCGTCGCCCGCGCCGGATTTCGACCTGCTCCAGGATGCGGTCCGACGCGGCGTAGAGTGCGATCGCGACGAGCGTGAAAATAACGGGCTCGAGTATAGTCACGTCCCCAGGCACTCTCACGCCAGGCTTGACCGAAGACGATACGCTGTACGGCACGCGTGCAATACCGCTCTAGCAGCCCGTGTCCCGGGCTGCTCGAGCGGGCCCGCTACCGATCGTCGCTTCCCTTGCGCCGCGCAGGAAGCTCCCGGCGCAGCGCGCCGATCGCGGCGGGCAGGTGCATGAGCGCGGCGGCCAGCCCGTGCGCCGGCGGTCGCGGCCTGTCCCCGGACGAGCGCTCGGTAACCCTGAAGAATTCGCCGCGACCCGTCACTTCGACCTTGCCGACGTGCGACGCGCCGCCCGCCGACCTCTGCTCTGCCTCCCGGCGTTCGGATCGCCTGCGATCCACGGAGACCGGATAAGGCCTGAGCGGATACCCCGGGTGCAGGACGTCCCAGCGAACGAGCGGCAGCTCGTCGTCGTCCTGCGAAACGCCCTCGACCGGCGTGGCGTCGCGGCCGGAAAGGGCCCGCGCCAGGTACCCGAATTCCTCGGCATAGCCGCCGGCGAAATAGGAATTGTGGTCGATCTCCAGCTCCTCCCCGGCCGGCAGCGGTCGATCGGTCCAGTCCGGGAAATAGCGCCGGTACTCGACCCTTTCCTGCTGCGCGCTCGCCTCGAGGTGCATGGAGCCGGCTCCCGATTCTTCGTCCTCGCCCGAAGTGTAGGACGGTTTCGGCCCCGCCGCGCCGCGGAAAGCCGGCTCTGGCAGGCGGCGAGACAGATGGTATACTGTATACAAGCCTTCCGCGTCGGGGGAAAAGCGGGCCATGGCAGAAATCCAGATGACGGCAGCCCATTGGGCGTTCCTGCTCGTGGTGGCCTCGATCATCGCCTGTATCGGGTGCCGCAAGGGCGTCATCATCCCGTCCATCGTCGGCACGTTCCTGCTCGGCCTCCTCTCGCCCAACGCCGGCGACGCGTACCTGGACAAGCTGATATTCGCGGTCCAGGTCGTCTTCCGGGCACTCCTTGACGCCAGCGTCGCCCTGTTCGACATCGTGCTGGTCATCGCATTGATGGTGGCGATGCTGCGCGCCCTGCAGGCGCAGGGCGCCGACAAGATCATGATCGCGCCGATGACGCGTTTGATGGTCGGGCCGTGGTCGGCATTCTTCGCGCTCACCGGAACGATGTACCTGGCCGCGGTGTTCTTCTGGCCGACGCCCGCGATCGCGCTGGTCGGCCCGATCCTCATACCCGTCGCCATGCGTGCCGGCCTGCCCGCGATCGCCGCCGCGGTCGCCGTCAACCTGTCGGGGCACGGCATGGCGCTTTCCGCCGACCCCGTCATCCAGGGGGCGGGCCGGCTGACGGCCAGCGCGGCCGGCATTTCGCCGGCCGAGCTGCAGCCTTATGCCCTGCTCTTCTCGCTCGTGGCCGGCGGCGTGGCGATACCGCTCGCGTGCTGGCTGATCCGCCGCGACATGCGCTCGGGCGCGCTGTGCGCGGCGGCCGGGGAGAGCCTGCAGGAATCGGAGCCGCCCGCCGAAAACCCGGAAGCGGAACCGCCCGGCCGCGATGCCCGCGTGTTCGCCATCCTGGTGCCGTTGCTGCTGGCCGGTATTGCGATCCTGATGATCTACCGCGCGATCTTCGTCCCGGAGCGGGCCATCCTCGGCGGCGCCGCCACCGCGCTGCTCGGCGGCGCGGCGACGGCATTGCTGCTGCTTTCGACGATCGCGAAGCGCGGCCTCGATGCGATGGATGAAATCGCCGCGCATACGCGCGACGGGCTGCTCTTTTCCATCGCCATCTTCGCGCCGATCATTCCGATCGCGGGCTTCTTCTTCCTCGGCAACCCGGAGCATGCCGTCGCCGTGCTCGGGAAAGGCACGCCGGGCTACCTGTTCGACGTCAGCCAGGTGCTCGGGCAGCACCTGAACGGCAATGCGTTCCTGCTCGCGTTCGGCATGCTGGCGATCGGGATGCTGGCGGGCCTCGACGGATCCGGGTTTTCCGGGCTGCCGCTGACGGGCTCGCTCGCCGGAGCGCTCGCGGTGGGCGGCGGCACCGACATCGCCATCCTCGCCGCCCTCGCGCAGGTGGCGACCGTTTTCGCCGGCGGCGGAACGCTGGTGGCATGGGCCGGTTCGTGCGTGTGCGCGGGCATCGCCGGGGTGGCGCCGGAAGACCTGGTCAGGAGGAACTTCGTCCCGGTGGTCTGCGGGCTCGGCGCGATGACGCTGGTGGCCGTCGCGATGCTCATGTGACGATGGCTCGAGGAGGGGTGATGACGGTGCAGCGCGTGAAGCCGCGAGCCGCGGACGCCCGCCGTCGCGGGGGCGCGACGTGAAGCCCGGCGCGCCCCGGCGATGGCGTGAGAGCGGTGCCGTCGCGGTCATGGCCGAGCAGTGCCAGGCCTGGGGCCCGCGGGCGGCGGTGGCAGCGGCCGCACCCGTCGCCGCCCGGATCGCGGCGGACACGCTGCACGAAGGCGGCAACGCGTACGACGCCGCCGTCGCCGCCGCCCTCGCGGAAACGGTCCTGCTGCCGCCGAAGTGCGGGCTCGCCGGGGATCTCGTGGCGCTGTGCTGGCATCGCCGCCGGGAGAGCCCGGAAGTCCTGCTCGCGGTCGGTCGAGCGCCGGCGGCCCTCGCTGACATCGCCCGCGAGGGCCGCCTGCAGGCGACGGGACCGACGTCCGTCGGCGTGCCGGGCGCGCCGCACGGCTACCTGGAGCTCGCGGCGCGCGGCCGGCTACCGCTCGCGCGCCTGCTCGCGCCGGCCATCGAGCTCGCCGAAGAAGGCTTCTGCTGGTCGCGGATCTGCAGCGCGCTGGCGGAGGAAGCGCGGGAGCTCGTCGCGCACTACAACCCGCACGGCACCCGCTACTACCCCGACGGGCGGGTGATCGCGCCGGCCACCGTGGTGCGGCTGCCGGGGCTCGCGTCGGCGCTGCGCGCGCTGCTCGCGGACGGTTTCGACTTCCTCCGCGGAGAGGTGGGCGCGGCGATCGTCAGGACCGTTGCCGGTCACGGCGGCGTGCTCGGCACGGCGGACCTCGAGGGCAGCCACTCGGAGTGGGTGGACGCCTGCCCGGGAACGCTCGGAGCGCAGCGGCTCTTCGTTACACCGGCACCGACTCACGGACCCGCCCTGCTGGCGGCGACGGCGGAGCTGCCGGCCACCGACGCCCCGGCCGCGCTGGCTCACCGCAACGTCATGACGGTTCTCGGCGGCGGGAACGCCGCCGTGGACCGGTCCGGCACGTCGATGGTGTCGGCCGTCGATCGCGATGGCACGATGGTGACCATCGTGCATTCCAATTCCTATCCGCGCTTCGGCAGCGGCCTCGTGGTCCCCGGATTCGACCTCATCCTCGCGAATCGCGCGGGCCGCGGCTTCAACGCCGATCCTGCCCATCCGCGCTTCCCGGCGCGCGGGCGCCGCCCCGACGTCACCCTGCATGCCTGGGCCATCGCGGGCCCCGGCGGCCTGCGGATCCAGGGCGCGACGCCCGGCGGCGCCAACCAGATGCCGTGGAATGCGCAGACGCTCGCGCGATACGCCTGCGGCGAGACGGACATCGGCCGGCTGGTGGCCGCGCCGCGCTGGGAGTGGCTGCCCGCCACGAACGGCCTGCGCATCGAGGCCGGCTTCGAGGAGCACGAGCTCCTGCTGCTGCAGGCAGCGGCCGCGCACGTGGAAGAAACCGGGCGCTGGGGCACGGCCTCCGCCATGCAGATCATCGTCGACGACGTCGCAGCGCGACGGGCCGGCGCGGCCGCCGATCCGCGTACCGTGGGCGCCGCGCTCGCCTTCTGACGTCCCGTGTCACAATGCACGGCGTAGCAATGAACGACATTCCACAGTGGGCCTGGATCGGCTTCGCGTCCACGCTCTTCATCCTGCTGGCGATCGATCTCTTCAGCCACCGCGGCGCGCACCAGCGCACGCGGCGGGCCGACGTCGCCTGGAGCGTCCTCTGGATCTCGGTCGGGCTCGGCTTTTCGGTCTTCGTCTGGCACCTGATGGGCGTGGATGCCGCGCAGGAATACCTCGCGGCCTACCTGATCGAGGAAAGCCTGAGCCTCGACAACCTGTTCGTCTTCCTGCTGATCTACAAGACGCTGCAGATCCCGCTCGAGAACCAGCGGCGGGCGCTGCTCTGGGGCATTTTCGGCGCCCTGCTCTTCCGTGCGGCGTTCATCTTCCTCGGCGTCGCGGCCATGGAGCGGTGGGAGTGGATCACGTACCTGTTCGGCGCGCTGCTCTTTTTCGCCGCGTGGCGTGCGCTGTCGGAGCCGCAGGATGAGGTGGCCGAGAACCAGCTCGTCAGCTGGCTCGCCCGGCGCCTGCCCCTGAGCACCGATTGCAGGTCCGCGCGCCTCTTCGTCCGCGAGGACGGCCGGCTGCTGGTGACGCCGCTGTTCGCCGCCATCATCGGCCTCGAGCTCAGCGACATCATGTTCGCGATCGACTCGGTCCCGGCGGCCCTCTCGGTCACGCGGCGCGAGTTCCTGGTCTACAGCTCGAACGCCTTCGCGATCCTGGGCCTCAGGTCGCTGTACGTCGTGATGGTCGCCTCGCTGGAGAAGATCAGGTACCTGCACTACGGGCTCGCCGCGGTCCTTGCGTTCGCCGCGTTCAAGCTCGTCACGCACGACCTGCTGCAGGTGCCGCCGCTTTTGTCGGTCGGCATCATCGCGGCCGTCATTGCCGTCACGGTGGTCGTCAGCCTGCGCTTCGCGCCCGGCGGACGGCCCACCGGGGCCAAGGCGGTAGGGCATAACGAGCCGGGCTGATCGTCAACGCGCCTGCGGCGGTGCGGCAGCGCGCGCGGCGCGCCCGTTCCCCGAGACCCTGGCAGCCTGTTGCAGGACGGCCGGCTAGTCGAGGTAGTTGACGTACTTCCGGATGTGGTCGGCGAGCCCGAACGAGTGGTCGCGCACCAGCCGCTCGGCGAGCTCGGTATCGCGCCTTTCGATCGCCTCGATGATGTGCATGTGGTCGATGATCGAGCGGCTGGCGCGGTCGCGCTCCCCGATCGTGCGCGCACGGATCGCACGCATGTGCAGCAGGGGAGCGTCCGCCAGCTGGATCAGCAGCTCGTTCCCGCTCAGTGCGATGATCGCCTGGTGAAACCTGATGTTGGTTTCCGAATACTCGTCGATGCGGGCCTGCGGCCGGCCGGGTTCCTCGAACTGGACGAACATCTCCCGCAGCTTCGCAATCTGCTCGTCCGTCGCCTCCTGGGTCGCGAGGCGCGCCGCCATGCTCTCGAGGGCCGCCCAGACCGCGATGATGTCCAGGATCTCCTGTTTCGTCTTGCGGATGACGTACGCGCCGCGCCGGGGAATCAGGTGTACCAGCCCTTCCTGCTCGAGGCGGGACAGCGCCTCGCGCACCGGCGTGCGGCTGACGCCGAGCTTCTCCGCAAGATAGTGCTCGTCGAGTTTCAGCGGATCGTCGCGGCCGTAGATGTCCATGCGCCCGATGGCGTCCTTCAGGGCCGCATAGACCTTCGACTTGAGCGCGACGTTCGACTTCAGGGAGCGCAGCGCGAATCCGTCGTCCGGCATCGGTACAGCCCTCTCCTCCTGGCCCAAGCAAGGTCTTCAGTATACAAAATGCCACAAGGCCCGGCGACCTCCGGGCCAGGGTCTGGAACCCAACCGGGCCGGCCCGGCGCGGGCAGCCGTCCGCGCGCCTGGCCGGCTGCGTGGCCCGCCCGGTCGCGTTGACCGTATTTTGTCCGCAGTATACAATTTCCGAAAACCGCAGGAGGAGAGCAATGGCCAAGCTGCTGGGCAAGAGCGAGTTCCGCGCCGCACTCAAGGAGGCGATGAAGGGTCGCGAGGCAAAAGACGCCTCCTTCAGCCTCGCATGGTCGAACGGCGAGCTGAAACGCGAGCATTTCGCGCGCTGGGCCGAGAACCACTACCACTACGTCGGCCCGTTCGCGGACTACCTCGCCTACATCTACGCCAGTGCCGCGGACATGGAGACGGAGGCCAAGGATTTCCTCCTGCAGAACATGTACGAGGAGGAGCTCGCCGACATCCGGCACACGGACCTGCTCATCCGGTTCGCCGAAGCCTGCGGCACGACCCGCGAGCGCGTCGAGGACCCGCGCAACATGAACCCGGTCACGCGCGGCCTGCAGGGCTGGTGCTATTCGATGGCGATGCGCTCGCACTGGGTCGTGGCCACGGCGGCGCTCGTCGTCGGCCTGGAATCGCAGGTGCCGGACATCTACCGGCGGCAGTATCCCCCGCTGCTCGAGAAGTACGGCTTCACCGAGGACGAGGTCGAGTTCTTCGAGCTGCACATCACCTCCGACGAGGTGCACGGCGAGCGCGGCTACGAGATCGTGCTGAACCAGGCGACCACGCCGGAGCTCCAGCATGCCTGCCTCGAAGCCGTTCGCGACGCGGCCGACATGCGGTTCTCCTACACCAAGGCGCTGTACGACTACTACGTACGGGACTTCAAGCACGCAGAACCCGAGCTGGCCGCCGTCGGCTCGGTCTGACGAAGCCGCCGTAACGAGGAAGCACGCGTAACGGGAGCGAGTCCGGGCAGGCGCCGGGCTCGCGACGTCGATCGAGGCCGTGCCGGCCTTCCTCGACATCCTGAAAGGGGGTACGCCGATGCCTGATTGGGTCAAGGCAACCGACCTCGCACCGCTCGAGGCCCGCAAGCGGCTGCGGGTGAAGGTCGCCGATCACGACATAGCGCTGTTCTGGGTCGACGGGCGCGTGTTCGCCTTTCGCGACGTCTGCATCCACAAGCAGAGCAGCCTGTCGCGCGGCAAGGTATTCCGCGGCAAGGTCGTCTGCCCCGGCCACCAGTGGGCATTCGACCTGAACACCGGGTGGAACGACCAGTGGAGCCGCTGCCAGCCGACGTTCGCGACGAAAATCGAAAACGACGCGGTCTGGGTGCTTCCGGCTCCGCGGGTCCGCGACACCGAGCCCGCAGCGCACGAACGCTACGGCGAGACGGAGCCGGCATGCTGAAACGCATCGTGCTGATCGGCGCCGGCCAGACCTCGGCGTCCGCGGCGCGCGCGCTGCGCCGCAACGGTTACGACGGCCGGATCGCGATCGTCGGCGAAGAGCCGCATCCTCCCTACCAGCGCCCGCCCCTCTCGAAGGAGTACCTCGCAGGCGAGCTCGAGCTCGACGGCATCTGGTCGACGGCGAGGAGCTGGTACGACGAGAACGACGTGCAGCTCGAGCTCGGCACGCGCGCGCTGCGAGTCGACCGGGCCACCCTCGACGTCGAGCTGGCGGACGGGTCGAAAATCCCGGCGGATGCGGTGCTGATCGCCACCGGCGGCAAGGTTCGCCGGTTCCCCGGCGCCGACGGCGACAACGTCAGCTATCTCCGGACGATCGAGGACGCCCGGCGCATCCGCGAGAAAGCCCGTGCCGGCGGCCGCATCGTCGTCGTCGGCGGCGGCTTCATCGGCCTCGAGGTCGCCGCCTCCGCGCGCAAGCTCGGGGCGCAGGTGATCATGATCGAAGCGCAGCAGGCGCCGCTCGAAAGAGTGCTCGGGCAGGAAGTCGGCACGGTGCTCGGCGCCATTCACCAGCAACAGGGCGTCGAGCTGCGCTGCGACACGTCCGTGCAATCGATCGTCGGGACGGGCTCCGGGGTCGTCGTCACGACGAGCGACGGGGAAAGGATAGAGGGCGACGCCGCGGTGGTCGGCATCGGCATCGAACCGAACGTCGAGATCGCGAAGCACTCCGAGATCACGGTCGGCAACGGCATCCGCGTGGACGAGTTCTGCCGCAGCGCCGCCGAGGGCATCTACGCCGCCGGCGACGTCGCCAACCACTATCACCCGCTGTACGACCGCCGCATGCGCGTCGAGCACTTCGACAACGCGACCCGGCACGGAACCGCCGCGGCACTCAACATGCTCGGCATGCGCACGCGGCACGACGACCCGCACTGGTTCTGGTCCGACCAGTACGACCACAGCATCCAGTACGCGGGCAATGCCGCGCGCTGGGACGACATCGTCGTGCGCGGCTCCGTCGAGGAACGGGACTTCATCGCCTTCTACATCGCCGACGGCGCGATCGCCGGGGCCTTCGGCCTGAACCGCGGCGGCGACATCATGACCGTGAAGAGCCTGCTGGCGGCGCGCGTCTCCGTGGCCAGGAACCTGCTCGCGGACGACGACGCCGACCTCGAAGAGCTGATCCCTCCGCAGGCGGAAGCCGCGGCACCGGATGCCGGCGCGACCGCAGACGAGGCGCCGGACGACGGCACCTTCGTCAGGGCCGCCCGCAGCGGCCAGGTACCGGAAGGGATCGTCCGCCGGTTCGTGGTCGGCGGCACCGAGATCGCGATTGCGCGCTCGGGCGGCAAAGCCTACGCGCTGCACAACCTCTGCACGCACCTCGCGTGCCACCTCGCCTCCGGCAAGGTCGACCGCGGCGGCCTCACCTGCCTCTGCCACGGCTCGGTGTTCGACCTGGCCACCGGCGAGCCGATCAATCCGCCCGCGTCGCGGCCCGTGCGCACCTACCGCGTCCGCGAAGCCGACGGACAGATCTTCGTCGCTATCCGGTAGTGCAGCTCGGGCTCGCATCCCGGCGCGCGCTGGTCCTCGGGTCCAGCTCCGGGCTCGGCCTCGCCATCGCGCGCTCGCTCGGAGACGAAGGCGCGCAGGTGGTGCTGTCCGGCCGCGATCGCGGCCGGCTCGAGGCGGCGAAGGCGCAAGTGTCCGCGACGGCGGCGGTGAGCGGCGATCTCCGCGTTGCCGGCGAGGCGGAGCGCATCGTCGACGAGGCCGCTGCGCGGCTGGGCGGTCTCGACATCCTGGTCGTGAACACCGGCGGCGGCACGCCGGGGACGCTCGGCGCGTCGACGAGCGAGACGCGCGAGAGCGCCTGGCAGTCGATGCTCCGCCCCGCGCTGGACGCCGCGCTCGCCGCGCGCCGCCATCTCCTGCAATCGCCCGCCGGGCGGCTGCTCTTCATCACCGCGCGCTCGGTGCTCGAGCCGTCGACGGAGCTCGCGCTGTCATCCGTTTTCCGCAGCGGCGTCGCAGCCGCGGCCCGTTCCCTCGCCGTCGAGCTGGCGCCCCGCGTGCTCGTCAACGTGATCGTGCCGGGCCGCTTCGATACGCCTGCCTACCACCGGTTCAGGCGCTGGCTCGCAGAGCACGAGGGCGCAAGCGAAACCGCGATCGCGGAGCGCCACCTGCGGGACGTCGCGCTCGGACGGCTGGGAACCGCGGACGAGCTCGCGAGCGTGGTGACGTTCCTGTGCAGCGACCGCGCAAGCTTCGTGACCGGCACGGTCGTCCGGGTCGATGGCGGCGCCTTGTAACGGACCGAATCAGAACGCGCGGAAGAACATCCGCACCGCCACGATGGACAGGAAAGCGCCGAACACGATGCTCAGCTGGCGCCTCTCCAGCCAGTGCGCGATGGCGGCCCCGAGCGGGGCGGCGAGGTATGTCGCCGGCGCTATGGCGAGCAAGCCGATCAGGTTCACGTAGCCGAGGCTGCCCGGCGGCAAATTCGGATGCCCAAGCCCGGCCACGATGAAACCGATCGTGCCGGGTATGCCGATCCAGAGCCCCAGCAGAGACGCCGTCCCGACCGCGCGATGGATCGGCTGTGCCAGCAGGGTCAGTATGGGCACGGTCAGCGTGCCGCCGCCGATGCCCATCATGCTCGACAACGTGCCGATGGAGAACGGGATCGCGGAGCCGGCGGGTCCCCTCGGCACCTGTTGGCCGAGATGGCGGTCGTCGAAGGGCAGCACCATCTTCAGCGCCACGATGGCGGCGACGGTGGCGAACACGCCGGACAGCACGCGGCTGTGGACGTGGCTCGCGATCAGCACCCCGCATACCGAGCCGATGAGCACGGGGGCGCTCCAGCGTTTCACCAGGTCGACGTCCACCGACCCGCGGCGGTCGTGAGCGCGCGCCGATGCGATCGAGGTCGGCACGATCGTGGCAAGCGACGTGCCCACGGCCACGTGCATGCGGATCGAGGGATCGACGCCGAGGAAGCCGAGCACGAGCTCGAGCGCCGGCACGATGATGATGCCGCCGCCGACACCGAGCAGCCCGGAGATGATGCCGCTGACGATGCCGGTCACCAGCATCGCGGCCGACAGCGAGGTGTAATCCGTCACGCGGGGAACGCCGCGGCGGCCGGGCCGGGCGCCGCACGGCCCGGATCAGGCCGAGAAGTACACGGTCTTGGTGCGCGTGTAGAAATCCATGACGCCATGGCCGGCCTGTTCCTTGTAAGTCTGGTTGCTCGAGTGCTTCAGTCCACCGAACGGCGCCGACAGCGCCACGCCTCCCGTCGTGCTGTTGACCTTGATCACCCCCGCCTCGATGTCGCGCGCGAACGCGAAGGCGCGAGCCATGTCGGACGTGACGACCGATGCGGCCAGCCCGTAGTCCACGGAGTTGGCGTGCGCGAGCGCTTCCTCGTAGCTCGACGCCCTGGAGACACAGACGACCGGTCCGAAAATCTCTTCCTGTGCAAGCCGGGATTCGTTCGGCACGTCGACGAATACGGTCGGCGGCACGAACCAGCCGTTGGACGGCAGCGCGGTTTCCAGCGGCTCGGCGCCGAATGCCATCGCGAGCCCCTCGGCCCGGCCGGCTTCGACCATCGCCAGCACCTTTTCATACTGGGCCTCGCTCGCGAGCGGTCCCATCGTCACGCCGGCGTCCAGCCCGTTGCCGACCTTGTGGCTGCGCGCGATCTCCACGATGCGCCGGACCACCTCGTCGTAGATCCGGCCCACGACGATCACGCGGCTGCTGGCGGTGCAGGCCTGCCCGGTGAGGTTGAACGCGCCCTGCGCCGCGATCTGCGCCGCGCGCTCGGGGTTCGCGTCTTCGAGGATGACGCAGGCGTTCTTGCCGCCCATCTCGAGCTGCAGGCGCTTGTCGGGACCCGCCTGCCTGTGGATCACGCAGCCGGTCGCGTACGACCCCGTGAACGTGATCGCCTTGACGGCGGGCGCGGTGACCAGCGGCTCGCCGATGTCCCTGCCGGGCCCCTGCAGCAGCGAAATGGCGCCGCCCGGCAAGCCGGCCTCCAGCAGGATTTCCACGATGCGCTGCCCGGTCAGCGGGGAGATCTCGGACGGCTTGAAGAGCACGCCGTTGCCGGTTGCAAGTGCCGGGCCGATCTTGCGCGACGGTATGGAGACGGGGAAATTCCACGGCGTGATCGCCAGCACGATGCCGACCGGCTCGTGCACAGTGCAGACGAGATCGGTGGACGCCACCGGGAACGTCTCGCCGCGCGTGCGCACGGCCTCTCCCGCGTACAGGCGGAAGTTGGCGGCGGTGCGCTGCCACTCCATCCGGGCCGAGCCGACCGGCTTGCCCTCCTCGCGGGTCAGCTCACGCGCAAGCTCCTCGACGCGCCCGAGGATGATGTCGGCCGCTTTCTCGAGCACCTGCATGCGGCGCTCGGGATTCTCCGCCGCCCAGGCCTGCCGGCCGCTCTCCAGGGCGGCCACGGCCGCGGCGGCATCCGCCGCGGTCGAAGCCGGGAACTCCCCGACGACCTCATCCCGATCCGCCGGGTTCCGGCGCTCGAACGTCCCGCCTCCTGCCGCGGGCACCCACTCGCCCGCGACGAAGTTGCGTTGGGAGCTCATGCCTTCTTTGCGGCTTCCGGTATGGTGACCTCGCCACCGCCGGTCTTTCTCATGTATTCCGCGAAGGCGTTGATTGCGGCTTCACAAACCGCGATGTCCTGCTGCCCGTTGCCGCCGGAGACGCCGATGCCGCCCACGACCTGCCCGTCCACGTAGATCGGGTAGCCGCCGACGAACACGGTGATGCGGCCGCCGTGCTGCGTGAAGATGCCCCAGGCTTCCTCGCCCGGGTAGGTATTGGTGAAGGTATGCGTGACGCGCCGGTGCGCGGCGGCGGTGAACGCCTTGTTCTCGGCGATCTGCACGCCGGTAACCTTGCCCTTGTCGAGCCTGCGCAACGCAATCGGGTAGCCCGCGTCGTCCGCGATGCAGATCACGTGCATGCCGCCGAGCTCCTCCGATTTCTCCTGCGCTCTGTCGAGGAGGAATTCGGCGTCCGAGAGACTCAGCACCTTCTTGTTGATCATCGACATCCCCCGTCGGTGCCCGGCGGCAGCCCGCGCGGGGCCTGCCGCTACCGGCAGCCTGGCATCCTGGCGACGACGCGGAGCGCCGGAAGGCGCCCGGGCGTCGGCGTTCAGTATACTGTATACAAGATACGGGGTGTCAAGCGGGATCAGCCGTCGGTATCCGACCCGGCGGCCTGCAGGCGCTTGCGCACCGCCTCGCCGACGTTGCGGACGTGGCGGGCGCCGAGCAGCGCGGCCAGCTCGGCATCGCCTGCGATCACGGCCTCGAGGATGCCCGCGTGCTCCCTCCAGGACTCGACGATGCGGGCGTCCCCCACGGACGAGAAGAGCCACAAGGTGCGCTCGCGGAGCGAGCGGATGTAATCGGCGAGGTAGCGATTGCGGCCGACGTCGGCGAGCAGCTCGTGAAAGCGGTGGTTCAGGCGCTGCAGCGCCGCTTCGTCCTGCCGCTCCAGTGCGCGGTTGCCCTCTCGATGCAGCGCCTCGAGCGCCCGCTGGTTCTCGTCGTCGCGGCGCCTCGCCGCGTTGCGCGCGTTGATGCCTTCGAGCTCGGCGCGGATCTCCACGATCTCGGTGATTTCCTCGTCGGAGAGCAGCCGGACACGGGCGCCGCGGCGCGGATGCTTCTCGATGAACCCTTCCACCTCGAGGGCGCGCAGCGCTTCGCGGATCGGATTGCGCGAGACGCCGAAGATCTCGGCGAGCCCCGATTCGGTGAGCCTCTCGCCGGGCTTGAACCGGCCGCTGAGAATGGCCTGCCGCAGCGAATCCATCACCGCTCCGTGCAGGGACTGGTGCGCGCCGCCGATGTCCGCCAGGCTGTCCTCGCCGGGGAGCGGCACGACGGATTCCCGGGGCTCCGCTTCGGTTTTACGTGGCCTGCCCGCCAGCGGCATGCGTGAGACTCCTTCCCGTTCGCAACGGCCGAATATACGCCGGTTGCCGCTATTCTGGCCTCGGTCGCGCCTGCCTTCCACATCGCGGGATCAGCAGCCGACGATCAGCGCCGCGCGCAGGTTGCGCAATGCGGCCAGCGTCGACTGCAGGGTGAGGCTGCCGGTACGCGGATTGCCGGGCATCGGGTAACTCGCGAGCTGCACGGTGAAGTCCGCGGCCCGCGAGCGCACGCGCAGCTCCTGCCGGTTGCGGTCGATGCCGGGATCGGCCCAGATCTCCACCCGCGTCCGGCGCGGGCCGATGCCGGCGAGCGCGATGCTCGCGGCGACGTTCGCGTTCGCCGGGAACGCTTTCGCGGCTTCCCCGGCCGTGCCGGCGAAGATTCTCAGCGGCGCGGAGAGCCGTTCCACGTCGATGCCTCGCTCCGCCAGCCACGGCGCGCCGGCGAGACTCGCCGGCGGCTTGCGCGTGATCAGCTCGACGGAGTCGATTTCGCTTTCCGCCGCCGCCTTCAATGCGTCGAGACCGACGATGCCGCCGGACGGGACGACGATGCGCGCACCGGTGTCGCGCGCGCGAGCGATGAGGTCCGGGCGCTCGAGCAATGCGCCGGAGCTCAACGTCACAAGCGTGCGTCCCGCTTCGACCGCCGGCCACGCGACTTCGTCGTAGGCCGCTGCCGTCGCGCTTTCGAGCACGACCTCGGCCAGGGACGCGAGCCGCGCCAGGGGCACGACGGCGGGCGGCGGGTCGAAGCCCGCGACCGCGGCGGCGGTGCGGGCGGGGTCGCGCCCGGAGACGGCGGCGAGCTTGAGGCCTCGCATGCCCTGGCATAGCGCCCTTGCGACGGCGGAGCCGATGACGCCCAGGCCGCCGATGCCGACCGTGAGCTCCCCGGCCGGCGTCATTGCGTCGACCCCGGTGCGGTCCCGGCCTTCATTTCGCGAGGAGGGCGGACAGGGACCTCGCGACCAGGATCGCGCCCGAGGTCCCGGAGAGTGCCAGCACCGCGTAGCGCGCCAGCGTGCGATTCACACGCTTTACGACGTGCCCGGAAACCCAGTAGCCGAGCATCAGGGGCGGAACGAAAACGATGCCGGCGATCACCTGTTCCGGCCCGAAGTGCTCGAAGTACGCGAGTATCAGGATGGAGACGGCCGAGCCCGCCACGAAGTAGGCGGCGAGCGTCGAGCGGATCGTCGGCGGATTGCCGTGCTGGTACGCGATCGCCATGGGCGGCGCACCGATCGACGTCAGGGTTCCCATGTAGCCGGACGCGAACCCGGCCGTGACCAGGTTGGTCGTCGTCGGCATCAGCTTCAGGCCCAGCAGGCTGAGCGCAACGGCAATGAGCACCAGGATGCCGAACACCGCGTCGTAGAGCGCCGCAGGCAGGAGCGACATCGTGAGCCCGGCGAGCACGCTGCCGGGAACGCGGCCGCCGAGCGCGGCCGCCAGGCCCTGCCGGTCGATGTGCCGCCACTCCCGGCGCGCGATCAGGACGGAAACCAGCAGGGCGAGCATGAGCAGCGGACCGGGCACCAGCGCCGGGTCGACCAGGAGCAGGACCGGCGCGGCCACCATGCCGAGCCCGATGCCGGTGCTGGCCTGCAGGGTGGAGCCGGCGAAGACCGCGATCACGCCCAGGAGGAACGTCGCCCACTGCGCATCCTGCATTGTCCGGCCAGCCTCCGCGAATACAGTATACAAGCGCGCGACTGATGCCGCGGTTTTCCCGCGTGAACCCGCTTGACAGCGCGTTAGTGTATACAGTATACAACTAGACAGCAATCAGGCGTGTACGGGGGACGTTTTGATGCAGCCAGCCAGCCGGTCGCGGTCGCTCGACCCGCGCAGCGTCCCGCGTCCTCACCCGCACCGAATTTCCCATTCGCCAGAAAGGCCAGCAAGAGCCATTGCAGGCAAGGAGTAGATTCGATGGCTACCGAACGTCAGGCGGGACGCACGACTTCTCATTCACTGCCGGGCCTCGCCCGGTACCCGGGGCTTCTTGCAGTGGTGGCGGGGTTCCTGCTTCTCTGGAAGGCCGGGCCGGACGCCCTGGCGCAGACGGCGGCCGAAGCGGAGGTCGAAGAGATCACCGTCACCGGCACGCGCCGCACCGACCGGTCACCGACCGACCTGCCCTCCCCGGTCGACATCATCGGGGCCGACCAGCTCCAGGACCAGGGCGACACCGACACGATCAACCTCATTCGCGCGGTCGTGCCCTCCTTCAACTCGGACGCGAACCCGCTGAGCGGAACGCCGACCTACATGCGGCCGGTATCGCTGCGCGGCCTGTCGCCCGATCACGTGCTCGTCCTGATGAACGGGAAGCGTCGCCACCGCGGCGCGAACGTCGCCACCTTCTCGGGCGGCAAGACCGACGGCTCGCAGGGGCCGGACATCGCGGCGATCCCGTCGATCGCGCTGCAGCGGCTCGAGGTGTTGCGCGACGGCGCCGCGGCCCAGTACGGATCGGACGCGATCGCGGGCGTCATCAACTTCATCCTGGACGACAGCCCGGAAGGCGGCTTTGCCAGCGTCAAGTACGCCACCACGTACCAGGGGGACGGCGACCGCTACCAGGTCGCCGGCACGTACGGCCTCCCGCTCGGCGACTCCGGATTCGTGCGTGTCAGCGCGGAATACGGTGAGCAGCAGGAGTCGACGCGCGCCGTCCAGCGGCCGGATGCGGCCGCACTGGCTGCCGGCGGCAACCCCGTCATCGATCCGTCGTCCATCAGGCAGCCCGTGGTGACCAAGTACGGCATTCCGGACATCAACGACGACCTGAAGCTCGCGATCAACGTGGGATCGCCGATCGGCGATCGCGACGCCGAATTCTACGGTTTCGGCACGTATGCGAGGCGCACCGTCGAAGGCGACTTTTTCTATCGCAGCCCGATCGACCGCTTCGGCGTATTCACCGATGCGGCGGGCAACTTCCTGGTCGGCGACATGACGCCGGAAGACGGCCAGAACTGCGAGGGGGGCATCGACTTCGGCGGCACCGGCGCGGTCAACGACCCCATCGGGATCGACGATCCGGACGCGGCCGCGAGGATGGGACTCGTTTTCAGCGATCCCAACTGCTTCAGCTTCGTCGAGGTGTTCCCGGGCGGATACACGCCGCGCTTCGGCGCCGAGGTGACGGACATCTACGGCGCGACCGGCATCCAGGGCGAGCTCGAGAACGGCCTGACATACGACCTGAGCACCAGCGTAGGCCGCAGCGAGATCGGTTTCTTCGCGAGCCAGGTGCCCAACCCGAGCATGGGCTCCCGGTCGCCGACGGTGTTCCCGCGCGTCGGCGATCGCATCGTTCTCGAGAACTTCGTCAACCTCGACTTCACCTACCCGGTGGACGTCGAAGCGTTCGCCTCGCCGCTCAACATCGCAGCCGGTTTCGAATGGCACAAGGAGCAGTTCACCATCGTCGCGGGCGAGCCGGCGTCCTTCGACGCCGGGGTGCTGGCGAACCAGGGATTCCTGATCGGCGAGGAGGCGATACCGGGATTCTCGCCCGCCATCTCCGGCGAGTTCAGCCGCCACAACGTGGCGGGTTACCTCGACCTCGAGGCGGACGTCACCGAGGCGCTGGTGCTGGGTGCCGCCGTACGGCACGAGGCCTTTTCCGACGACACGGGCAACGAGACCACGTTCAAGGTTTCCGGGATGCTTCGCCTGACCGACGCCCTGGCGGTTCGCTCGACCTACGCGACGGGCTTCCATGCGCCTTCCATCGGCCAGACCCAGTTCTCGACGACGACGACCGAGTTCGACGCGGACGGCAACCTCGTGGAATCGGGACAGATCCCGCCCACGAGCCCGACGGCGCTGGCGGTCGGCGGATCGCCCCTGAAGCCGGAGACGTCGGACGGCGTGACCTTCGGCATCGTCTTCGACGGCGACCGGCTCTCCCTGACGGTGGATGCCTATTACATCGAAGTCGACGATCGGATCACGCTGTCTGCCAGCCAGCAGCTGAGTGACGAGCAGCGGCAGGCGCTGATCGACGAAGGCTTCCAGGCGGCGACCGGGTTCGGCTCGTTCCGGTTCTTCATCAACGATTTCGCGACCGAAACGACCGGCGTGGACGTCGTCGCCACGATGCCGCTGGATCTCTTCTCCGGGCAGACCGAGCTGCGGGCGGCGTTCAACTGGAACGAGACCGACGTCACCTCGTTCGACCCGACCGACCCGAACGAGCTGCTCGACGAGGTGCGGGTAACGCAGATCGAGGACAACTATCCGAACGTGCGCGGCAACCTGTCACTGACCCATTTCGAGGATTCCTGGAGCGGTTACCTGCGGGTGAACTACTACGGCGAGTTCACGGAGATGCACGTCAACGGCAACCTGCCGATCTTTGCCGACGCAGTGACGACGGTGGATGCCGAGTTCACCTACAACTTCACGGACCGGCTCGACATCTCGATCGGCGCGGAGAACCTGCTGGGCGAAGAGCCCACGCGCAACCCGTGGGACTTCATCGTCGGCTCGAAGTACCCGACGACACAACCCAATGGGCTGGACAACGGCCTCTGGTACCTGAGAGCGAGCTACGACTTCTAAGCGCGTTTCGCACGGATGAAGGGCGCGATGCGCCCTTCGTCCTTTCGGGGCCGTGCCGATTGCAGGCCAGTGCACCCCGTGCGCTACACCACGCCCTGGGCGAGCATCGCGTCGGCAACCTTCATGAAGCCGGCAACGTTTGCCCCGACCAGGTAGTTCGTACGGCCTTCCTGCCTGCCGTAGTGCTGGCATGCGTTGTGGATCCCGATCATGATGTCGTGGAGCATG
Source organism: uncultured Woeseiaceae bacterium (assembly GCA_964491485.1). GTDB lineage: Bacteria > Pseudomonadota > Gammaproteobacteria > Steroidobacterales > Woeseiaceae > IDS-8. The sequence continues at coordinate 3,660 of CAZBGV010000035.1, read as the reverse complement.
GCGTCGACCTCGCCGTCGGTCCACGTCCGGCGGAGCGAGTTCTGCGACATCTCCAGCCCGCTGACGGCAACCCCCCCTGCGTTGGACGCCTTGCCCGGGGCGTAGAGAATTCCGGCGGACTGGAGCACCTCGACGGCGCCGAGCGTCGAGGGCATGTTGGCGCCCTCCGCCACGCAGGAGCAGCCGTTGCGGATCAGTAATTCGGCGTCTTCGGCATCCAGCTCGTTCTCGGTGGCGCACGGCAGCGCAATGTCGCAGGGAAACGCCCAGGGCTTGGCCGACTTCTCGTAGGGCAGCCCGAACTCGTCCGCGAGCTCCCTGATCCGCCCGCGGCGTACGTTCTTCAGCTCCATCAGGTACTGCCACTGCTCCTCGGTAAAGCCGTGCGCGTTGTACACCGTGCCGCCGGAATCCGAGAACGTCACGACTTGCGCGCCCTCGCTCATCGCTTTCTCAGCCGCGTACTGGGCGACGTTGCCGGAGCCCGAAATGGCGATCCGCCGGCCATCCAGCGTGCGCTGCTCCGTCTTCAGCATCTCCTCTACGAAGTAGATCAGCCCGTACCCGGTCGCCTCCGGACGCATGTAGCTGCCGCCGAAGCTGATGCCTTTACCCGTCATCGCGCCGGTGACCCGGTTGGTGAGCTTCTTGTACATGCCGTACAGGTAGCCGATCTCGCGTTCTCCCACCCCCGTGTCTCCGGCCGGCACGTCCACGTCCGCGCCGATGTGGCGATAAAGCTCGGTCATGAAGGCCTGGCAGAATCGCATGATCTCGCTGTCGCTCCTGCCTTTCGGATCGAAATCCGAACCGCCCTTGCCGCCGCCGAGCGGCAGCGTGGTCAGCGCATTCTTGAAGACCTGTTCGAACGCGAGGAACTTGAGGACGTCGCAGTTGACGGACGGGTGAAACCGCAAACCTCCCTTGTAGGGCCCGATCGCGCTGTTCATCTGCACGCGAAATCCGCGATTGACACGGACGGCGCCGCTATCGTCCGTCCAGCAGACCCGAAACTGCACCTGCCGTTCGGGTTCGACCAGGCGCTCGAACAGTGCTCGCTCGAGATATTGCGGATGATCGCGGAGGAACGGCGAGAGGCTGATCAGGAACTCTTCGACTGCCTGGTGAAACAGCCTTTGGTCCGGATCGCGGCGGCGAACGTTCTCGAGAACTTGTCGTAGAGCTTCCTGCATGGATGCACGGCGGCCGGCCCAGCCCGGCTGATCCCTGCACGAGGACAGGAGTGTCGACCCTTTACCCGGAATGGACCCCTTGTGAGATCACTGCCGCAAGCTTACCGAAAATCACGGGCAGGTGACACCTGCCTTGCACCAACCCTCGCCTCCCGCCCGCCTGTACCGGGAACGCCAGCGCTCATTCGGCTTTGAGAGCCGGAATCGCCTGATCTGGGTCAAGGAACGCCGCGCCGGAACTGCACATACTGCGGCCTTTCCCGGATGTCCTCGAACCCGGCGCGAGCGTGCGATTGGCCAACGGCCATGCCGTGCCGCTGCCCGGCCAGCTCGAGCTGCACAGCCCAAAGGAGGCTTCCATGCGCTTCCCGGAATTCTTCGAGCGCGCACCGGTGGTACGGGTGCGCGATCCGCTGGCCGCCATGCTGGGCGCACCTGGCGACGGTGTCATCGAGTACCGCTACGCCGACGCCGTGCGCCTCGCGGGCCACTCCTGCCCCACGGTGGCGAGTGCGTTCCTGATGGGTCGGGCGGCGCTCGGCGCTCTGTACCCGTCCGGTCTTCCCGAACGGGGCAGCGTCGCGGTACGGATGCCGGCCCCGGAGCATCAGGGTACGATCGGAGTCACGGCCCAGGTCCTCACGCTGCTGACAGGTGCAGCAGCGGACAATGGTTTCAAAGGACTCGGCGGACGTTTCGCACGCCATGGGCTGCTGACGTTCGAACCGTCGGGCACCGACGCGGTGGTCTTCCGACGAATCGACAACCGCGCCGCAGTCGCAGTGGCCGTCGACGCCGGGGTAGTGCCGGCAGATCCGGCACAACGCGACTTGTTCGGCGTAGTGATGCAGGGCGCCGCGGACGCCGGGCAACTCGCCACCTTCGGCGCTGCCTTCCAGAGCCGCGTGCGCCGGCTGCTGCTGGAACATGCCGACGATCCGTCGGTAATACACGTTCACGAGTGGGAGCTCGCCTAACGCCACGAGACCATCTCATCGGCCGAAATGTCTCATTGATAGCAGTCCCGCTGCAGTGACGTCAGTCTTCATTAGTCCATCGTGAGCGTCGCGCCCTCGGCGGGGAGTCCCGTCACCGGCAGGTCCTGCTGGTCGGCGCTGCGCTCCAGTTCGATCCCGGTCAGCGTCACGGAGTACGTCGAAGCCGGTGGTGGCGGAGGTGAACCGCCCCGTGTATACCGGAGACTCTTTTGTGTGAGTCAGGCCTGAATCTTGTCCGCCTCCCGGAGCCTTTCATTGGATATTGCTTGCACAAAGTATCACAAAACGATACTTTATGAGAGTGAAAACGGAGTCCGATCACCTATCGGCTAAGAGCTACGTCGACCACTTGGCGTCCGGCGGCCGGTACAGCTTTACATCCGAGCAAGCCCGAGCTGCGCTCGGGGTATCTTCCGACGCCGCGAAACTCGCGCTCAACCGCCTCAGCAGACAGGGCTTGGTTGCCGCGCCCGCACGGGGATTCTATGTCATTGTGCCGCCGGAATACCGCTCCCTCGGCTGCCTGCCCGCCGAACAGTTCATTCCGGCGCTCATGGATCTAAAAGGCCTGCCGTATTACGTGGGACTGTTGTCGGCGGCACAGTACTACGGGGCGGCCCATCAACGGCCGCAGGAATTTCAGATCTTTCTCGAGAAAAACCGCAGGCCGATCAGGTGCGGAAAGGTCAGAATCCGATTCATCGCCCGAAAGCAGACCAAGAAGGTGCCGGTTAGGGATTTCAACACGCCGAGGGGACGAATTCGCGTTTCAACGCCCGATGCCACGGCGATTGATCTCGCCGGCTATCCGCAATACGCGGGCGGACTGGGCCAGGTCGCTACCGTACTGGCGGAACTCGCCGACGACCTCAGCTCGGAGGGGCTGGCGGCCGCCGCCGCGGTGGCTCCCCTACCTTGGGCACAACGGCTCGGCTACCTGCTCGAACGAGCCGAAGCGGGACACGTGACCGCGGCACTTCAGGAGTTCGTGCACGAACACGCACGTGAGTACACGCCGCTCGTGCCAGGTGTTTCCACGTCGGAGGGACACCGCCTGAAAAATTGGAAGCTGCTGCTTAACGCCGACGTAGAGCCTGATCTGTGATCCCGCGCGACTACGTCACTGAATGGCGCGCCAGCGCACCTTGGGTTGAAGACATCCAGGTCGAGCAAGATCTTGTAATTTGCAAGTCCCTTGTCGATATATTCTCGAATCCTCTGCTTCAGAACGCGCTCGCGTTCCGGGGTGGCACAGCGCTCTACAAGCTGCACCTGAAGCCACCGGCTCGGTATTCCGAAGATATCGATCTTGTTCAGGTTGAAGCCGAGCCTGCCGGGCCTGTCATGGATGCGTTGCACGAGGTTCTTGACCCGTGGCTAGGCCGGCCCAGATACAAGCAGGGCGAAGGTTGTCTAACATTCACGTATCGCTTCGAATCCGAAGGAATGCCACCAGTTCCACTGAGATT
>CAZBGV010000034.1:0-29718 GCA_964491485.1 uncultured Woeseiaceae bacterium | reverse complement strand
CCTGGCGCAGGATGCGGTCCTCCTCGCCCGGCTTCATGCCGGTCAGCCAGATGTCCGGATCCTGCTCGAGCAGGGCGAGGTCGCGGGACAGCGTATTGGGACAGTAGTGCCCCGCCGTGTTGGCCAGCTCCTCCAGCTCGTTGGGGAAGGAGACCTCGATGAGCAGCACCTTGAGGTCGTCGCAGGCGTTCAGGACCGGCCACAGGGTCTTGTTGGTGCGCGTGTCGCCGCTCACCGCGAACACGCCGCCCGAGTTCTGCACCGTATAGCCGATGGACGGCACGCTGTGCTCGACGTCGACCGCGTGGAAATCGCGGTGCCCGATACGGATCGTCTCGCCCGGATTGCACTCGACGTAGCGCAGCATCGGCGTCTGCTCGTTCGGCAGCTTGGCGAAATCCGGCCAGATGACCCAGTTGAAGAGATGCTGCTGGATGGCCGCCAGCGTCTCGGCGCGGCCGTACACCGTGACCGGCACGTCCACCGTCTCCGTGAAGATGCTGTCGATGAGCATCGGCAGCCCGGCGATGTGATCGAGATGCGCGTGCGTCAGGAAGACATGGCGAATGTTGTGCAGCTCTGCGAGCGGCAGGTCTCCGACGCCGGTACCGGCGTCGAGCAGCACGTCGTCATCGATCATCATCGCGGAAGTGCGCGATCCCGCGCCGATGCCGCCGCTACAGCCCAGAATTCTAATGCGCATACCGTCTCTGACGTTGCAGGAGCGCCCCGGTGAAGGCCACCGGCCGTCCGGTCTCCGGCACGCGACCTCCGGGCGTGCTCGTCGTCACGAAGGATCACACACCAGCGAGTCTCTTCCCTCCGGGCGCCGGCATCCGGCACGCTTGCGAACGGCCGTCCCCGAATCGCTCCTGGATAACAGCGGGGGCCGTCCTCACCCGGTCGGGCAGGGTTCTAAAGATCAACACCTTATGGGATGATTCGCCGGAAACCAAGGTAGGCGACGGCCGGTCGGGATTCTGTGTTTCAAATCACAATTTTTTTCTTGTACATAATGGCCGGCGCCTCGCTGGCCATGAGCCGACTCCCCCGGTTCGCAGACCACGTCAACGCGCTCCTGATCGCGGCCTCCAGCGGCGCCGTCGTCGCGGTGCTCGCGCACGCCGCCGTGCTGCGCTCGATGATCGTGGTGCCCGGCGGCATCACCCTCTCGCTCGGCAATGCAGCTTCGTTCATCGGCATGTTGAGCGGGCTCACCGGGCTCTGCATCGTCGCGCAACCCGCCCTGCGGGGCATGGGCTCGGGGCTCATGCTCCTCGCCGGCATCGCGGCTCTCGCCACCGGCTGGCCCGCGGTCTCGCCCGGCGGCACCATGATGACCTGGCAGCTCGAGGCGCACGTCCTCATCTCCCTCCTCGCCTACGGCATGCTCACCGTCGGCGCCATCGTCGCGGTGTTCGCCATCGTGCAGGACAAGCGGTTGCGCGCGCGCCGCGTCTCCGCGGCGGATCGGCTGTTTGCTCCGCTCGAGATGACCGAGAAGCTGCTCTACGGCATCGCCGCCGCGGGTTTCGTCACGCTCCTCCTCGCGGTGTTCTCGGGCTTCCTGTTCGTCGACGACCTGTTCGCCCAGCACCTGGTGCACAAGACCACGCTGTCCCTGCTCGCGCTCGTGCTCTTCGGCGTGCTGCTCGCCGGGCGCTGGCTCGCCGGCTGGCGCGGGCGGCGCGCCGTCTCGCTCTACCTGTGGGGGTTCGCGATCCTCTGCCTCGCCTATTTCGGCAGCCGATTCGTGCTGGAACAGATACTTGGCCGCAGCTGGTCGGCCTGAGCGGCGGCCGGCGGCGGCCCGGCAATTCCTTGACAGCGGAACCTCGTCTTGCTGAACTTGTGACGAAACTCCAGCTCACGAGGTGCTCATTCTTTGAGCGACGACGTGCCCCTAGCGGCGCTGCTCGCGCTGCTTCTGGTCCTGCTCCTCCTGTCCGCTTTCTTCTCCGGCTCGGAGACCGCCCTGATGAGCCTCAACCGGTATCGGTTGCGGCACAAGGCACGCTCCGGGCACCGTGGCGCGCAGCGCGCTGAAGCGCTGCTCCGGCGCCCGGACCGGCTGATCGGCCTGATCCTGCTCGGCAACAACCTGGCCAACTTCTCGGCGGCTGCGCTCGTCGCGGTCATCGCGCTCGAGCTCGGCGGCCAGCCGGCCGTCGCGGCGGGCACGTTCCTGCTGACCGTCGTCGTGCTGATCTTCGGCGAGACCGCGCCGAAGACCCTGGGCGCGCTGCGCCCCGAGGCCGTGGGCTTCGCCGCGGCCCACGTTTACTGGCTCGCGCTCAAGGTTGCCTACCCGATCGTGTGGCTGATCAATGCGGCATCGAACGGCGTGCTGCGCCTGTTCCGGGTCGATCCGCGCGAGCTGGACGGGCAGTCCCTGAGCACGGAGGAGCTGCGCACGATCGTGTTCGAGGCGGGCGCGCGCATATCGCGCAAGTACCGCCGCATGCTGCTCAACCTCCTCGATCTCGAAAGCGTCACGGTGGATGACGTGATGGTGCCGCACAACGAGATCGTCGGCATCGACCTCGACGACGACATGCAGGACATCACCGCGCTGATTCGCTCGAGCCAGCACACGCGGCTGCCCGTCTATCGCGACAACATCGACAAGGTCGTCGGCATCCTGCACCTTCGGCGGCTGGTCAACGCGGCCGGCGCGAGCTTCGACAAGAAGGACATCGAAGACCTGCTCGAGGAGCCCTACTTCGTACCGGAAGGCACTCCACTCAGCACACAGCTCGCGCAATTCCAGAAGAGCCGCCAGCGCTTTGCGCTGGTGGTCGACGAGTACGGCGACATCCAGGGGCTGCTGACGCTGGAGGACATCCTGGAGGAGATCGTCGGCGAGTACACGACCGTACCGTCCAACGACGAAGAGGAGATCGTCCGCGAAAGCGAAGACGCCTTCCTGGTGAAAGGCACCGCGAACATCCGCGAGATGAACCGGGTCATGAACTGGAACCTGCCGACCGACGGGCCGAAGACGCTGAACGGTCTGATCCTCGAATACCTCGAGATGATTCCGGAATCCGGCACCGGGCTGAAGATCGACGGCTACCCCATCGAGATCCTGGAGACGAACGGCAACCGCGTGCGCACCGCGCGCATCTACACGCGGCGCAGCGACGCACCGCTCGCGGTCGAATGAACGAAGCGGCGGGATAATCCGTAGGAGCCCGCCATGCGGGCGACCCGCAGGATCGCGGTCGCCCGCATGGCGGGCTCCTACGGAACGTGGCGTTCGTTCGGTTCGTGGCGGCGGTCGGTCGGGTGCGTTCGTTCGGTCGCCCGCATGGCGGGCTCCTACGGGAAGGCGGCCGCGAGCGCCTCGGCGAGCGTGCCGATCGCGTGCACCTCGATGCCTTCCGGCGCACGCTTCGGCGCGTTCGCGCGCGGCACGATGGCGTGCGTGAACCCCTGGCGCGCCGCTTCCGCGGTCCGTTCCGTGCCGAAGCGCACGGGCCGCACCTCGCCCGCGAGGCCCACCTCGCCGAAGCTCATGAGCCGCGCGCGGCAAGGCTCGTCGCGGCAGCTCGACACCGCCGCGAGCAGCACCGGCAGGTCCGCGGCCGTCTCGCCGATGCGCAGGCCGCCCGCCACGTTCGCGAACACGTCCATTCCCGCGAGCGAAAGACCGCCGTGGCGCTGCAGCACCGCGACCAGCAGCGCCAGCCGGTTCTGGTCGAAGCCCTGCGCCAGCCGCTTCGGGTGTCCCCCGGCCGCGTCGGCCACGAGCGCCTGGATCTCGACGAGCAACGGACGGCTGCCTTCCCAGGCCACGGTCACCACGCTGCCCGGCGCGCCCTCCGCGGCGCCGGACAGGAAAATCGCCGACGGGTTCTTCACCTCGCGGAAACCGCTGCCCGTCATCGCGAACACGCCCATCTCGCTCGCGGCGCCGAAGCGGTTCTTCACGGCACGAATGATGGAGTAACGGCTGCCGGGATCGCTTTCGAAGTACAGCACCGTGTCGACCATGTGCTCGACCACCCGCGGCCCGGCGATCGCCCCTTCCTTCGTCACGTGGCCGATGAGAAAGAACGCGACCTCGCGTTGCTTCGCGAACTGCACGATCCGGCCGACGCATTCCCTGAGCTGGGCGACCGAGCCCGGGGCGGACGGCAGGTCGCGCGTGGCCATCGTCTGGATGGAGTCGACGACGACCACCCCCGCATCCGTTTCGGCGGCGCGCGCGAGCACGTTGTCGAGATCGGTATCGGCGAGCAGGCGCATACGGCTGTCGCGCAGCCCGAGGCGCTGCGCTCGCTGGCCCACCTGCCGCAGCGATTCCTCGCCGGTCGCGTAGCAGACCGCGAGATCGCCGGCCAGCGCCGCCGCGACCTGCTGCAACAGGGTGGACTTGCCGACCCCCGGATCGCCGCCCAGCAGGATCACGGCCCCGGGCACGACGCCGCCGCCCAGCACGCGATCGAACTCCGAAAAGCCCGTGGCGTGGCGGAGCTCCGCGTCCGGCATGACCTGGGCGACGTCGACGGGCTGCACGGCTGCCGACCCGGCCCGCGCCGGCCCCCGCTCCTCCAGCGTATTCCAGGCGTCGCACTCGGGGCATTGCCCCTGCCACTTGAGGCTGGCCGCCCCGCAGGCGGCGCAGATATAGGTCGTTTTTCCGGGCTTTGCCATGAATTTCCAGCCGCTCCGGCCTTTTCGGGCGCGGGCGTTCCGGCGGCGGCGTGCCGGCCGGAGGTTGCCATCCTAGCATCCCGGCGCCCGCTCGCCGGCGCGAAAATTGCCAACCTTATCTCATTAGAAAAGCAGGCGGTTTTTTATACTGCGCGGCGGCCGGGAGGGAGACGGGGACCGGGGCAGGAGGCACCCCTCCCTGCTGTTGCCGGCGGAGGTTGTGAGCGCCATCTTGGACAGAGAACATACAGTACGTCGGGACCGGCTGGTCGCCCTGAGCTTCGTCGGCGTTCTGTTGCTGGTCGCGTACGGACCGGGCGCCCGATGGTTCGTGGCGGCGGATCGCGAGCTGTACGACCAGATCGCGACCCGCCTGCCGAACGCGCCGCTCGAACGCGGCGCGATCGTCAGCATCGATCCCGACCGGGTTGCTCCGGGCAAGCTGGTTGCGGTCTACGGCGCCCTCATCCAGAAACTCAAGCTCGCGCAGGTCGCGCGCATCGTCATGCCCAATCCGCCCCCGATCGAGGCCGGCGCGGACCTGCCCGGCTGGGCCGCCACGCTGTCCACCGGCCCGCCCGTGTTCGTGCCGCGCGGCCACCGCCTGGACCGCCTCGCGACGTGGAGCGGCTTCGTCCGGCTCGAGCCGGACAGCGACGACGTGCTCCGGCGCTCGTCGTTGTGGCAGTTCGAAGGCGGCGTGATGTTCCCTTCGCTGCCGCTCGCGATCGCCCTGCAGAATCCGCGTTTCGCGGGCACGGAGACGCCGATCCCCGGCACGGATGCCGCCGTCTACCTGTCGAACTATGCCGAGCTGCCGCGACTCTCCGCGATAGAGCTGCTCGACCCCGGCTTCGATACCGCCGGGCTCGCCGGGCTCACCATCTTCGTCGATGCCGATCCGCCGCTGGTCGCGGCTGCGGCCATGCTGCCCTCCGGCCAGTACGTGACGCGCGCGGAGCTGACCGCGGCGCTGCTCGCCGGCATCGAGCAGGACCAGGCGGTCACGGCGCCCGTGCCGGTCGTCGTCCTGCAGTGGCTCGCGCCGGTGCTGCTCGCCATCGCCGCCGTCCTGTGGCTGCCGGGGCGCCGCCGCCGCGACATGCTCCTCCTGACCGCCGCCGCCGTCGTGCTGCTGGTGGTCGTCGAGGCGCTGCTGCTCACCGTCGGCCGGGTGCGCCTCGACCTCGGCCGCCCGGTGCTGATCGTGGTGAGCGTGGGGCTCTTGAGCTGGTGGCTCGCCGCGAGCGGCAGGAAGGCGGCAGTGCAAGCTTTCAAGCGCGGCTCCGACTTCCTGGCAGCGGGCCGCCTGGAGCCCGCGTTCGCCGAGTTCCGCCGCTGCGAGCCGACCGAGACGCTCGCGGCCGTCATGTACAAGCTGTCGCTCGCGTTCGAGGAGCAGGCCAAGCCGGAACGCGCCGAGGCCGTGCTCCAGTGGATGAAGCGGACGCAGGAGCCGCCGCCGCGCGAGAAGCGCAGCCTGCTGTCGTCCGATGCGAACGGCGTTCCGCAGCGCCTCGGCCGCTACGTGATCGAGAAGCGCATCGGCCGGGGCGCCATGGGCGCCGTATACCTGGCCCGCGATCCGCGCATCAACCGGCCGGTGGCGCTCAAGGTGATCCCGATAGAGAAGGAATTCGAGGACGAGGATCTCGAGGAGGCCCGGCTGCGCTTCTTCCGCGAGGCCGAATCGGCCGGCCGCCTCACCCATCCGAACATCATCACGGTCTACGACGCCGGCGAGGACAAGCACCTGGCCTACATTGCGATGGAGTACCTGACCGGCCGGCAGCTCACGCATTACACCGATCCGAAGCGCCTGCTTGCGCCGAAGAAGGCGCTCGAGCTGTGCGCGCGCACTGCCGAAGCCCTCGACTACGCCCACAACCAGCAGGTGATCCATCGCGACATCAAGCCCGCCAACCTCATGTGGGACAACCGCGGGGACATTCTGAAGATCACGGACTTCGGCGTCGCCCGGCTGACGGACAACAACCGCACCAAGACCGGCATCGTGCTCGGCACCCCGATGTACATGTCGCCCGAGCAGCTCGCGGCGGAGCCCCTCACGGGGCTATCGGACTTGTTTTCGCTTGGTGTTACTCTATACGAGCTCCTGGCTGGCGAAGTGCCGTTCAAGGCGACGAACATCGCGGTGTTGATGACGAAGATTACGTCGGAGGATCCGGTGCCGGTGTCCAGGCGCCGCCCGGGAATCCCCCCGAGCGTCGACGCAGTGCTGTCCAAGGCGCTGGCGAAGCGGCCCGAAGACCGATTCACCAACGGCGGCGAGATGGCCATCGCCCTGCGCAATTGCGCACGCTACGCGGCCTGAGCCCAGAACAAGAAAATACGCTATGAGCCTGCGCGGAAAGATCAAGTTTGCCGAGGTCACGGATACCGGCAGGGTCAGGGAACACAACGAGGATGCCATCGGCTCGGACCCGGACATCGGCCTGATGGTCCTTGCCGACGGCATGGGGGGCTACAACGCCGGAGAAGTCGCAAGCGGGATCGCCGTCCAGACGATCACCGAGCTGGCATCCGAAGGGGCGTCCCGCGAGAACCGTAACGAGATCGACCCGATGACCGGGTTGATGCGGCAGTCGATCGTGCTGCGCGACGCCGTCGCCAGGGCGAACAAGATCATCTTCCAGACCGCGCAGAGCCAGACCCATTGCGAAGGCATGGGGACGACCCTGGTCGCCGCGATGTTTTTCGACAACCGTGTCTCGATCGCCCACGTCGGCGATTCCCGCGCCTATCGCCTGCGGGGCGACAAGTTCGAGCAGCTCACCCTCGATCATTCGCTGCTCCAGGAGCTGGTCGACCGCGGCTTCTACTCGGAGGAGGAGGCGCAGCGCTCGACCAATCGCAATTACGTGACCCGGGCTCTCGGCGTCGAGCCGACCGTGGAAGTCGAGGTGCAGGAGGTCGACGCGCAGAAGGGGGACATATTCCTGCTCTGCTCGGACGGCCTGCCCGACATGGTCGAGGACGAGGATATTCACTTAACGATCAGCACTTTTAATGCTAGCCTTGAGGTCGTTGGTCAACAATTGGTGCAGCTGACCAACGATCACGGCGGGCGAGATAACGTATCCGTGATGCTGGCTCAGGTCATGGAGCCATTCGCGGCAAAAAGGGGGCTCGTTGCCAGGCTTTCGAAGATGTTTCGTTCCTGAGCGGCTGCCAGGGGACGCACGAGCGCAACGCCGGCTCGGCGTGAATCGAACTTACAGTAAACGGCACACAACAATATGGCACGTTTAATCCTCAGCCTCGACAGCCAGGTGCTGGCCGAGTACAACATGACGAAGGAGCGCTACACGATCGGGCGCCTGCCGGACAACGACGTCCGCATCGACAACCCGGCCGTGAGCGGACACCACTCCCTCATCATCAACATCCTGAATGATTCTTTCCTCGAGGATCTGAACAGCACCAACGGCACCTACGTCAACGGCAAGCTGATCAAGAAGCACGCGCTGCAGCACGGCGACGTGATCACGATCGGTCATCACCAGCTCCGCTTCGCCGACCAGCAGGCGAACGACGTCGAGCAGGACGAGTTCGAGAAGACGATGGTGATTCCTTCGGGGCAGCACAGCGCGGAACAGTTGCTGCGTGCCGAGAAGGCGGCGGCTGCGGCGGCCAACCGCACGCGCGGCGAGGCGCGTGCTCCGGCGCCCGAGCCGAAGGTGCACACGCAGACCGCGGTCGGCATCGATCCCAAGGCGGCCCCGAACGCGCTGCCGCTCGCCAAATTGCAGGTGCTTTCCGGCGCGTTCGCCGGCCGCGAGCTCGAGCTGACGAAAGCGCTCACCACGCTCGGCCGCCCCGGCGTGCAGGTCGCCGCCATCACGCGTCGCGCGGAGGGCTATTTCATCGTGCACGTCGAGAGCGGCAAGGAAGGCGATTACCCGCTGGTGAACGGCCAGCCGATCGGCGCGCAGGCGCGCAAGCTCGCCGACAACGACGTCGTGCAGCTCGCGGGCGTCAAGATGGGGTTCTTCACGGGCTGACGCTGACGCGCTTCACGATCCGGCAGAAGCCCGCCATGCGGGCGACGCCGGAATCCGATGTCGCCCGCGTGGCGGGCTCCTACGGGATCAGCACGCGCTCGGCGCGCACGCCCGAGAGAAGCGTGTACGGCACGGTCCCCGCGTGCCGCGCCACCTCCTCCACCGGCAGCTCATCTCCCCAGAGCGTCACGGGATCGCCGATGGCATCGGCCGCGTCCGGCCCGAGGTCCACCGCCGCGAGCTCCATTGATACGCGCCCGGCCAGCGGCACCCGGCGGCCGTTGACGACGACGGGCGTACCCGATGGCAGGGCGCGGCTGTACCCGTCGCCGTAACCCGCGGCGACGATGCCGAGCACGGTGTCCCGCGGGGCACGCCAGGTGCCGCCGTAGCCGACGCGATCGCCCGCCCGGATGCGTTTCACCGCCACCAGCGTGGTCTCGAAGTGCATCACGGGCGTGAGCCCGAGCTCACGTCCGATGCCGCCGGGAAACGGCGACACACCATAGAGCGCGAGGCCGCAGCGCATCCAGCTCCGCGCCGGCTCGCAACCGCAAGCCACCGCGGCAGTCCAGGCCAGCAGCCCCGGCGAATTCGCGACGCTGACGTCGCAGCCCAAAGCGCCGAGCACCGCCCTGAAACGCTCCAGCTGTGCGGCCGTTTGCGGGTCGCGAAGGTCGTCCGCGCTCGCGAGATGCGTCATCAGGCGGACCTCGGCGACCGCTGCCGCCGCGCGGGTGCGCGCGAGAACGTCGGAGCATTCCTCGGGCTCGAAGCCCAGGCGCCGCATGCCCGTATCGACCTCGATCCAGACGATCGCGTGCCCCGATCTCGCGGCCTCCAGCATTTCGAGCTGTGCGCGGCAGTGCACGATCGGCTGGATGCCGCGCGCGAGCGCCGTCGAGAGGTCCCGGGAGTTGTATACGCCCCCGAAGAGCACGATCTGCCGCCCGGGCAGCGCGTCGGCGAGCGCCAGCGCGTCGCTCAGCCGGGCGACCGCAAAGGCGTCCGCGTCCGGCAGCGCGCGGGCCACGGCGAGCATGCCGTGGCCATAGGCATCGGCCTTGACGACCGCCACCACCTGCGACCCGGGCGCAGTCTCGCGCAGTTTTGCGAAGTTGTTGCGGAGTGCGTCGAGTCGGATAAGCGCGCGCGGCGCGCTCACGGGTAGGGCTCGTGCCCGTAGCTGTCGGGCGCCCAGTTCTCGAACTTGGTGTAGCGGCCCACGAACGTCAGCGGAAATTCGCCAACCGGCCCGTTGCGCTGCTTGGCGATGCTGATGTCGGCCACGCCCTTGCGCGGCGAATCGGAGTTGTAAACCTCGTCGCGATAGATGAACACGATCAGGTCCGCATCCTGCTCTATCGCCCCCGATTCTCTGAGATCCGACATGACCGGGCGCTTGTCGGTGCGCTGCTCGACGCTGCGATTGAGCTGCGACAGCGCGATGATGGGGACTTCGAGCTCCTTCGCGAGCGCCTTCATCGAGCGCGAGATCTCGGAGATTTCGGTCGCGCGGTTCTCGGTGGTGCCCGGTACCTGCATGAGCTGCAGGTAATCGAGCACGATCAGCCCGAGCCCGTGCTCGCGCTTCAGCCGGCGGGAGCGCGCCCGGATCTCCGTGGGCGACAGCGCGGGGGAATCGTCGATGAAGATCGGCGCTTCCGACATCAGCTGGACGGCCGTGTTGATGCGCGACCAGTCCTCGTCAGGGAACTTGCCCGTGCGCAGGTGTGCCTGGTCGACGCGGCCGAGTGACGAGATCATGCGGAATGCGAGCTGCTGCGCCGGCATCTCCATGGAGAAGATCGCCGTCGGCACTTTGGCGCCGATCGCGGCGTTCTCGGCGATGTTGATGGCGAGCGTCGTCTTCCCCATCGACGGGCGCCCGGCGATGATGATCAGCTCGCCGGGCTGCAGGCCCGCCGTCATCTTGTCGAACTCGTTGTAGCCGGTCGACACGCCGGTGACGTCGCCGCCAACCTGGTGCAAGAGGTCGATGCGGTCGACCGTCTCGGGCAGGATCTGCCGCAGTGAACGGAACCCGACGCGCCCACGGGACCCCTTGTCGGCGATCTCGAAGACGAGCCGCTCGGCTTCGTCGACCAGCTCGGTCGCGCTGCGGCCGTCCGTGGAATAGGCATTGCCGCTGATGCGATTGCCGGCGTCGATCAGCGAGCGGAGCATCGAGCGCTCGCGCAGGATCAGCGCGTAGGCGCGAACGTTGGCCGCGCCGGGCGTCTCGTTCGCGAGCGTAGCGAGGTATTCGAGGCCGCCTGCGGCTTCCAGCTTGCCGCGCTTCTCCAGAAATTCCGAGACGGTGACGACGTCGCACGGCTGCCCGGTTTCGACGAGCTCGGCGATCGCGGCGAAAATCAGGCGGTGATCCTTGCGGTAAAAATCCTCGGCGACGATGAGGTCCGCAATCTTGTCCCAGGCCGAGCCGTCGATCATCAACCCGCCGAGGAGCGACTGCTCGGCTTCGGTGGAGTGCGGCGGGACGCGCAGGCGCCGCTCGGTTGCGTCGATCCCGCCGGCGTCGTCCAGTGCTCGAACCATTTTGTTGTATGTCCCCCTGCGGGCCGTCCCTGCCCGCTACGTTATCACTCCTCCGGCACGACTGAGAGATTCACCTCCACGTCGACGTCGGTGTGCAGATGCACCGCGATCACGAACTCGCCGGTCTCATGAATCGGCCCGTCCGGCATGCGGATCTCGCTGCGTGCGACCTCGACGCCGACCGCCTCGAAGGCCGACGCGATGTCCACGGGGCCGACCGAGCCGAACAGCTTGCCTTCGGGCCCGACGTTGGCGCGGACCACGAGCTGCATGCCGCGGATCAGGTCGGCGCGCGCCTTGGCGGCCGCGAGCTCCTCGGCCGCCGCCTTTTCCAGCTCCGCCCGCCTTGATTCGAACTCGGCGATGTTCTCCGGCGTTGCGAGGGCTGCCTTGCCGATCGGCAGCAGGTAATTGCGGCCGTAGCCCGGCCGGACGGTGACGAGGTCGCCCACGTCACCGAGATTCTCAACACTGTCCAGCAAAATGACCTTCATCTCTGCACCTTTTGAGCGTGATCTCCCGCGGTTCCTTCAGCGCGTGCCTTCCCGGAAGCGCCAGCGGAACCAGGCATCGACGTATCCGGCGAGCGCGAGCCCCAGCACCCAGAAAGCCGCCAGCACCGGCATCGATGCGTAAACCAGGACCAGCACCGGCGACGGCAGGCGCCCCGCCGCACGCAGCCAGTGCAGCAACGCGAGACCCTGCAGCCAGAATACCGCAAACGAGACGAATGCGAGACTCCGGACCCAGCCGGCATCCGACACCAGCGATGCGACCGACGCGGCTGCCATGATGATCGCCAGCACCCGCCCGAAATCGAGATCGCGAAAGCGTCCGAATTCACCGTTTTTGCCCGGCAGCGCGCAATAGGCGGCATAGCCGAGCAGCAACACGACCGCGTACACCGACCAGCTCGAGATGACCGCGATCATCGTCATCTGCGGCGCGTACTCCTGGCGCGCCCCGTACAGCAGGTCCGCGTATTCCACGAAACCCGACTCGCGCAGCTGATCGGCGAACTGCGCGAGCACAGCGACCCAGAACGCGACCGGATCGTCGACCGCGACGAAAAATGCGACCGTCGCCACCATGGCGACGATCACCAGCACCTGCAACGTCAGCGTGAGCGAGCGCCAGCGGCGCATCAGCACCGCCATCAGCATCGCCGGTGCCCAGATCACCGCGCCGTTGCCCAGCACCTGCGCCACCGGCGCGCCGACGACCAGCGAGCTCGCGGACAGGATCGCAATCGCGACCGCGCCCTGGAAAGCGGCGGGCAACGCGCCCTGTCCCAGCACCAGCAGCGCCATCACCGTGCCGCTCACGAGATGCGCAAACGGCAGGAGCAGCGTGGCGACCAGCCCGATCACCGCGTTCTGCGGGCGGGCGATCAGCCAGGCGGCGACGGCGCGCACGGCCCCGGTCCGACCTGGAACGCCTGTCAGTGCCGGTCGGTATACGGCAGCAGCGCGAGATAGCGCGCGCGCTTGACCGCCGTCGAGAGCTGCCGCTGGTAGTGTGCCTTCGTTCCGGTGATCCGGCTCGGGACGATCTTGCCCGTTTCCGTGACATAGGCCTTGAGCAGCGCGAGATCCTTGTAATCGATCTCCTTGATTCCCTCGGCCGTGAACCGGCAGTACTTGCGTCGGCGTGAATATCGGCTCATGTTTCGATCCCTCAGCTGCCCGCGCCGGCCGCTGCCGCGTCCGGCTCATCGTCACCGCTCGCCTCCCCGGCTTTGGCCTCGGCGTCAGCGTCAGCCTCGACCTCGGCCTCGGTATCGGGCTTCCTGCCCGACGCCATCGCCGCTTCGGCGGCGGCCTTGGCATCGCGGCGGCGCTGCGATTCGCGCTCGCGCGCCTTCTCCTCCTCGACGGCGACGGCCATGGGCGACGGCGCCGTGATGGCCTCCTTGCGCGCGATCACGAGGTGACGCAGCACGGCATCGTTGAAGCGGAACGCGCTCTTGATCTCCTCGAGGACCTCGAAGGTGCACTCGACGTTCATGAGCACGTAATGCGCCTTGTGGACCTTGTGGATGGGGTGCGCGAGCTGCCGCCGGCCCCAGTCTTCGGTACGGTGGATAGTCCCGCCGGAATTGGTGACCATGCCGTGGTACTTCTCCACCATGGCTGGCACCTGCTCGCTCTGGTCCGGATGGACCAGGAACACGATTTCATAATGTCTCATTGTGGACCCTTGCGGATTACAGCCTCCCGGCAGCCCCGGTGAGGCAAGGGCACCCGCCCTCCGGCGGGGACGCGCATCCTAACCAAGCCCCACCGCCGGCGCAACCCGGCGTCCCCGCTCGCGGCGCTGGCGCACCGCCTCGTACAGGCAGATGCCGCAGGCCACCGAGAGATTCAGGCTCTGCACGGTGCCGTGCATCGGCACGCGGACCAGCACGCTGCAGCGCTCCCGGACCGCCTTTCGCAGGCCGCGCTGCTCCTCGCCCATGACCAGGGCGAGCGGTCCCGCCAGCTCCGCCTCGAACAGGGCGAGCTCCGCCGCGTCGCTCGTGCCGACGATGCGGACCCCGTAGTCGGCAAGCCAGCCGAGCACCCGGACGACGTTCGCGACCGCGGCAAACGGCAGCACCTCCGCCGCGCCGGCGGCCACCTTGCTGACCGTGGGGCCCGGCCCGGCGGCGCCGTGGCGCGGCGCGACCACGGCATCGGCGCCGGCCGCCTCCGCGGTGCGCAAACAGGCGCCGAGGTTGCGTGGATCCTGCACGCCGTCCAGCACGAGCAGGAGCAACGGGCGCTCCGCGGCGCTGGTCAGCCGCTCCTCGACCAGCGAGCGCAGCCCCGCTTCGTCGAGCAGCGTGCTGCGGCGAATCTCCGCGACGACGCCCTGGTGCCGTGCCTCGCCGGAAAGCTGCGCGAGCCGCGCCCGGTTGGCCGGACGTACCTCGATCTCCAGCGCGCCTGCGCGCGCGATCACCGCTTCGACGCGCGGGTTCGCCGTCCGGTATTCGGCATAGATGGCGCGCACGTCGCCCGCGCGGCTGGTCAGCAACTGCTCGACGGCACGGAGGCCGGCGACGTAGCGCGAGCGGCTCATGCGGGCTGCTTCCGCGCGCCGCCCTTCTTCCGCCGCAGGCCCGAGGTCCGCGTGCGGCTGCGGCCCTGCGCCGCGCCCTCCTCCGCGGCGAGGCGGAAATCGATGCGCCGGAGCTCCACGTCGACGCGCACGACCACGACGTTGAGCTTGTCGCCGAGCGTATAGCGCGTGCCGCTGCGCTCGCCGACCAGCGCCTGGGCGTGCGCCTGGTACCGGTAGTAATCGTTGGCGAGGCTGGAGACGTGCACGAGGCCGTCGATCTGCAGGTCAACGATCTGCACGAACAATCCGAAGGCGGTCACGCCCGTGACCACGCCCGCGTACTCGTTGCCGAGCTTGTCCTCCATGTACTGGCACTTCAGCCGCGCCTCGACGTCGCGCGTCGCGTCCTCGGCGCGCCGCTCGTGCGCGGAGCACAGCGTGCCGAGCCGCTCCATCTCCTGCGCGCTGTAGCCGTAGTTGCCGGCCTTGCCGCCGCGCAGGATGTGGCGGATGGCGCGATGCACGAGGAGATCCGGGTAGCGGCGGATCGGCGACGTGAAATGCGCGTAACTTTCGAGCGCCAGGCCGAAGTGGCCGATGTTCTTCGGCAGGTACTCCGCGTGCATCAGCGAGCGCAGCATCGCGAGCGCGATGGAAGGCGCCTCCGGCCGGTCCTTCACCTGCTCGGCAATCTGGCGGTAATGGCGCGGCTCGACGTGCTCGGGATGCGGCACCTTGAGGCCGAGCCCGAGCAGGTACTGGCGGAGCTCGTCGAAACGGTCGGGATCCGGTTTCGCGTGCACGCGGTACAGGCCCTGGATACGGTGCTTCCCCAGGAATTTCGCCGCCTGCACGTTGGCGGCGATCATGCACTCCTCGATCAGGCGGTGCGCGTCGTTGCGCATGACCGGCACGATCCTTTTGACGCCCCCGCTCTCGTCGAGCTCGATCCGCGTCTGCGGCACGTCGAGCTCGATGGCGCCGCGCCGCCGGCGCGCGTTCGCGAGCACGCGATAGAGGCCGTGCAGGTCGGTCAGCGGGCCGTGCAGCGCGCGCGGCACGGCGTCCTTCGAGTGGCCGGTGAGATACTCGTTGACGGCGCTGTACGTGAGCCGTGCCTGCGAGCGCATCACGCCTTCCAGGAACTGCGAGCGCGTGACGCGCCCGGCCCGGTCGATGCGCATGTCGCAGGCGATGCACAGGCGCTCGACGTCGGGGTTCAGCGAGCACAGGCCGTTCGACAGCACTTCCGGCAGCATGGGCACGACCCGATCCGGGAAATACACCGAGGTGCCGCGGCGGACCGCCTCGCGATCGATCTCGCTGCCCGGTTCGACGTAATGACCGACGTCCGCGATGGCCACCAGCAGACGCCAGCCGCCGCCGGCCCGCTCGCAGTAGACGGCGTCGTCGAAATCGCGCGCGTCCGCGCCGTCGATGGTGACGAGCGGCAGGTCGCGCAGGTCGACGCGGCCCTTCCGCTCCGCCGCCCTGACCTTGCCCGGATAGGTGCGCGCCCGCCGCAGCACGGCCTCGGGCCACACGTCCGGAATCGCGTAGGCATGGATGGCGATGTCGGTGGCCATGCCCTTCTGGTCGGGGGCGCCGATGACACGCACGATCCGCCCGATCGGCTGCTGCACTTCCGAGGGATAGTCGAGGATGCGCGCGACCACGATCTGCCCCGGCTTCGCTTCCCCCGACTCCCGTTCCGGGATCAGGATCCGGTGCGTGATCTTCGGGTTGTCGGGCACGACGATGCCGATGCCGCGCTCGCGCACGAAGCGGCCGGCGATCTCCTCCAGGCCGCGCTCCAGGATCTTGACCACGCGCGCTTCCGGCTTGCCGCGATGGCTGCGCCCGACGATCTGGATCGCGACGCGATCGCCGTCGAGCAACGGGCGCATACGCCTTTCGGAGAGCCACGCATCCTCGCCGCCGTCGTCGCGCAGCACGTAGCCGTAACCGTCGGGGTGGCCGATGACCGTGCCGGTGATCGCCTCGATCTTCTCGAGCAGGCAGTACTCGCCGCGGCGGTTCTGGATGATCTGCCCCGCGCGCACCATCCGGGCGAGCGTGTCCGTGAGCGCCTTGCGCGGGCGCCCGGTGCCGATGCCGAAGGCTTCGGCGATCTCCTCGAGCCCCATCGGCCGGCCCACGTCCCGGAGCTTTTCCAGGATCTCCGGGCGGCGCGGGACGGGGTGCGCGTAGGCGCCGTTCCGGCTCTTGCGAGCGGGTGTTTTCCTGCGTTGGATCAAAGTGTTCTCGCTGGCGGGGTGACGGCGCGCCGGCCGATTGACGGTCCGGGCGGCATTCTGTACAGTCCGCCACCCGCAAAGCCCGCAATTGTACGCGGTCTCACCTGCCGAGGTGGCGGAATTGGTAGACGCGCTGGCTTCAGGTGCCAGTGGGGGAAACCCCGTGAAGGTTCAAGTCCTTTCCTCGGCACCACGCTCCAAGCACCTGAAATAAAAAACAAAGCGAAAGGCCGGCGCGGCTGTTACTGAGCCTTCGCGCATTCCCTCTCTTGCGGTGCCGACGAAGCCCTCGGCGCACCGCTCTCGTTCCTTCCCGGCGTGGTTCGGTCGCGTGGGGGAGCTTTCGCTCAGCGTGCGCACCAGTACCGGGTGCCGATCTCTACCCGGCGGGCCGCGACCCGGATCGCATCGGGTTCGTGTCGCTCCTGAATCTCGCACCTCATGTCGCTACCCTCCGTGTAGTTGATGAATTCGTCGCGGCTCCGCCGACAGGCAAAAGCCGCATCGCGAGGGACACGTGGCGGTCGCTGTTCCGAGGATTCCAGATTCCGGATGCGCGATAAGCCGGTTCCTTACATCGTTGGTCAACCATCCGTGGAGCCAAAAAAAAAGAGGGAGCCTCGCGTGGGACTCCCTCCATGCGCTTTGCGAGTCAGCGAGCTACGGCGAACGTGTCAACCAGGCGTCGCGCGTCAGAGCCAGTCGCGGCGCTTGAAATAGAGATACGGCAGGATGGCCGAGGCGACCATCAAACCGAGCGCGAACGGATAGCCGAGCAGCCAGTCGATCTCCGGCATGTGGTCGAAGTTCATGCCGTAGATGGATGCGATCAACGTCGGCGGAAGGAACACCACCGCCGCCACGGAAAAAATCTTGATCGTGGCGTTCTGCTCGATGTTGATCATGCCGAGCGTCGCATCCAGCATGAACGTGATCTTCTGCGCGAGGAAGCCGACGTGGTCGCTGAGCGAGATCGCGTCGCGCGACAGCGTCTTGAGCCGCGCCCGCACGTCGCGCGAGCTCTTGCGCTCCAGCGTGTATTGCGAGAGGAACGCGAACATGCGCTGCAGCGAGGCGAGGCTGTCGCGCACGTTCGAAGACATGTCGCCCTTGAGGCCGATCTCCTCCAGCAGGTGCTGGAAATCGCGGCTCTTGGACGCGTTCGCCGGGCCCTGGAAAATGCTGCGTGAGATGCGGTCGACGTCCCGCCGCACCCGCTCGAGGATATCGGCGAGCCGGTCGACGATCACTTCGAGCAGCGCGATCAGCACCGATTCGGCGCTGTCGCAGCCCATCGATGCCTTCTCGGCCCGCAGCGGGAACGTGCGAAACGCCTGCGGCTCGTGATAACGCACCGTGATCAGCAATCCGTCGGCGAGGATGAACGTGACCGGAGCCATCTCCGGGGCATCCGCTTCGGAGCGTGCGGGCAGGACCGCGGTCATGAACGCGGCGTCGCCTTCGTAGTACAGCCGGCTCGAGATCTCGATCTCCTCCATGTCCGCGCGGTTCGGGATGTTGACGTGAACCGCCTGTTCCAGCATCGCCTCCTCTTCGGGCGTCGGCGCGAAGACGTCGAACCAGACTCCGTCCGTGACCGGTCCGGCCGACTCGGTGATCGGGCGCAGCCGCCCCTGGTCGGCCACATAACGTCGAATCATCGCTGATCCCCCTGGTGAATCGCAGTCGTGTCGGGCTCCGGGTACGGGCACCGCCGGTGCAATGGAACGGGCTCGCCTTTTCCGCGGATGCGCAGGTTCAGCATCTCGACCATGACGGAGAAGGCCATGGCGAAATAGATGTAGCCCTTCGGTATGTGGAACTCGATTCCTTCCGCGACCAGCGCGAAGCCGATCAGCACCAGGAAATTGAGGGCCAGCATCTTGACCGTCGGATGGCGGTCCACGAAATCGCCGATGGGGCGCGCCGCGAACATCATCACGAGCACCGCGAGCACGATGGCGATGATCATCACCGGCACGTGCTCCGCCATGCCCACGGCGGTGATCACCGAATCGAGCGAGAACACGAGGTCGATCATGCCGATCTGCACGATGATCGAGGCAAATCCGGCGTGCTTTATCTCCAACTCGCGGTCGGGACCTCCTTCTACCGCGTGGTGGATCTCGATCGTCGATTTCGCGAGCAGGAATAACCCGCCCAGAATGAGAATGAGGTCGCGTCCGGATATCTGGTTGTCGAGCACCTCGAACAGCGTGGTGTGAAGGCGCATGATCCAGGTGATCGTGAGCAGCAGCAGGATGCGCGTGATCATCGCGACCAGCAGGCCGATGATCCGTGCGCGCTGCCGTTGCGCACCGGGCAGCCGGCCGACCAGCACCGAGATGAAAACGATGTTGTCGATGCCGAGGACGATCTCCAGCGCGGTGAGAGTGGCCAGCGCCACCCACGCCTCCGGCGAGCTCATCCACTCCATGCACAAAGCTCCCTGACCGGCCGAATCGACCGGCTGGGGATCGTATCACGGTGCAAGGAAGGCCCGCGCGGCGCGGCGCGCGGGCAGGTTGGATCAGTAGCCCGAGTACGCGAGCGATGCCTGGTAGGCCGCCAGCCGCTCCTCGTGGCGCGCGCGCTCGTCGATCAGCGCGTCGATCTCGGTCTCGAGCTCGCCCGCCCTTTCCGCAAGCTCCTTCAGGTCGGCGAGCAGGAGCACGCGATCCTCAGGCGTCGTCTCACGCGCGATGAGCAACGCTTCCTTCTCGCGCATCGCGTCGCGGGTCGCCGCCAGCTCGCCCTGGCGGGCTTGCAGCCGGCCGTTGGCCGCGCTCACGTTCGAGCGCAGGTTGTAGAGCTCGACGCCGGCGCGGTAGCCGTCCAGGAACTGCGGTTCGAGGTCTGCCGGGCACACACCCTGGTACTGGCCACCGGCCGAGCCGAGGTTGAAGCCGCGCGCCGGCTGGCAATAGAGAGCGAGCCCCTCGTTGCGTCCCGCTTCCCAGGCAGCGAAGTCCGGCACGTATCCGTGCTTCGCGCAGGCCTTGCGGTGATCGCCGATGCGCTCGGCGGGATAACCGCGCGAGCCGTCCTCGAACCCGATCGTGTGCCAGTCGCTCAGCGCACATTCCTCCTCGCTCAGGGAAGCGCAGCCGCCGAGGGCGACCAACGCCAGCATGAGAAAGACGGGCCTGCTCGTGCTCATCGCGAATCCCCGGCACACAACCGCCGACACGATAGCAGCCGGCCCCGGAGGCCATTGTGTCTGCCTTCACATTTGTCCGACGCGCCGGCCTCGCGTGTGACCCGCGTCACAGTGTGTGCCGAGGTGCAGCCGCTACCCTCCCGTAACGACTCTTCGCAACGGATTGCGCGCATGGGCCCCGAGGTCATCAGCGGCGCCGCAGCCGTCGCGCTTGCGGTCGCCGCGGCGTTCGTTCTGCTGGCGGTTCCGGCGCGCCGGTTCCTGCCGGCCGAAAAGCCGTCGTCGCGATTTCGCGGCGCCATCCTGCCCGAACCCGCGCAGCAGCACCGGCATCGGGTAGCCGTGCTTGGCCGCTGCCAGGAGCTCGTCGCCGCCGCCGTGCTGGTGTTCCTCGCCGCCTTCGCCGCGGCGCTGCCGCTGCTGCCCGGCTCGCGCGTGGAGAACCTGCCGCGCCTGTTGCTGTTCGCCCTTGCGCTGCTCGCCGCCGCCTGCCTCGCGGGAGCCGTCGTCCTGCTGATCCGCCTCGGGCTGGCGCGGCGGCGCGCCCGCTTCGTCCGCGATGCGGGCATCGCCGTTGGCCAGGGCCTCCTGAAGCTCACCGGAACGCAGAACCGTGTGTTCCATGACGTGCCCTGCGGAAAGTCGGTCATCGACAACGTGCTCGTCGGCCTGCACGGCATCTATGCGGTGTTCGTGATCGCTCGCCGGCCGGGCCGCCACAACCGCCTGCGCCTCCAGGGAGACCAGCTCCTGTTCTCCCCCGGCAGCTACCGCCTGCCGCTCGCCCCGCTCGCCGAGCAGGGCGAGCTGCTTGCACGCGAGCTCAGGAAGGCACTGAACGTCTCACTGCGGGTGCGCCTGGTGCTCGCGGTGCCGGGATGGGAAATCGAGAGCCAGGCGGACGAGACCTGCCTCGTCGTGAACGAACGCAACCTCGTGATGCTGCGCGGCTGGAAGGACAGCGCGGATTACCTGATGCACGAGGACGTCGAGCGCGTACACGAGCTGCTCACGGAGAGGTGCCTGCGCTTCGGTGCGGATCCGGCCAATGCGCCGGTGAGTTTCCGTGCCGCGACCGGCACGGCGCGCGCCTGATCCGCTGACGGGCGTGCGACTACGGCAGCGGCTCGAGGCGCGCTGCGAGCCGGCCGCCATCCAGCACCCGGACCAGGTCGTCGGCGAGCTCGCGGCAGGCATCCACCACCGCCCGCCAGCGCTTCACGCGCAGGGCCTCCGGCAGGTGCACGAAGTCGCGCCGATCCGGAATCTTGCCGCCGGGCAGCCGGGCCACGAAGTCCGGCGCCGGGCAGACGAGCACGACGCGGTCGATATGGCGCCCGTCATGCCGCCGCCACTTGAGAGCCTTGTCGAACCATCCGGGGATCAGGCGTCCGAAGAAGTGCGGGAAGAGCGTGAGGCGGTCCGGCTCGCCGAGCGGAAGATCCAGGTGATAGTCGATGATCCCGCCGTCGCGGTAGGTGCCGGCCGGTGCTCCCTCGATGTCGCGCACACCGGAGAGCACGGTCGGAATCGCACCCGATGCGACGATCGCGTCGGCGACGTTCCGCTGCGTCAGCGGAACGCGCTCCAGCCGGAAGCCCGGGGCGTTGTAGAACGGCGGCAGGTCGCGCGGATCGTAGAACAGGCTGCGCGAGAAGAACGCGCCGAGGCAGCGCCGGCTCAGCGTGTTTGCGAGCGCCGCACAGGCGAGCGCCGACAGGAGGACCGGCTTCACGTCACTGGCGGTCACCCGGCGGCTGCGTACCGCGAGCACGTGCGAGCGCAGCACAGGGTGTGTGACGATCTCGGCGGCACCGCTCTCGCCGAGCACCGTCGCGAGGATCTCGCGGCTCTTTGCAGTCACCTCGGCGAGCCCCGGTCGAGCGCTGTAGCTCTGCTCGAGGTACGCGTTCTCGAAGCGCTCGAGCGCGGCTCCGGGATCCCGCTGCGCGTAGCAGGCGAAGCGCCAGGCACCGATCGACGAGCCGAGCAGGTGCACCGGCCCGGGGAGCTTCGGCAGGACGCGGTCGATGATGACGCGATCGAGCTGGCTCAGCACCAGCCATTTCGGACCCCCCGATGCGCCGGCGATCGTGCCGATGCGTTCCTCCGAGAACCCGCGCTGGCGGATCTCCCGGAAGGCGCCCTCCCCCGCATAGAAGCGCAGCGGTCCCTTGTCGCGTTGCAATCCCTGGCACCTCCGGTGACAAATCCGTCAATTGAGCCGCCGCGCCGCGCGGCTTGCAAGCGCCCGGACGCGGTTCTCCTCCCCGGTCATGCCCGCGCGCCGCAGTTCCGGCGGACCGTGTGCCTGTAGAATCCGCGTACGGAGGTTTCCCATGCAACCACCCCTTCGCCGGCTGTGCGTTGCGCTCTGCATCGCGCTCTGTCCCGCCGGGCCGGTGCTCGCGCACAGCGGCGGCCACGCGCCTGTCTACGTGGCACCCGGCGGGCAGGACACCGGCGACTGCTCCGATCCCCTGGTGCCGTGCCGCACGCTCGGCTACGCGCTCTCGGTCGCGGGCAAGGGCGCAGAGGTCCGCATCGCGGCGGGCAGCTACGAAGTCACGGACCCGGAAGTGCTGCTGCGGCTCGCCAGCCGGTCCGTCGGCATCGCGCCCGGCTGGTCGGCGGGCTTCTCGAAGCCGCGCGCGGGCGTCACGACGCTCATCGGCGTGCCGCCCGCGTATCGCGAGCTGCTCGAGCCGCTGGGGCTCGGCGTGATCGCCGATACGAAGAGCCTGGACGACGAGAAAGCCGCGCTCGCGGGGAAGCTGCTCGCGCAATGGCAGCGGCAGAAGGCGGGCCTCTCCGCCGCCGAATGTGCCGGCGGCAGCGCGGCCGGGCTCGCCTGCGCCGGAGTGGACCTGCTCGCGCACGTGCCGCTCGATGCCGTGAGCGCGCGCCCCGCCGCGGGTAACGACGTCTGGGGCTTCGTCGACCTGAACACCGGGCGCGAGTACGCCATCGCCGGCTTCGACATCGGCACTGCCGTGTTCGACGTGACGGATCCCGGGCAGCCGCGCGAGATCGGCTTCGTCGGCGGGCAGCGAACGACCTGGCGCGACATCAAGGTGTACCAGTTCTACGACGCGGCGGCGGGCCGCTGGCATGCCTTCGCTTACGTCACCGCAGACAACGTGAGCGAAGGCCTGTTCGTAATCGACCTCGGCGGGCTGCCGCAATCGATCGCAAGGATTGCTTACGCGAGCGACTTCACCCGCGCGCACAACGTGCAGCTCGCCAATGCCGATTACGCGACCGGCCTCGCGCGCGTGAACCAGCCGCCGCAGCTCGTCATCGCCGGCTCGAACCTGGGCCGTGGCGCATTCCGCGTCTACTCGCTCGCCGATCCCGGGGCGCCGGCATTCGTCGCGGCGGGCTCCGCCGTGCCGGGCGGCTCCGCGACGATCTATACCCACGACTCGGCGCCCGCCATCGTGAGCGACGCGCGTGCGCAGGCGTGCCCCGATGCCGGTGCCTGGTGCGAGGTGCTGCTCGACTTCAACGAGGACCAGATCGTCGTCTGGGACATCACCGATGCCGCACATCCGCAGCCGCTCGCGGTGCGCGGATACGCCAACGCGTCGTACGTGCACTCGGGATGGTGGTCCGAGGATCACCGCTGGTTCTACGCGCACGACGAGCTGGACGAGCAACACGCCGGCCTGAACACCACGGTGCGCGTGTTCGCGATGGACGACCTGGCAGTCCCGGTGGAGGTGGGCACGTGGACCGGACCCGCGCACGCGATCGATCACAACGGCTTCGTGCGCGGCAACCGTTACTACATGGCGAACTACACGCGCGGCCTCACGGTGCTCGACCTCGGCGATCCCGCAGCCCCCGCGGACGCCGGTTTCCTCGACGTCTACGCGCCCTCGGAGGCGCCCGGGTTCCAGGGTGCGTGGGGCGCCTATCCGTATTTCTTCAGCGGCACGGTCGCGGTGAACGACATCGACACCGGCCTGTACCTGGTGCGCGACCGCACCCTCGACGTGCCGCAGGGCCGGCTCGGGTTCGCCGCGAGATCCGTGGCCGCGGAGGAAGGCGGCATCGCGCGGCTGGCGGTGAACCGGACGGGCGGCGCACAAGGCGCCGTCGGCGTGACGCTCGAGGTCGTGCACGCAAGCGCGGGCCCCGGCGATTACCTGCTCCCGGCAACGACGCTGAGCTGGGCGTCCGACGACAGCTCGCCGCGCAACGTCGACCTGCAGCTCTCCGGCGACGCGGCAGCGGAAGGCCTCGAGCGCCTGCTCGTGCGGCTCGTCGCACCGACCGGCGGCGCGACGCTCGGCGAGGTGAACGTCGCGAGCGTGTATGTCGCGGAAGCGGCCGCCGCGCCCGAGATCGGCTTCTTCGAGCCCGCGATCGAAGCGTCGGAGACGGGCTTCGGCCGGGCCGTCGTCGTGCTGCGCCGGCGCGGCAATGCCGGCGCCGCGGCCAGCGTCGACTTCACCGTGACCGGCGCGACGGCGACCGCGGGCGACGACTTCGACGGCCCGCAAAGCGGCACCGTGCACTGGGCGGCCGGCGACGGCGACCCCGTGAGCCTCGTGTTCGACATCGTGGACGACGGGGTGGCGGAAGACGCGGAGACGTTTTCGATTGCCCTCGCAGGCGCGGCCGGCGCCGCCATTGCAGGCTCCGCCTCGGCCGAAGTGACGATCCTCGATAGCGCGGGATCCGGTGTGCCGCCGGGCACGGGCAACGACGGGCCGGCAATCGGCAGCGGTGGCCGCGGCAGCGGTGCGGCAGGTCCCGCCCTGCTGCTCCTCCTCGCCGCGGCCGGCGCCGGCCTCAGGCGTCGAACGGGTGACGCCGGACGATCGTCTGCTCGCGATCCGGGCCGGTCGAGATGATGTCGAGCGGCACGCCCGCGAGCTCCTCGATGCGCTCGAGGTAGCGGCGCGCGTTCTCCGGCAGGTCGTCGTAGCGGGTGATGCCCACCGTCGACGTCAGCCAGCCCGGCATGTCCTCGTAGATCGGCTGGTATTCGGCGAAGCGATCGACCGTGATCGGCAGGCCCGAGATGCGCTCGCTACCGAGCCGGTAGCCGACGCAGATGCGGATGCGCTCGAGCCCGTCCAGCACGTCGAGCTTGGTCACGCAGAGTCCGGACACGCTGCTGTTCACGATGGAGCGCTCGAGCGCCACCGCGTCGAACCAGCCGCAGCGCCGCGGGCGCCCGGTGGTCGACCCGAATTCCGCTCCCACGGTCGCGAGATGCTCGCCCTGGTCGTCGAACAGCTCGGTCGGGAACGGACCGGCGCCGACGCGCGTCGTGTACGCCTTGACGATGCCGAGCACGTAATCGAGCTCGTGCGGCCCGATGCCGGTGCCGGTGCTCGCCGCGGCGGCCACGGTGTTCGACGAGGTGACGAACGGGTAGGTGCCGTGATCGATGTCGAGGAACGAGCCCTGCGCGCCCTCGAACAGGATGCTCTGCCCTGCCTCGGCGAGCTCGTGCAGGATCTGCGTCACGTCCGCGGTGATCGGCGCGATCGTCTCGGCCGCGCGCAACGCGGTGTCGAGAGTACGCGCAAAATCGATCGGCTCGACGCGGAAATAATTGCGCAGCAGGAAGTTGTGGAAATCCAGTACCTCGCCCAGTTTCGCCGCGAACTTCTCCCGCACGAACAGGTCCGCGACCCGGACCGCGCGCCGCGAGATCTTGTCCTCGTAGGCGGGGCCGATGCCGCGCCCCGTCGTGCCGATCGCGGCGGCACCCTTCGCCTTCTCGCGCGCGATGTCGAGGGCCACGTGGCTCGGCAGGATCAGCGGACACGCCGGGCTGATGCGCAGGCGCTCGTACACCGGCACGCCGTTCGCAATCAGCGCTTCGGCTTCGCGGATCAGGGCTTCCAGCGACAGCACCACGCCGTTGCCGATCAGGCAGCTCACGCCTTCGCGCAGTATGCCGGACGGTATCAGGTGCAACACTGTCTTCTTGCCGCCGATGACCAGCGTATGCCCTGCGTTGTGCCCGCCCTGGAAGCGGGTGACGGCGGCGGCGCGCTCGGTGAGCAAGTCGACGATCTTGCCCTTGCCCTCGTCGCCCCATTGCATGCCGATGACGACTACGTTCCTGCTCATGGCAGTCAGTCTCTCATTGGTACCGTGTTCCGTAAATAGCGGAACGGGAGCGGGGCGCTAAGCGCGCACGATGAACAACAGCAGCAGCCCGGCGCCCATCGCCGCCAGCCCGGCAAGCCGCAGGTTGTTGTCCGACAGGCTGCCGATCCGCTCGACGGTGCGGCGGAACGCCTGCGGGCCGATGAACGGGATCATGCCTTCGATGATCAGGTAGAGCGCGAAGGCGGTCAGAATCTGCTGCCACATGCCCGGATGTCCCAGATGGCCGGCGCCGCTCGGCAGCCGGCCATACAAAGCGGCCTCAGTGCAGCCTCACTGGCCTCCACTCGCCTGGTTCAGGAAGCGGAAGAACTCGTTGTCCGGCTCGATGACCAGCACGTCGCCGGGCTTGCCGATCGAATCGATGTACGCGTTGATGCTGCGATAGAACGCATAGAACTCCGGATCCTTGCTGAAGGCTGCTGCGTACAGCGCGGCCGCGCGGGCATCGCCCTCGCCGCGGATTTCCTGTGCCTGGCGTGTGGCATTGGCGAGGATCACGGTCTTCTCGTGATCGGCCCGCGCACGCCTCGCCTCCGCGACCTGCCGGCCCTCCGCACGCCGCTCGGCGGCCACGCGTTTGCGCTCCTCGCGCATCTGCTGGTACACGGAATCGCGGACGTCCGGCGGGAACTCGACCTGCTTGACCCGCACGTCGACCAGGTCGACGCCCAGACCCTCGGCCGTGCGCGACGCGGTCGCGAGCATGTCGCGCATCAGCTCGGCACGCTCCACCGAAATCGCCTCCTGCACGGTGCGTTTGCCCATCTCCGTGACGATCGCATCCTGCACGATCTGCGACAGGCGGTCGCGCGCCACCTCCTCCAGCCCGCGCGTGGACGTGTAGTACTGCACGGCATCCGTGATGCGCCACTTGACGAAAAAATCGACCTGCAGTGCAAGACGCTCGCGCGTGAAGATGCGCTCGGGATCGTCGCTGATCGTCAGCAGGCGCTTCGGGAACTTGCGCACGGTCTGGAACAGCGGGATCTTGAAATGCAGCCCGGGCTCGTAGTGCGCCTGCACCACCTCACCCATCTGCAGCTTGATCGCGAGCTCCCGTTCGTTGACCGTGAAAGCGGCCAGGCCGAGCACGATGAGAGCGAGGCCGGCGATGACCAGCGCGGTGAGTCTGCCGTTCGTCATCAGCGCCTCCTCCGGTCACGCCGCTCGCGTGACGCCTGATCGCTTTGTTCCGGTGTCGTGCCGGCCGCCGCCGGGGCGCCGTCCTCGATCGTCGTGACCCCGTGCCGGCGCGCCTGCTCCAGCAGCCGGTCGACGGGCAGGTACAGCACGTTCCCGTTGCTTTTCGTGTCCAGGACGACGAGGTTCGCGTTCCCGTACACCTGCTGCAGCGCCTCGATGTACATGCGCTCGCGCGTGACCTCCGGCGCCTGCTTGTATTCGGCGAGCACGGCCTCGAAGCGCGACGCGGCGCCTTCCGCCTCGGCGATCACGCGGTCGCGATACGCCTGGGCATCCTGCTCCATGCGCGCCGCCTGGCCGCGCGCCTGCGGGATGAGCCCCTGTGCGTACGTGTCCGCCTCGAGGATGTAGCGATCGTGGTCGTTGCGCGCTTTCTGCGTGTCGTCGACCGCTGCCTGCACCGCCTCGGGATAGTCGAGCCGTTCCAGGCTGAGCGACGTCACCGCGATGCCGGCGCCGTACTGGTCGAGCGTGCTCTGCAGCAGCTGGCGGGTGTTCGGCGCGATCTGGTCGCGCTGCTCGGAGACGAGATCGGCCATCGTGTTGGTACCGACGACCTCGCGCAGCGCGCTCTCCGTCACCTCGCGCAGCGTCCCGTCGGGGTCCGTGACCTCGAAGAGGTACTTCACGGGATCGGTGCGGCGATACTGCACGACCATTTCGATGTAGAGATACTGCTCATCGGCCGTCAGCATCTCGGTGTCGAACGAGTAGTACGCCACTTCGCCGATGTTGACGATGTCGACGGTCTCCGCCGGATACGGTATGTGCCAGTGCAGGCCCGGCATCGCCGTCTTCGTATACGCCCCGAAGCGCTGCACGACGCCGCGCTCCGCTTCGTCCACGCGGTAGAGCCCGGTCAGCGCCCAGCCGGTGATGAGCAGGCCGACGAGCAGCCAGATGCCCGAGCCGGCGGGGCCCGCGGCGCCGCCGCCATCGCCGCCGCCGCGCCCGCCGCTGCCGAATATCGCGGCGAGCTTGCGCTGCCAGTTCTGCACGATGCGATCGAGGTCGTTGGGCGGACCGCTATTCTTGTGCCAACGGTCCTTCCCGTCATCAGAGTCGTTCCAGGCCATGTTCTTCTCTATCGCTGAGTGGCGGCTCGGGGCGGCTCGTCTCTTTTGAGAATGTCAGCCGGCAGGTTCTCCCGCTTGATGAAGCTCGCGAAATCGCGTTCCCGCATGCAGAGCTCGAGCATCCAGCCGCCGTCGTCGATGGGAACCTCCCGTTCGACGGCGCCGAGCTCGAACAGGGCGGCGCGCTGGCGCCCCTGCTCCGGCTGCAGGCGGATCATACCGCGGACCGTCTTGCGCCGCAGACGCTGTTCCATCACTTCGAGCAGCCGGGGGGTGCCCTCGCCGGTCGCGGCGGAGAGCCACACGGCCTCCCCGCCGTTGCGGCTGCGCCGTTGCGGCAGCTTGTCGATCTTGTTGTAGACGCGGATCTGCGGCACGCGCTCGGCGCCGAGCTCGTGCAGCACGGCGTTGACCTGCCGTACGCGCTGCCAGCGGTTCGGGTCGCTGGCATCGATCAGGTGCAGGATCAGGTCGGCCTCGCGCGTCTCCTCGAGCGTGGAGCGGAACGCGGCGATCAGCTCGTGCGGCAGGTCGCGCACGAAGCCGACGGTATCGGCGAGCACGACCGCGGTGCCGCCCGGCAGCTCCAGCCGGCGCAGCGTGGGATCGAGCGTCGCGAAGAGCTGGTCCTCGACGTACACCCCCGCGGCCGTGAGCGCATTGAACAGGGTCGACTTGCCCGCGTTCGTATAGCCCACGATGGCCACCGTCGGCACGTCCGCGCGCAAGCGGTTCTGGCGGTTCATGGCGCGGCGCGTGTCCACCTGCTCGAGACGCGATTTGAGCTGGCGGATGCGGTTCCCGATCAGCCGACGGTCGGTCTCGAGCTGCGTCTCGCCCGGGCCGCGCAGGCCGATACCGCCCTTCTGCCGCTCGAGGTGCGTCCAGCCGCGCACCAGCCGGGTGGACAGATGGCGCAGCTGCGCGAGCTCCACCTGCAGCTTGCCCTCGAAGCTTCGCGCCCGCTGCGCGAAGATGTCGAGGATCAGCCCGTTGCGGTCGAGCACCCGGCATTTGAGGCTCTGCTCGAGATTCCGCTCCTGCGCCGGCGTGAGCGATGCGCTCGAGATCACGAGCTCGGCCTGCGCTTCGGCGATCCGCTGCTTCAGCTCTTCGAGCTTGCCGCGGCCGATGAAATAGCGCGGGTCGGGGCTGCGCCGTGCGGACACGACCGAGCCGACGACCTCGGCGCCCGCCGACGTCGCCAGCTCGGCAAATTCCTCACGTTCTATGGTGTCCGGGGCCCCGCCGGGTGCCGCATGAACCAGAATGGCGCGCTCACCGCTCTTCGGCCGTTCAAACAATCGCAACCTCCGGGCGCGAGCTCAGGCTGTGGTCAGTCGTCACTGTCTCCTTCATCGTCCGGCAGCGGCAGGCGCACGTTCCGGGACGGCACGACCGTCGAAATCGCGTGCTTGTATACCATCTGGTTGACGCTGTTCTTCAGAAGCACGACGAACTGGTCGAACGAGTCGACTTGCCCCTGGAGCTTGATGCCATTAACCAGGTAGATCGATACAGGCACCTTCTCCTTGCGTAGTATGTTGAGGAAAGGGTCCTGCAACGATTGCCCTTTTGCCATTTCGGGACTCCTT
>CAZBGV010000033.1:0-30046 GCA_964491485.1 uncultured Woeseiaceae bacterium | reverse complement strand
GGACGACGGGTACCGTCATCGAGATCGTGTCGCCCGCATGGCGGGCTCCTACGGGGGGCGTGCCGTGCTTCAGCGTTGGCCGGACGTGATGCCGCCGCGCAGCACGTAAGCGTGGTAGCCGCGCTCGCTCAGGATGTAGGCGCCCGCCGAGCTGCGGCGGCCGGTGTCGCAACACACGACGTATTTCTTGTTGCGATCGAGCGTGTTGATCTTCAGGCGAATGAAATAGAGCGGAATGTTCAGCGCGCCGTCGAGGTGATGATTCTCGAACTCGCTCGGCAGCCGCACATCCAGCCACTGGCCGCCCGCGCGCACGATCTCCTCGGCCTCGCCCTGGCTGACCCAGTCGAGCATCGGCTCGTTCAGCAGGCGCTTGAAATCCTCCTTGCCGAGGCGCATCACCGAGCCATCCGAAAGCATCGTGACCGTCGCGTTGCGCTTCGCGTCCGAAATCAGCGCTTCCTCGCCGAACGTGTCGCCGACGCCGAGCTCGGCGAGCTTGATGCCATCCTTGTTGAGCGGCGTCTCGCGCGTCACGAGGGCCTTGCCGCGCGTCAGCACGTAGAAGAAATCGCCTTCGGATCCCTGCTTGATGACCACGTCGCCGGACTTGTAGTTGATCTGCTGCATGCGCATGAAGATCGCCTGGATGTTCGCCGGCGGAATCTTGTGGAAGGCCTTCGTCTGCAGCAGCATGGTCATCCAGTCGTCGCTGCCTACGCTCGAGTTGCCCTGCAGCTCGGAAACCTCGTAGGAGCCCGTCTGGTCCCACGTGAGCATGACGTCGAGCAGGTCGCTGTCGATCGAGATGTACTGGACGCGATTGCGCGCCCGCGCGGTGACGCGGCGGGGGAACATCGGCGACACGGGGTTGCGGGCGGAATCGGTGCCGCCCTCGATGGTTTCCTGGACCTCGCCCTGGTCGATCAGATCCAGCATGCCCGAAACGATGTAGATGGTGCGCTTTTCGGTATCGCCCTCGCGAAAGAGCAGCTGCTGGGGTGACAGCTCGCGAACCTGCACCTTGCGCGCGAGGGCGGCAAGGTTGTCGCGCTTCAGTCCGTCCAGGGGTGAGAAGTTCTTGAGCAGTTCAGCATCAAGCTGCTCGTCCGTCATGGTCCATCCTAGTCTGTGTGTGGCGCGGCCAGGCCGAAACGCGGCTCTGCGTTATTCTAGCGTGCGTTCGTACGGCTCCGGTACCGCGGAAGGACAGCAGCGTGAAGCGGTGCACAGTTTACCGGCTGGACACGCGCTCGACTCGTCATTTTTCCTCCGGAAACACCTCGCGCCAGCCCGGGTGCGGGCGGAACGCCTCGCCGTGCTGCTCCGCGAGCTCGGCCAGGCGCGCATGAATCGCGCGCGGTCCGCGCGTGCGGGCGTACTGGAGCGGGCCGCCGCGGAACGGCGCGAACCCGGTGCCGAAGATCACGCCCGCATCGAGCAGGTCCGCGTCCGCGACCACGCCTTCCGACAGGCAGGCGACCGATTCGTTCAACATGGGCAGGACGAGTCGGTCCGTGAGATCGGCCGGCGCCGCCGCGCTCCCCTCGGCCGCTGCCGCGGACTTCACCGCCTTGCCGTCCTCCCAGCGATAGAACCCCTGGCCCGTTTTCCGGCCGAGCTCCTTGCGCGCGACCTTCTCGCGCAGGACCTCCGGAATCGGGCGGCCGTAGGCGGCCGCGAGCACCTCCGACACGTCGAGGGCGACGTCGAGCCCGACGGTATCGATGAGCTCGATGGGGCCCGCGGGCATGCCGAAGTCCTCCGCCGCGCGGTCGATCACGGTCACGGGCACCCCGGCCTCGGCGAGCCGCATCGCCTCGGCGAGGTACGGCGCGAGCACGCGGTTGACGACGAAGCCGGGCGAGCTCGCGCACTCGAGCGGCAACTTGCCGATGTCGCGCACGAAGGCGATCGCCGAATCCAGCGCCGCGCGCTCGGTATCGTCGCAGCGGATCACCTCGACGAGCGGCAGCCTGGCGACCGGGTTGAAGAAATGCAGGCCGACGAAGCGCTCCGGCCGTGCGAGCACGGTACGCAGCGCTTCGAGCCGGATGCTGGAGGTGTTCGTCGCAAGGATGGCCTCGGGACGCAGCGAGCGCTGCACCTGCTCGTACAGCTTCTGCTTCGCTTCGAGGTTCTCGAAAATGGCTTCGATCACGAGGTCCGCTTCGGCGACCCCGGCGCCCGCCACGTCGCCGGTCAGGCGCTCTCGTGCCTCGCGGCGCTCGCCTTCGTCGCGGATCCTGCGCTCGAACAGCTTGCCGGCGCGCTCGAGGGCAGGCCGCACGTACTCCTCCGCGCGGTCCTGCAGCGTCACCTGCATCCCGCGTAACGCGCACCAGGCCGCGATGTCGCCGCCCATCACCCCGGCACCGACGACGTGCACGCGGCGGATGCGGTGCTCCGGCTTGCCGCCCTGCGACTTCAGGCGGTTCTGCAGGAAGAAGACGCGCACCAGGTTGCGCGAGGTCGGAGTGCACATGAGCTGTGCGATGGAGCGCGCCTCGGCCTCGTAGCCGGTGCGTTCCGACGCCCCGTGCCGCCGCCACAGGTCGACGATGGCGTACGGAGCGGGGTAGTGGTCACGGCGCGCGCGCTTCGCCACCTGCTTTTCGAGCACTCGTGCGAGGAACGGACGCACCGGCGCGAGGTTCAGCAGGCGGTCGGGCAGGGGCGCCGGGTTCGGGTCGCGGGTCCGCCCAACGATCTCGCGGGCTGCCTGCCGCCAGTTGTCGGGAGAGACGATGCGGTCGACCAGCCCGATGCGCAGCGCCTTCGCCGGCGTGACGGGCTGGCCGGTGAGCATCAGCTCCATCGCCGCACGCACGCCGCACAGGCGCACGCTGCGCACCGTCCCGCCGAAGCCGGGATGAATCCCGAGCTGTACCTCGGGCAGACCCAGCACCGGCTTCTCGCCGTGCATGACGATCCGCCAGGTGCAGGCCAGCGCGAGCTCGAGGCCGCCGCCGAGCGCGTACCCGTTGATGGCCGCGACGGTCGGGCAGCGCAGCGCCGCGAGGCGGTCGAGCACCTGCTGACCGAGCCGGATCAGCGTGTACGCTTCCTCGGGATCGGCAATCTGCGTGAATTCGTTGATGTCGGCGCCCATCACGAAGCCGCTGCTCTTGCCCGAATACACGACCAGCGCGCGCGGCGGGTTCTGCTCGAACGGCTCGAGAACCCGGGCCAGCTCCTCGAGCACGGGACGCGACAGCACGTTGACGCTGCTGTCCTCCTTGTCGATCCGCAGCCATACGGTACCGTCGCTCTCGTGCTCGGCCCGCCAGTGGTTCGTCATAGCCTCGGAACTCCTCCCGTGACCTCGAAATCGCAGATGAGCGGCAAGTGATCGGAGAAGCGCACTTGCGGGACGTCGAAACCCGTGACCTCGATGCCGTCCTGGTAGAGCACGAAATCGAGCTCCTTGCGGGGGGCACGGGACGGATAGGAGGGCAGGTGACGGGTGTTGGCGCTCTTCAGCCCGGCAGCGCGCATGAACAGGTAAATCTCGTTCTCGCCCCAGAACGTGTTGAAGTCGCCGGCGACGATGACCGGTTTCTCGGTCATCTCGATGAGATCGTAGAGCTTGCGGAGCTGCAGGTGCCGGTGGCGGTACTTGAGCGAGAGATGCACGAGGAAGATCGCAAAATCCTCCATCTCCAGCTCGATGATCAGCCGCTTGATGCCGGTGTCGAAGTAGTGGAACGTCGCCTGCACCGTCGGTGCCGCGAGGAACGCGTTGCCCTGCTTCCGGATGATCGGCAGCAGCTGGTTGATCGATCGCTCGCCGTACTTGATCTCGTAGGAGGTCGTGAGGCCGAGCTCCGAGGCGATCTTCTCGGCCTGGTTGACGCCGCGGCTGCGGATCGAGCCGGTATCCACCTCCACCAGGCCGACGATGTCCGGCTTCGCGGCGCGGATGAATGCCGTGATCTCCGGCAGCACCGTCTGGTTGCCGAGAATGTAGCCGGCGCCCGGCAGGGGCACGTGCATGGACGCGCCCGCGCCGACCGCATAGCGAATGTTATATAGGAGTAGTCGCATCCGGTTCTGTCATCCGGCCGCGTGAGCGCGGCGCGGAACCAGGCCGGGAGGCCCGGCGCACGGGAAACGCGAGTATGCCTCATTTTTCCCGGACAGGGCATTCCGGGATTGCAAAACCGCTGTCGGGACAGGACACTAGGCGCGAACTGCAGCGGGAGTACGGCAGTGTACGAGAACAACCCCATCCGCGTGTACGTGACCCACGCGTTCGAGGAGGACGAGGATTACCTGCGCGTATTCGAGTTTCTCGAGGGCGTGGACCGGTTCTTTTACCTGAACGTCAGCAAGCCCGAGAACGTGCCGGGCAGCGGGGGCATGGAGGCCATCAAGGAGGAGCTGATCCGGCAGATCAAGGAGTGCGAGGCGGTGGTCGTGCCGGCGGCGCACTACGATCGCAACCGGGACCTGCTCCGCTTCCAGATGGATGTCGCCGACGCGAACGAGAAGCCGATGGTGGCGATCCGGCCTTTCGGCGGCGTCGGGGAGACGGCAAAGGAGGTGGCCGATCGCGTCAACGAGATCATCGAGTGGAATTCCCGCGAGATCGCCGACGCGCTGCGCCGCCAGGCCCGTCTCGAGGACACCTCGCGCTGGGACGTGATCGACTTCCCGTAGGAGCCCGCCATGCGGGCGGCCGAAAATGAGCGCACCGCGGCGTGACTGGGCTGCAGGCGCGCGCATTGCGCGCGACCGAACGGCGGTTCGTGCGCAGGGCCGGAGATCGGCCGCCAGGAGCTCGTGAGCAAACCTCTCATCATCGCCCATCGCGGCGCTTCGGGTTACCTGCCCGAGCACACCCTGGAAGCCAAGGCGCTCGCGTACGGGCAGGGCGCCGATTACCTGGAGCAGGATGTCGTCGCCACGCGCGACGGCCGGCTGGTCGTGCTCCATGACATCCATCTCGAGCGCGTCACCGACGTGGCTCTGCGCTATCCCGGCCGGCACCGGCCCGACGGACGCTGGTACGTCCGGGACTTCGACCTGGCCGAGCTGCGCACGCTGAACGTGCACGAGCGCTGCGACGCCGCGGGCAAGCCGGTTTTCCCGGGCCGGTTTCCGTTCGATGCCGGGCGCTTTCGCATCCCGACGCTCGAGGAAGAGCTGGAGCTCGTGTGCGGGCTGAACCGCTCGACCCGGCGAACGGTAGGCGTGTACCCCGAGATCAAGCACCCCGCCTGGCACCGCCGCGAGGGCGTCGACGTGGCCGGGCTTCTCCTGCCCATCCTCGGCGATTTCGGCTGGCACCGCCGCGAGGACCCGGTCTTCGTGCAGTGCTTCGATCCGGACGAGCTGCGGCGGCTGCGCGCGGACCTCGGCTGCGACCTGAAGCTCGTGCAGCTCCTCGAGGAGAACGGCCAGAACGAGTCCGGTACGGATTACGCGGCGCTGCAATCGCCCTCGGGCCTGGCCGCCCTCGCGCGCACGGTGGATGCCGTGGGGCCCTCGCTCGGGCAGCTGCAGCGCCCGGCCGCCATCGACGGCCAGCCGGTCTCGACCGGGCTCGCCGAAGCGGCGCATGCGGCAGGACTGCTCGTGCATCCGTACACCTTCCGGGCCGACGCGCTGCCGCCGGGGTTTGCGAGCTTCGAGTCCCTGGTGGCCTGGTTCGCGGCGGAGCTCGCAATCGACGGGATGTTCACGGACTTCCCGGACCGGGCGCTCGCGGTCCGTGAGGGGGCCGCCCGCGGGTGACAAATCTTCGAGAAAAGAGACATAACCAGCGGAAAAAGCGGTCGTTATCTCCTCCGATGGGCCCGAGACCCCGCGGACGGTCGCACGCGTACTGAGAACTTCGTCATTTTCCTCCGGGCAAAAAAGCCTAACCTACGGAGTGCCGGGGGGTACGGGCTTGGGCATGCCATTCGACAAAACGGAATACCTGGTCCTCATCGCGTTCCTTGCGGGCTGGGCGGTGGCCAAGGTGAGCGGCTGGATCGGGCGCAGGCTGACGACCGCCGAACGCGATCCGCGCGACGACCGGATCCGCTCGCTGGCGGCCGACGTTCGCGTGGCCCAGACACAGGCCGAAAAAGTGCGCAGCCAGCTCGAGCAGAAAGAGAAGGAGCTCACGGAAACGCAGAAGCTCGTCCTGGCCCGCGAGGACACGATTGCCGGGCAGGACAGCCGTATCGAGCGACTGCGCGCCGACCTGAAGGAATCGATCCTCAAGACGCGCGAGCTGCGGGCCGAGCTCACGGAACGCGCCGCGGAGCAGACGAAATCGGAGGTGCTGCTGCGCGAGGTGCAGACCGAGCTCGCCGTCGCGCGTGCCTCGACCGACATGCTCGCGACCGGCATGCTGGATTACACGACGAGCGACGACGAGGCGGCGGTCGAGACCGGGCGCTGAGCCTGGACGTTCCGGCGAGTTTCCGGAGCGGATGGCTTCAGCCCCGCGCGACCGGCTCCGCGACCGCAAAGCGGGCCGAAAAGCCCGTCTCCCGCCACGACCAGTAGGTCAGCAGGAAGTAGGCCTGCATCAGCATCGCGAACGTCCATTCGATACGGTTCTCGGCAGGCCGGCTTTCCTCGAGCGTCGCCTTGAGGACCAGGTTCAGGATGCCCATCGCGAACGGGACCCAGGCGAGGAAGAGCTGCAGCCGGGTCACCCTGAGGAATCCCGGAGCCACCCACGTGCGTGCGTACGGCAGCACTTTGTATACGAGCATCAGCTGCGCGATGACGTTCAGGGCGAAGTACAGGTAGACGCCGTACCGCCGCATGAACTCGTAGAAAGGCACTTCGCTGCCGAGGAACGTGACGTACAGGATGAGGAACAGCGAGCCCGTTACGCCGACGACGCCGATCGCGACCCCGCCGTTGCCGTCGCCGCCCCGGGCCCGCTCGAGCGCGCGCACCCAGCCCACGTTCAACAGCCAGTAGGCCGACAGCACGATGGACTGCGGCATCATCATCCCTTTGAAGAGAAAGCTCGCGGGCTCGTAGCGGCCGGTCGAGCTCACCGACGTGCAGCCGTCCAGCAACGGATTACAGGACGGAATGCCGGCTGTATGGACCGCTATCCAGTAGCACGTGAACACGGTGAAGACGGGAACGAGGCCGGCGACGAGCGGCAGGACGCGCAGGATCATGCGGCTAGCGTATCATTCCGGGGGCATCGGTTTGATCGCCCGCGTCGCGGACCCACTGAGAGCGGAGACAGCAATGCGCATCATCAAAGCCCTGGTCCTGGTATCCGCCCTGGCGCTGGCCGAAGCCCCTGCGCAGGAGCCGGAGCACATCGCTGGCTCGTCACTTTCGATGTCTCCCGACCTGCTCGAGCTTTACCGCGCCGAAATGCGGCAGCTGCTGGTCGGGACGCAGGCCATTGCGCTGGCGCTGCCGACGGGCGATTGGGACAACATCATTGCCACGAGCCGGCAGATGGAGGAGAGCTACGTCCTCGAGCGGGAGCTCACGCAGGCGCAGCTCGCGGAAATCGCCGCGCTTCCCGAAGCATTCCAGGAGATGGACCGGGGCTTTCACGCGCGCACCGCCCGGCTCGCCGCCGCGGCCGCCGACCGGGACCCTGAAACCGTCGCGTTCCAGTTTTCGCGCCTGCTCGAGACGTGTACCGGATGCCATGCAGCGTACGCGCACGCGCGCTTCCCGACTTTCCGGCCGGAACCCGCGGATGCGGGCCATCACTCGCACGACGCCGAGCACTAGTTCCCGCCGGTCGGCGTCGCGGGCATGAGCAGACGGCAGGATTCCGGCCATTCGCACCCGCCCCGGCACGCCCTGAACGTCCATCCCCGGCAGACGACTCGGGAGTCTCACCACCACGGCGCCGGCGCCGGCGAGCATGCCGCGCACGACAAACATGCGGGCCACAGCGTCGAGATGTTCCGTAGCCGCTTCTGGCTGACGCTCGTGCTGACCCTGCCGACCGTGGTGTGGAGCGAGCCGGTACAGGACTGGCTCGGCTACACCGCGCCGCCATTTCCGGGTGCCCGCTGGATACCGCCGATCTTCGGGACGGTCGTGTTCGTCTACGGCGGGCAGCCGTTCCTGGCCGGGGCCTGGCGCGAGCTGAAGGATCGCCTCCCGGGCATGATGACGCTGATCGCGCTCGCGATCTCGGTCGCCTTCGTGTACAGCGCGGCGGTGACGCTCGGCTATCCGGGCATGCCGCTGTGGTGGGAGCTCGCGACCCTCGTCACGGTCATGCTGCTCGGTCACTGGATCGAGATGCGCTCGATTTTCCAGGCGCAGGGTGCCCTGAAAGAGCTCGCCAGGCTGTTGCCGGATACCGCGCTGCGCATCACCGGCGACGATCGGACCGAGGAAGTCACCGTCGACCGGCTGCGCGCTGGAGACCTGATCCTCATCCGGCCCGGTGCGGCCGTGCCGGCGGACGGCATCGTCCGCAGCGGCAGGAGCAGCGTCAACGAGGCACTCATCACCGGCGAATCGAATCCGGTGGACAAGCGCGAGGGCGACAAGGTCATTGCCGGCACGGTCAATGGCGAAGGCTCGCTGCGCGCCGAGATCACCGGTACCGGCGAACACACCGCACTTGCCGGAATCATGCGGCTCGTCGCGGACGCGCAGACGTCGCGTTCGCGGGCGCAGGCGCTGGCGGATCGGGCGGCTTTCTTCCTGACGCTGGTCGCGATCGGCGCCGGCGTGGTGACGCTGGTCGCCTGGCTCGTGGCCGGCGCCGAGCTCGATTACACCGTGACCCGCGTGGTGTCGGTGCTCGTGATCGCGTGCCCGCATGCGCTCGGGCTCGCGGTGCCGCTCGTCATCGCGATCTCGACGACGCTCGGTGCGCGCAACGGGTTGCTGATCCGGGACCGCCGTGGCCTCGAGGAAGCGCGCAACCTGGATACGGTCGTCTTCGACAAGACCGGCACGTTGACTTTGGGCGAGCATCGTGTGGTCGATATCGCTCCGGCGACGGGAATCGCGGCCGAGGAAGCGCTGCGCCTGGCGGCCGCCGTCGAGCGGGATTCCGAGCACCCGATCGCCCGCGCCCTGCTGAAAAGCGCCGAGGCGCGAGGGCTCGATGTCCCGCAAGCGCGGGAGTTCGTGGCTTTGCCCGGACACGGCGTGCAGGCGGAAGTCGGAGGCCGCCGCTTGCAGGTCGGCGGCCCGGCCTTGCTGGGCAAGCGTGGAGCCGAGCTCCCGCCCGAGCTGCGCGCCGCCACCGAGCGCTTCAGCGCCGGCGCCCAGGCCGCGATCTACCTGATCGAAGGCGACCGTGCGCTGGCGGCTTTCGCCGTGGCCGATGCCATTCGGCCCGAGTCCGCCGAGGCCGTCCGGCGGTTGCACGATGCGGGTATCGAGGTAGCGATGCTCACGGGCGATTCGGAACCCGTCGCGAACCACGTCGCCGGGGAGCTCGGGATCGACACGGTATTCGCACAAGTATTGCCCGACCAGAAGGCCGCCAGGATCGAGGCGCTGCAACGCGAGGGCAAGCGCGTCGCGATGGTGGGCGACGGCGTCAACGATGCGCCGGCGCTGGTGACCGCGGACGTCGGCATCGCCATAGGCGCAGGGACGGACGTCGCGGTGGAAGCGGGCGACGTCGTGCTGGTGCGCAGCGATCCGCGGGACGTGGCGAGGATCGTGTCCTTGAGCCGCGCGAGCTATCGGAAAATGCTGCAGAACCTCTGGTGGGCGGCGGGCTACAACATCGTCGCGATCCCGCTTGCCGCCGGCGTGCTGGCGTGGGCCGGGATCGTGCTGGCGCCCGCCGTCAGCGCCGTGCTCATGTCCGCGAGCACCGTCATCGTCGCCATCAATGCACAACTGCTCCGGAGAGCTTCGCTGTAAAGGTTCCTACGCCACCCGCAGGATCGGCTTGACCACCTCGCCCGACTTCGAGTCGGCGAGCGCCTGCTCGATGTCGCCGAGCTCGTAGTAGCGCACCAGCTTGTCGAAGGGAAAGCGGCCTTGCTGGTAGAGCTCGACGAGCGCCGGAATGAGCTGGCCGGAGCGGCCGCCGCCGCCGAGCACGCCGATGACGCGCTTGCCCCACAGCGTACGCAGGTGATCGAGCGAGAAGCGCGCGTTGGCGGGCGCCCCGCCAACGAGGACGAGCGTGCCCAGCATGCCGACCGTTTCCGCCAGCTGCTCGATGACCGGGATCACGCCCGTGCAGTCGAAAGCAAAATCCACGGTCGAGCCCGTGATCTTCCGCACCGCTTCGACGAGATCCGTGGACCCGGAATTGATCGCATGCGTGGCGCCGAACTCCTGCGCCATCTGCAGGCGATTGTCGTGCAGGTCGGCCGCGATGATTTTCGTCACGCCCGAGTTGCGCGCTGCCATGATCGCCGCGAGCCCTACGGCCCCGACGCCGACGATCAGCACGGAGTCGCCGAGCCGCGGCCGCGCCTCGTTGAGCACCGCACCGGCGCCGGTGCCGAGTCCGCAGGCGAGTGGCCCCAGCAGCTCGAGCGGCGTCTCACCCGGCACTTTCACCAGCGCATCGGCGGTCGTGATGGAATACGTCGCGAACGACGACTGGCCGAAGAAATGCCCGTTGATCGGCTTGCCGTTCCGCGTGTATGCGGTGGTGCCGGCTCGCTCGCCCTTGAACCGCCGGCCCGAAACCAGGGCCTCGCCCGTGCGGAGGCAGTAGCGCGGCTGCCCGTCGAGGCAGTTGCGGCACACTCCGCACCACGGCCAGCCGATGATCACCTTGTCCCCCGGGGCGATCTCCGTCACGCCGTCGCCGACGCGCTCGACAACACCGGCACCTTCGTGTCCGAGCACGGCAGGGAAGGGCATCGGCATGTCGCCGTGGCGTGTGATCTCGTCGGTGTGGCACACGCCGACGGCGACGATGCGCACCAGCGCTTCCCCGCGCGCGGGCTCCTCCAGCTCCAGTTCCTGCTCCACGAACGGAGCGTCCTTCTCTTCCACCACGAGGGCCCGGATCGAATTCGCAGTCATCGCAACTCCCGCTCAGCGAGCTGATTCCCGTTCAGGGCGTTCCCGGCGCGCTGCGAATCGCCCGCCGCAGCGCTAATGCAAGGCTGAGCAGGGCCACGCCCATGAACGTGAGATCGATCGCAAGGAACATACCGAGTATCCACAACGCATTCGAAGGCCAGCCGAGCACGATGAGGACGCCGACGAGCATCGTCACGACCCCCGAGGCCACGAGCCAGCCCCAGCCGTGCAGCGGCCGCATGCGCACGCCGACGACGAGCCGGAGCACGCCCGCCAGGATGAGGGCAATCGCCAGTGCCAGGGTCAGGGCGCCGGCCGCGAGCACGGGGTTGAGCAGCGTGAAAACGCCGGCAAGGCCGTAGATCAGGCCGACCAGGAGCCAGAACAGGAAGCCTCCCCATCGCCTGAGCTGGAACGCATGGATAAGCTGCGCGGCGCCGGCGATCAGCATCAGCACGCCGACGTACAGCACCGACGCGACGGTCGCGATCAGGAGGTTGGCGAACGCGATGAGCCCTGCGACCAGCACCAGGATGCCGAGTACCAAAAACGATCCCCAGCGGATCCCCGCTTCGCGGTCTGACGCGAAAAGCTCGCGATCCGAGATTGC
The DNA here is from genome assembly GCA_964491485.1 of uncultured Woeseiaceae bacterium. GTDB lineage: Bacteria > Pseudomonadota > Gammaproteobacteria > Steroidobacterales > Woeseiaceae > IDS-8. Next base: position 18,480 of record CAZBGV010000033.1, on the reverse strand, counting down.
TGTGAGCGCCATGGGCCCTCCTGCGATGCGCTGAGGGAAGAAAGAAAACGGTGCCCGGCGAGGCACAGGCGTGGACGCCGGCAGCGCCCGTCGAAAATCAAGTATAGACGAGAACCGAAACGGCTCACGGGTGCAGTGTGCGGCCACGCCGGCCGCGACGCCGCTCGCCCGCGGCAGCGGCACGGACTGTGCATGCCGGAGCACGGCACTCAGGCGTTCATGCATTCGCAGGGCCGGCCGCTGCGCCGGCACCGTACCACCCGGGGGCACCCATGAGCGATTTCGTCATTGCCGTATTTCCCGATGAAGAGAAGGGTCAACAGGCCGCGGAAACCCTGTCGCGTCGCGCGCGGGCGGATTCCATCGTCGTGCGCGCCGCTGCCTTGCTCGTCAAGGAGCCGGATGGAACGGTTTCGCAGAGGAAATGGGCCCGGCACGTACCCTGGAAGCTGCCCGCCGCCGCGGTGCTCGGTGCGTTGATCGGCTTCCTGGCAGGGCCGATCGGCGCGGTCGTCGGGTTCGTTTCCGGCGGGTTCCTCGGATTCACGAGAGCCGTATCCGACGTTGCACGCGCAGAGGAGCTGCTGCGCGAGGTGCATCGGCAGTTCTCCCCGGGAAAGAGCGCGCTCGTGGTGGAGCTGGACGAGGAGTCCGTCGCCGCGTTCAACGCGCGTGTGCGGGAGCTCGAAGGCGTCGTCGTCGCTTTTCCCGAAATCCAGGCATGATCGTCGAGCGCCGATGCAGGTTTCGGCTCGAACGGCTGGACTCTAGCGCGTCGTCGAGGTGTCGGTGCAGCCGGGAGTGCAGACCGTGCGCATCGAGCTCTGAGCCGAACCGGGCGGCCCGCGAGGCGCCGGAACAGGCCGCTTGCCGCAAGCCTCCTCACAGCACGTGCTCGATCCGGATCGGCAGGTCGCGAACCCTGCGCCCCGTGGCGTGGTGGACAGCGTTCGCGATGGCCGCTGCGACACCGACCATCGCCACTTCACCCAGGCTTTTCACGCCCGCGCTGTTGAACACGGTGTCGGGCTCGTCGATGAACTCGACCTCGATCGAGCCGATGTCCGCGTGTACCGGGATCACGTATTCGGCGAGATCCGCGTTCAGGAAACCGCCGAAGCGGGCGTCGACCTCGCTCGCCTCACGCAGCGCCGCCCCGATCCCCCACACGACGCCGCCCCTGACCTGGCTCGCCGCCGTGCGCGGATTCATGACGCGGCCGCAATCGGCGACGCTCACGACGCGGGGCACCCGGATACGCCGCGTGCCCGGCTCGACTCGTACCTCCACGAAATGTGCGATGAAACTGAACGTCGCGAACTCGGGATAGACCGGGCCACCCGGTGAGACGAGTCCCGCACTCAGCCGATCGAATATCTGCTCCGGCTGTCCGGGCGCTTTCCGCCTCACCTCCACCTCCAGCGAGTCCCGCCCGGCCGCCTTCAGAATTTCCGCCGGTGCACGTGCGCGGTCGCGGAGCGGACCCAGCTCCGCGAGCTTTTCGAGCAGCGCGTCCGCGGCCTCGAGCGCCGCCGGAACGGCGCTGGCGGTCCCCCACGAGCCGGCCGTCAGGTGCTGCGGGGCGGCGCGGGTATCGCCGATCTCGAGGACGACCTGATCGGCCGCGACGCCGAGCTTTCTCACCAGTGCCGCCGTGAGCGCGGACCGGATGCCCTGGCCCATTTCGTGAGCGCCAATCTGCAGGCGCACTGTGCCATCGGCCGTCACGCCCAGCCGGGCAGCCGTGGGCACGGTCAGCCCGGGATATGCGCCGAGGGCGACACCCCAGCCGATCAACGATCCGTCCGCGGCGTGCATCGCGCCCGGTGCCATGCGACGCCCGGCCCAGCCGAAGCGCTCGGCACCGCGCCGCAGGCACTCGGCGGCGTGGCGCGAGGAGAACGGCTTCTTCGAGACCGGATCGGTGATCGTGTCGTTGGCGAGCCGCAAGGCGACGGGGTCCCGGCCGAGAGCGTAAGCCAGCTCGTCCACGCAGGACTCCATGGCGAAGCAGGCGACGTGCTCGAAGGGTGCCCGCATGTAGCCGGGTGTCTGGACGTCGGTGCGTACGAGCCGCTCATGGCCGCGAAAATTCTCGATCCCGTACAGGCGCGACGTCACCGCCGCATACTCCGCCGGAAACAGGTCGTGGCGCGAGGTTTGCGCATCCACCTCGTGGATTGCGGCGGCAAACTTTCCGATGCGGTCGGCGCCCAGCCGGACGCGTTGCCGGCTCGCGGGGCGGAAGCTGGCATCGTGGAAGAGTTGCGCGCGCGGGACGACCAGCTTGACGGGGCGGCCCAGCATGCGCGCCGCAACCGCGGCGAACACCGTCTGCATCTGCAGGGAGTTCTTCTGGCCGAAGCCGCCCCCGACGTAAGGTGAGAGGACCCGGACGTCTTCCGGCGCGAGACCGAGGGCCTGCGCCACGCCATGGCGTATCGCCTCGGCGCTCTGCGTGCCCTCGTGAATGACGAGCTTGCCGTTACGCCATTCCGCCACGGTCGCGACCAGCTCGATCGGGTTCTGGTGCTGGGGCGGGGTGGTGAACGTGCTGTCGACGTGCACCGCAGCTGCGGCAAATGCCGCGTCCGCATCGCCTGTGACGACTTCGTGAAAGAACGCCTTCAGTGGCGTCTCGGCTTGCGCAACGGTGTCGGTGCCCAGTGCGTCCAGGGTTGCGCTGAAAGGCTCCGTGTCGTAAGTCGCCCGCACGAGGCCGGCTGCCTCTGTCGCCGCCTCCAGCGTGTCGGCGGCGACCAGTGCAATGGGCTGCCCGCGGTAGGCGATGGCCGGCGACGTCATGGGAAGCATGCCCTGGAAGCCATAGCCGTTCGCCATGATGAACCCGGCGGGTTTCACGTCCGCGAGGTCTTCGTGAGTCAGCACCAGGCGCACGCCGCGCACCGCGCGGGCGGCTTCCGCATCGAGGCGCCGGACCCGTCCCCGTCCGATGGTTGCCACGGCAAGCGCGGCATGGACCATGTCCCGCCGGACGGTGTCGGCGGCATAGCGCGTTGCGCCGCGCACTTTGTCGTACGCATCTATCCGCGGCGTGTCGGCAAAAGCGACGTTACTCATGGCCGGGCCCTCTCCCTGGCGATCATCAAGGCATCGGCAACGGTCCGGATTCCGAGCTCGATGCGGAATCCGGCGTCGCGACCCGGGCGAGCCCCTTCGAGCGCGGCCTCGGCGGCCGTTTGCACGACCTGCGGATTCCACGTCCGGCCTGCCAGCTCCCGCTCGGCGGCACGAACCCGCCAGGGGCGTGTCGCGAGCCCGCCGATCGCGATGCGCGCGTCGCGGACGATGTCGCCGTCCATCTGCAGGGCGACCGCCGCGGATGCGAGCGCGAACGCATAGGATTCGCGATCCCTGATCTTGTGATAGGTCGAAGCACGGCCGAGCGGTGTGACCGGCACGCGAATGCGGAGTATCAGCTCATCCGGCTCGAGCACAGTTTCGACGTGAGGCGTCGTGCCCGGCTCCCGATGCAGTTGCTCCACCGGTATCGTTCGTTCGCCTTGCACGCCGAGAACGTCGATCACTGCGTCGAAAGCGACGAGGGCGACCGCGAAGTCGCCCGGATATACGGCGATGCACGAATCGCTCGATCCCAAAACGGCATGCCCGCGGTCGAGCCCGCCCCGAGCCGAGCAGCCGCTGCCCGGATTCCGCTTGTTGCAGGCGAATGGCGCACCGAACCGGAAGTAGGCACAGCGCGTGCGCTGCAGGAGATTGCCGCCCAAAGTGGCCATGTTCCGCAGCTGTTGCGATGCGGCTCTCCAGAGTGATTCCGAGAGCGCCGGGTAGTCGCGTACCACCGCCGGATCGGCTGCCACGTCGCTCATCCGGGCCAGGGCACCGAACACGAGCTCCTGCGGCCCCGCCGTATGGCAGCGATGCAGGTCGCCGATGCGCGTGACGTCGACGAGGCGCCCCGGCGTCTCGACATGGAGCTTCATGAGATCGTAGATCGTCGTGCCGCCCGCGAGATAGCGCGTGCCCGGGCCTCCGGTGGCCATGGCGCCCACGGCCTCGTCCGCCGTCTCCGCCGTGACGTAGGTGAAAGGACGCATGACTCAGCCTTCCGTCATTTTCGCGGCGGCCTGCTCGATCGCGGCGAGGATCCCGACATAGGCGCCGCAACGGCAGATGTTGCCGCTCATGTACTCGCGGATCTCATCGGGCGAGCCCGCATGTCCCTCGTGCACACAGGCCACGGCGGCCATGATCTGGCCCGGCGTGCAGTAGCCGCACTGCAGCGCGTCATGGTCGATGAACGCCTGCTGCATCGGATGCAGGCCACCGCTCGCCGGCGCCAGGCCCTCGATCGTCGTGACCTCCCGTTCCGCCGCCTGGACGGCAGGCGTGAGGCACGAAACCACGCGGCGTCCGTCGAGGTGGACGGTGCAAGCGCCGCATTGTCCGTGGTCGCACCCCTTTTTCGTACCGGTGAGGCCCAGCTCTTCGCGCAGCAGGTCCAGCAGCGACGTGCGGGGGTCGAGGCGAAGAGTGTGGGGCTGCCCGTTCACGCGCAAGGTGACGGTCACGGTGCTGCCCGCGTCAGGAGCTGCGTCTTGCGTTCGTGCGATCGGCGCGTCACTGAGTAAACCGGGAGTCGCTGATGCCTCGGAGATGTCCGTCTTCATCGCTGTCTCCGTTACGAATCATGAGGCAGGAAGGAAGTGCCGGCGGCCTCCGGCAGAGGACAGCGGCACTCCGGGCGCGCAGGCCTTGATGCCGGATCGCAGTGCGTGCCGAATCCCCGGCACAGACTTACAATGTCGTGGAGACCACGACGGAAAGTCTAGTACAGCCCGGGCGCGCAAGTGACGCCGCGCCGGCTGCATCGACCGGCGGCGAGCGGCGAATCGTTTCCTGCTCGCCGCAGGTCCCGCGAACTCCTGCGCGCGCGTAATGTCGACATTCCAGTGGCCGTCGCGCAGGCGAGGGCCAGGTTCGCGCTGCCGCCCCAGGTGCCCATCATCGTGTCTTCTCCGCAATCAATAATGGCAAGTGCCGGGCCTCGCCCGGGGACGGCGTTCGACGCCGTCATCTTCGACATGGACGGCGTCCTGACGAAGACCGCCGGTCTGCATGCGAAAGCCTGGAAGGAACTGTTCGACGACGTCCTGCGCCGTCGCTCGGAACGGGACGGCGAGCCTTTCCGGCCGTTCGACGCCGGCAGGGACTATCTCGCCTATGTCGACGGCAAGCCGCGGGACGAGGGCGTCCGCAGCTTCCTGAGGAGTCGCGGCATCGAGGTGCCGGAAGGCGGACCGGACGATCCCGAAGACGCCGAGACGGTTCGTGCTTACGCGAAACGGAAGGATCGCCTGTTCCGTCGTTACCTCGATGCGGAGGGCGCGGAAGTATTCGAGTCCACCGTCACTCTCATCAAGGCGCTGCGCGCGGCGGGGGTTGCGCTGGGCATCGTCACGTCGAGCCGCAACGGCCGGGACATCCTCGCGAGGACCGGCACCGATGTGCTCTTCGACGCCCGTATAGACGGCGTCGACGCCGGCCAGCGCGGGCTGCGTGGCAAGCCGGATCCGGATGCGTTCCTCGCCTGCGCGGCCGAGCTCGGAGTGACGGCGGCGAGCTCGATCGTCGTGGAGGATGCGGCGTCCGGGATCGCGGCCGCACGCAGCGGAGGATTCGGGCTCGCCGTGGGCGTGGACCGCGGCGGCAACCGCGCGGCGCTCGAGCTGCAGGGAGCGCACGTCGTGGTCAGCGATCTCGGTGAGCTCGACGTGGCTGCCCTGGAGAGGGCATTCAGCGCCGAGCAGGACCGGCGTACCTGGCGAATCGAGCAGGAAGGCTTCGATCCGGCGAAAGAGCACGGCGTCGAAAGCCTGTTCACCGTCGGCAACGGCTATCTCGGCGTGCGCGGCGCGCTCGACACTCCGCTCGCGCTGTCGCAGGGGGACCTGCGCATCGCGGGCGTCTACGACCGCAAACAGCCGTCCCGGCCGTACTCGCCCGGCGGGGCCGCGGCGGACGAAGGTGAGGAGGCCGACTACAGCGACTTCGTCGCGTTCCCGTTCCCTTTCCGCGTGCAGATTTCAATCGGCGAGACAGCGCTGTCGTTGCAGCAGCCGGAGTGGAGAACGCAGCGGCGTGTCCTCGAGCTGAAGGCAGGCGCGCTGCATGCCGAAGCGACGTACGAGTGCGACCCAGGGTTCATCGTGAGGACGCGTTCGAGGCGCTGTGCATCGCTGGATGACCCGCATCTCCTGTTGCACGAGCTGCTGGTGCAGCTCGACAACTTCTCGGAGACCGTCGAGGTCGACGGGTCGCTCGCGGACGCCGACCTCGCGCTCAAGCACCCGCACCTGGTTGCACGCTCGCCGCGCGAAGCCGGTCCGGGGCTCGAAGTGCAGGTTTTCAGGACGCGTGCTTCGGGAATCGAGACCTGCATTGCACAGCGGCTGACGCTCGCGGGAAGCGGCGAGGAGCGCACCCGGTGGCGGGTGCCGGCCGGGATCGGCGAGGCGCTGCGATTCCACCGGTACGTGGCCGTCTACACGAGCCGCGATGTCGCGGACGCGGAAAACGCCGCGGTCGGTGCCGTACGCAACCAGTCGTGGGAAAGCTTCGATAACGCGCTCGAGGCAAACACCGCCCGCTGGCGGCAGGTGTGGGAGCGGGCGGACATCGCCGTCAGCGGCCGTCCGGGTGCCCAGCAGGCACTCCGGTTCCTTGCTTATCACCTGTCGATCGCCGCGGACCGGGACCCGCGTGTTTCCGTCGGCGCCCGGACCATGAGCGGCAGCGGGTACCAGGGGCACGTCTTCTGGGATGTCGAAATCTTCATGCTGCCCTTTTACCTGCACACCGCGCCCGATGTGGCGCGCTGCCTGCTCGAGTATCGATATCACACGCTCGACGGCGCCCGCCGGCGGGCGCAGTCGCTCGGGCAACGCGGTGCCTGTTACGCGTGGGAATCGACGACGACGGGAGACGACGTCACGCCGCGTGTCGCGGCCGTGACCGCCTCCGGGGCGCCGATCCCGCTGTTCACCGGAACGCAGCAGATCCACGTGACCGCGGATGTCGCCTACGCGATCTGGCGCTACTGGGAAGCGACTCGCGACCAGGATTTCCTGCGCGGACCGGGCGCCGAGATCCTGGCCGAAACGGCGCGTTTGTGGGCCGGGCGAGTCTCGGAGGACGCCGGCACTTATCACATCCGCGGCGTCATGGGTCCGGACGAGTACCACCACAGTGTGAACGACAACGCGTACACGAACTGGATGGCGCGGTTCAACCTCGAACGTGCGGTGGCGGCCAGCGAATGGCTGCGGACGCACTATCCGCAGGACTGGGCAGCGCTCGTCGAGCGCATCGGGCTGGACGAGGGCGAGCCCGGCGAATGGGGTGCCATAGCGCGTCGCCTGTACGTTCCGGAGCCCGGTGAAGACGGGGTCATCGAACAGTTCGAAGGCTTCTTCGCGCTCGAGGAATATCCGTTGCAGCACGAGGAGCACCTCGACGAGCCACTCGACCGCCTTTTCGACCTCGAGAAGATCAACGGGATGAAACTGCTCAAGCAGGCAGATGTGCTGATGCTGCCGTTCCTGTTTCCGCAGAGCTTCGAGCGCCGGATCCTGGCCGCGAACTACGCGTATTACGAACCGCTGACCGACCACCGCAGCAGCCTCTCGCCGAGCGTGCACGCCGCCCTCGCGGCCAGGCTCGGGTTGCAAGAAGAGGCCGAGCGGTACTGGCAGCAAAGCCTGATGCTCGATCTCTCGGACACCATGAGCAACAGCGCGCTCGGCGTACACCCGGCGTGCATGGGCGGGACGTGGCAGGCGCTCGTGTTCCACATGCTGGGCATCCGTTTCGTCGATGATCGCGCGCTGGTCGAACCCGGTGCGGCGGACCGCCTGCCGGATGGATGGAGGTCGGTGGCCCTGAACCTCCTGTGGCGCGGGCAGGCGCACAAGGTGGAGGTGACGAGATGAGCGGCTTCGACACGATCGTGGTGGCGCTCGACGGCTCCGCTCTGGCCGCATCGGGGCTGCAGTGTGCCGCGTGGCTGGCCGACAGACTCTCCGCCACCTTGCACGTCGTGAGCGCCGGCCGGGCGCCCTTACCGCCGCAGGAAGCGCTGCGCCGGCTCCGTGTGCCCGAAAACCTGTGGGGCAGGATTCTGCTGCATCAGCAGGAACGTTTTCCTGAAGATGCGGTGCTGGAGGTCGCGAGCCGGTGCGGAGCCGGGCTGATCGTGATGACCGCGCGCGGGCGCTCGGCGGAAAAATGGCGCGGCGACGAACCCCTGCTGGGGCACGTGACCGCCGCGGTCATCGAGAACACGGACGTTCCGGTGCTGGTTCTGCCGCTCGCCTACCGGGAGCGCCTGCCCTGGACGACCGGGCTGGTGCCGATCAGCGGCGAGGCACAGGCCGACGCCGCGCTGATCGTCGGCGTTCAGCTCGGCCACGCGCTGGGGCTTGCGCTGACGGTAGTGCACGTCATGAGCCAGGCAGTGCGAGGGAAGGGCGGTCTCATCGCCGAGACCCGCTACGCTGACGCGCTGCATCATGAATACCCCTGCCGCCTGGACGAGCTCGTCGAGCGTGCGCTGTCGCATTGCGATCGCCAGCAGGCCGAGTGCATCAAGGAGGTGCTGCTGCGCCGCGGGGACGTAGCGACGACGCTTCTCGACGTGATCGAGGAGCGGAAGCCGAGTGTGGTGGTAGTCGGCTGGCATGCCCGCCTGATCGCGCGCCGCGCGCAGATACTGAAGGCCATGTTGTACCGCGTGAGCTGCCCGCTCCTGCTGGTGAAGGCGGAGCCTCCGCCGCCCTTCGAGCTCAAGGTCGGTGAGGCGCTGGAATGAAAACCCGGAGAGCGGGCGCGATCAGGGTCCCTTTCCGTCTCGCCTGAGCGTCTCTATCGCGTCCTCGTGTCGCTGGGCACTCAGCAGGTAGTACATGTCCAGCAACTCGTAGCAGAACACCAGCTCCCGGGTCTCGGCTTTCCAGGCCGCTTCCGGAGTGCCGCAGGCGCGCAGGACCACCACGGCGTCGTCAACGATCGGGATCGTCTGCGTGAAACCGTGCAGCGTCCGTTCCACGAGCCGGATGCCGCGTATCTCCTCGGTAATTTCGGCGCTCGTCCGGCTGTGCGGCGGCTCATACCGCACCGACATCGTGGCATGCGGACGTCCGGCACCGTTGCGTTCGACAAAGCTCACCATCCACTGCAGGGATTTGCGGGCGCGGGCGTATTCCGCCTGGCAGCCGGCCAGGCGGGGAATCGGTATCCGCGCGAGCCCGGGAATCGATTCGAACCGCTGCGGATCGCTGCCGTAGAGCAGGCAGGCGATGGTGTAAAAGCGCTGGATGGAAAGCCCGTGAATATCCCAGTAGGGCGGCGATACACCGTGCGACTCCGCGAGCTGCCAGATGACGAGAAAGGCATCGGCCGCCGTCACGGCGAAGCCCCTGCGCTGTTCCTCGTCGAACGCGGAAGGCCGCGGCGGCTGGATGAGAACCAGGGTGGCGATGTAGTCCGCTGCAGATTCCTCGGGACCGATGATCGGTACTTCGAGATCCGCGATCGCAACGTGGGCGAGCTCGTGGAGCAAAGTGAACTGAAAGCTTCCGAGGACGAAATCGACCCGCGCAGGATCCAGCGAGGAATGCCTCTCGCGCGCGCAGGCGGGCGCCGCCAGCAGGGCAATGAGGAAGCTCGTTGCGATGAGCCTCCCCGGCCGGCGGGCCGCACCCCGCGTGCCACGACGGATGCCTTCGCGAACCCCTCGCTTCATCAGTGCGGATCAGGGCTCCGCGGCAGCGATCGTCGGCTGACCATCACCCATCCACGTTCAGTCGCGCTCTGACGTGTCGGGCTTTTCCTTCCAGCCGCGATGGTCCATGTCCCCCATCCTTCGGTGCTTCATCTTCTGCATCATCTTGCCTTGCTCCTCCTGGTCCAGCGTCCCGTCGCCGTTCTCATCCATGGCGTCGAACATCTTTTCGTGGGCCCGCACGAACTCTTCTTTGGATATTTCGCCGTTCCCGTCGGCGTCCATGTTCTTCATCATCTGCATGCCCCGGTGCATCCTGTCCGTCGGGGGCTTCGTTTCCTGAGCCATGAGTATCGAAGCGGCCGCGAGTGCGAGCACGGCGGCGACTGAAACGGCGAGTGATCTGTGCATGGGTGTCTCCTTGCAGGACAGGTCGATGATTCCGGGAAGCCGGAGGCGGCCGGGCCAGGGACGCAGCCGGCGGGTCTCCCGCAACGACGGTGCAGTGGCCCGACGGGCTGTCTGGCGGGGTCGCCACCATCATACGATCCGCCGGACCTGCCGGCCATCGATCCCCGCCATCGACCCGGGACTCGAGGGGCCGCATCAGGCGACGGGCCGCGCCAGCTCGACGCCTGCGGCCGGAAAAGCGGGCGCCCTTTACTCAGGCGCTGACGACGATCGCGGCGTAGTCTGCCTTGTCCTGCGGGACATGCCAGATCTGCCGGCGCTCATCGAAGCGCGCGAGCAGCATCTTTTCGACGTAGAGCGAGCCCCCGTACAGGTGCACGGAGCTGAATGGCCCGAGCGGATCGGTGAGGCGCCCTCGTGTGTCCTCGAACCGGACGCGGGCCGGCTCGCGGCACTCACACCGTGTGAAATGCCGCCCGCCGACTTGCCACATGCGATTGGAGAATTGCGCCACCGTGTGCCCGCCCGGCCGGCCTGTGACCCCGAATGCGTCGAAGCGAATCTCCGCCAGGGGGCCCGCCATGATCTGCCGGGGATGGGCGCTCGAGAACTGTAGTCGAATCATGCTGCTCGTGTTGGTGCCCGAGTTTTGACCCTGCCTAGCACAGATGAGTTGCGCAGGGGGGATAATTTGACCTTTTGTCGTTAATCGGCGACATTCTGTTAAACCAGCGGGCAGAAAGCTTCATCAGGCGGCATGCGGAGCGACGACCGGCAACTGCGGCTACGCCGCTATGGCATGGCAATAGCCTTTCCTGCCGCAGCCATTGTCTTGCGCTTCCTCCTTGCTCCATTCCTCGACAGCCAGCACCCGCACACCCTGACGCTCGGCGCGGTGGCACTGGCCGCCTGGTATGCGGGGCCGGGCCCCGCGGTGATCTCCGGAATCGTCGGCTACCTCGCCGGTCACGTGCTCTTCGACGCCGGTACTCCTCTGGCGAGCGCCGCGGGCATCATCGAGCTGGGCCTGTACGGCACGTCCTGCGCCGCGATCATCGGGTTGGGGGCGATCGCGAGGAGCGGGCGGAAGGCAGCGGAGGCGAACGCCCGGGACGCCGACGAGCAGAAGCGCCATCTCGAGCATGAGACCGAGCAGCGCCTCGCCGCCGAGCGGGGCATGCGCGAACGCTCGGAGCGGATACGGGAGCTTGCCGACACGATGCCGGCGCTGCTCTGGGTCGGCGACGCCGGCAGCGCCTGCACGTTCGTCAACCAGGAGTGGCTGTCTTTCACGGGCTGTGACAGGCAGGCGCTGCTGGGCAGCGGATGGCTCCGGTCGATCCACCCGGACGACCGCGGGCACGTGAGGGATACGCTCGTCACCGCGGCCGGGCGACAGGAGGCCTTCACGGCTTTCTACCGGCTGCGCTACCGGGACGGTACGTGGCGGTGGATGATCCACCGCGGTCGGCCCACTTTCGGGCGGGACGGCGAGCTGACCGGATATCTCGGATCGCTCATGGACATCACGGAGGAGAAGCTCGCCGAGGAAGCCCTGCGAGAGGCCGATCGACGCAAGGACGAGTTCCTCGCCACGCTCGCTCACGAGCTGCGAAACCCGCTCGCGCCCATTCGCAACGCCGTACAGATCCTGCGCCTGAAGGACGCGCCCGAGGCCATGCGCGCCAATGCACGCGACATGATCGACCGGCAGGCACGGAATCTTGCCCGGCTGGTGGACGACCTGCTCGACGTGTCACGTATCACGCTTGGCAGGCTGCTCCTGCAGACGAAGGAGACCGAGCTCAGCGAAGTGATCGAGAACGCGGTGGAAGCCAGCCGCCCGTACGTCGAAGGCTCGCGGCACACGCTGTCGGTCGAGCTTCCGACCGAGCCCGTCTACGTGGATGCCGACGCGACCCGACTCGCACAGGTGTTCATCAACCTGCTGAACAACGCCGCCAAGTACACGCCGCCGGGCGGGCACATTTCGCTCGCGGCAGCACAGGAAGACGAGACGGTCGTCGTCAGGGTGAGCGACACGGGCATCGGGATCACCCCGGAAGCGCTGCCGCGCATCTTCGATATTTTCGAGCGGCTCGATCATTCGGTGGAGCGTGCCCAGGCCGGCCTCGGCATCGGGCTCTCGCTGGCGCGCCACCTGGTCGAGCTGCACGGTGGTCACATCGAAGCGCACAGCGAGGGCCTCGGCCGCGGCAGCGAATTCACCGTGACCCTGCCGGTGTGCATCGGATCAGCCGGTGCGGCGACGTCTCGCGAGGCGGAGCGAACGGGCGAGGCAGCCCAGGAAAGGGTGCTCCGCATCCTGATCGTAGAAGACAACGTGGATACGGCCGAGAGCATCAGCCACCTGCTGCGGGCGGCCGGGCACGAAACCTACATCGCGCACGACGGACTGCAGGCGATCGAGGTGAGCGCGCGGCTCGATCCGGACATCGTCATCCTCAACATCGGGTTGCCGGGCATGAACGGCTACGAGGTTGCGCGAGCAATTCGCGGCCGCCGCGACAGGGAGCAACCGAGGATCATCGCCCTCACCGGTTGGGGTCGAGACGAGGACAAGCGCCGCGCCACGGAAGCGGGTTTCGACCAGCATCTGACCAAGCCGGTCGATCCAGTCGTGCTCAGGCGCCTCGTCGAGCAGGTCGATGCCGCTCGCTGGTCCGGCCAGGCCTCATAGATCGCGATCAGGAACGGCGGGCAAAGGCATCCGCGACGGCAAGGTCAGGGTACTCGCGCGCTGGAGTGCTCTTCCAGTCCTCGTTTCCTCCCGGTGAACATCGAGCGCACGAGGTTCTCCTTGTGCACGAAGCTCGCGAGGAACACGCCGGCGATGTGGAGAATCACGAGGAACAGGGTGAGGTTGGCGAGCACCTCGTGCGTTTCCTCCCAGTAGTGCTCGCGCGCTTCGAATTCGCCGGCGGGAAGCGCATCCGGCGAGACGATGAAGCCTGCAAGCGGCCCCGCCTGCTGGTCGTAGGCATACACCATCAGTCCCGACCAGACCGCTGCCGCCAGTCCCAGAAGCAGCAAGATCACCATGGCGCCGCCGGCCGGGCTATGGCCCAAATAGCGCCGGCCCTTTCCTCTCAGCAGGTTGCCAAGATAACGGAGCGCCGCGAGTGGTCCGTACAGAAAGTCCCGAAAGCGAGCGTGGGGTGTGCCGACGAAACCCCAGACGATCCGGACGATTACGATGGCACCCACGACGTAGCCCGCCCAGACATGCACCGTCAGCGGATCGTCTTCGGTGAAGTAGGCGGTGAAGAATGCGATGACGAGCACCCAGTGGCCTGTACGGACCAGCGGGTCCCACACCTCTACGAGCTTGTTGGCAAAAGTTGAAACGGCCATCGCATTGCTCCTGCATCCCACGGGGATGATGAGGGGAGTCTCGCAGGTTCACCCGAGGACGCTATCGGTACTGATGCGTATGCGCTGAACCCCCGGCGAGCGCGAGCATATGCGTAGTAATCCGCGCCCACTCAGGTGCGACGTGACGAGTGAAGACTTGCGTGCCGCCGCCCGATGAAATCCTGCGGGGGCTTTCCACGATGGCCAATTCGCGGAAGCCGATCGCCATTCTGTGGCACGCGTACTTTGCGATTTGGGCCTTGAGGTTTCTGCTCTTTACATTTCGATGATACTCGTATTATCGTATGGGGCATGAAGACACTCGCGGTCGTCGAGGCCCTGGCGGCCCTTGCCCACGAGCATCGACTGGCGGTTTTCCGGCTTCTGGTCGAGACCGGACCCGAAGGTCTCCCGGCCGGCGAGATCGGAAAGCGGGTCGGGCTGGTGCCGTCCTCGCTTACGTTCCATCTGCAGCACCTGGCGCGCAGCGGACTGCTCACTCAGCAGCGGGTGGGACGCCGACTTTTTTACGCGGCTGACTTTGGCGCGATGAACGCGGTGATCGCGTACCTGACCGAAAACTGCTGCGGCGGGGCAGGGTGTCCACCAGCATGCACCGACGAGAAATCCCGCCTCGTACAAGGAACTTCGTCTGCTCACTCGCGCCGACGTGCCCGGCGAGCGTGGTCTTCGTAATCGGCACGTCCAGGAGCATCGGAAATGAAACGCCTGCATGTCCACATCGCTGTCGACGATCTCGATTCGTCGATCCGCTTCTATTCCCGCCTGTTCGCGATCGATCCCACCGTCAGGAAGGGCGATTACGCGAAGTGGATGCTCGACGATCCCCGCGTGAACTTCGCGATCAGCGCACGGGCGACTCGGGCCGGAATCGAGCACCTTGGCATCCAAGTCGAGGACCGCGAGGAGCTTGCGGAGGTCTACGCGCGACTAGAGCGTGCCGAGGGGCCTGTGCTAGAGGAAGGTGTAACGACCTGCTGTTACGCAAGGAGCGAGAAAAGCTGGATCGAGGATCCCCAGGGTGTGAAGTGGGAGGCGTTCCTGACGGCCGGAGAGAGCACCGTCTACGGCAGTGATGCCCCACGGCTCGAATCGGGATCGAGTTGCTGCGAGCCTGGAACCTCTCGCGCGCCGACGGGAGAAGCGGTCTGCTGCGCTCGCTCCGGCAAGGCCGACGAGTCGAGCGCCATCTGCTGCCAGTGAACGGGACGACGGCGCGCAGCATGCTGCCGAGGAAGGGCTCAATCGCCCTCGGTGAGCGAGCCCGCTTCGACGACATGCGCCCAATAGTTGTGCCAGAAGAACGAACGGGGAAATCTCCTGAACGCCGGGTGGGGAAAGCCCGCGCGCTCGAAGGAATCCGTCAGCTCAGGTCGCGTGTACCGATTTGCGCCCCAGGGCCTCTCGACGAGTACGCTTGTAATCCAGTTCCTCCGAGTGATGAAGACCAGCAGCCTGCCGCCTCCTGCGAGCCGGGCGCGCAGGGACGCCAGGACACTGACCAGTTCGTTCCGGGGCACGTATTCGAGCATTGCCGCTGAAATGATCAGGTCGTAACTGGTCCAGTCGGCCGGCAGGTCGGAAAGATCCAGCACGTTCGCTTCCTGTACGCGAACGTTGGCGATCCCCGAGCTGGTGACGGATTCACGGAAGCGGGCCAGCATCGCCGGCGTCAGGTCGAACGCATCAATTCCTCGGTGCGCGAGCCCGCGATCGGCCAGCGCACGCGCGAGTGCGAGGGTAGGGATACCCGTCCCGCAGCCCGCATCCAGGATGCGCAGTCCCGATTTCAGCCCTTCGTACGACCGGAAAAAACTCAGGTACGCCTGGGCAGTCCCGAAGAGCGAATTGAACGAGACGTAAGCGCCTGCACGCCTCGTGTAAAGTGCTTTTGGATCCATGCCACGACCAGTTGCTGTAATGGACCTTACCCCATCGAATTGGCTTCCACCAAGCGAGGGCACGAAGCGATGGACCAGATCGACTGGATGCGGCTGAGCACGGGCCGCCATTCCGTAATGCACCCCTGCGGCGACGCAGCAGTGAAGACACGGACCATGTGATCGCCGTGTCAGCGCAGGGTGAACAGCCTGAGATCATCGTGATCGGCGGCGGTCAGGCGGGACTGGCGCTCGGCTATTGGCTGCAGCGGCGCAAACGCCGCTTTGTCATTCTGGATCGCGAGCCGGGTCCGGGTGGCGCCTGGCGCCACGCCTGGGAAAGCCTGACGTTGTTCTCACCGGGCCATTGGAGCTCGTTGCCCGGATGGCTGCATCCGGGCGGCATCGATACTTACCCGAGCCGCGATGCGATTCTCGATTACCTGGAGCGTTACGAGGAGCGCTACGACCTCCCGATAAAAAGGCCGGTCCGCGTGTCGGGCGTGCATCGCGATGGCGACGCATTTCTGGTGCGAACCGATCGCGGTACCTGGCGCGCACCGGTGGTCGTCAGTGCAACCGGTACATGGGGCAATCCCTACGTTCCGGATTACCCGGGCCGCGAGCGCTACGCCGGCGTGCAACTGCACTCGGCCCACTACCGCCGACCACAACCGTTCGCCGGGCTGCGAACATTGATCGTCGGTGGCGGCAACTCCGGCGCGCAGATCCTGGCCGAAGTTTCCGAGGTGACCGAAACGCGCTGGGTCACGCTCGAGCCGCCGCGATTCCTGCCCGACGACGTCGACGGCCGTGTGCTGTTCGAGCGTGCAACGGCGCGCTTGAAAGCCCGGGAGGAGGGGCGCGAGGTCGAAACACTGCCGGGCGGGTTCGGCGACATCGCCATGGTTCCGCCGGTTCGCGAGGCTCGGGAACGAGGCGTGCTGGAGGCGGTACGTCCGTTCGACGAAATGACCGCCCACGAGATGATCTGGCGAGACGGGAGTGCCGAAGCGGTGGACGCGGTGGTGTGGTGTACGGGGTTTCAACCGGCGCTTTCGCATCTCGCGCCGTTGGGCTTGTACGATGATTCGGGGCGCATTCCGACGCAGGGTCCTCGAGCGCGCGACTGCCCGGGCCTCTGGCTGCTTGGCTACGGCGACTGGACAGGCCCCGCCTCGGCGACGCTCATAGGCGCGGGCCGCACGGCCAGAGTGGCGGCAAACGAGATCGACGCCTGGCTCGACCGCCGATCCGGTGATCGGGCCGCTGAATCGTGAGTTATCCAAAGTTGTCGTCGCCAATTGCCGTCCAGCTTCTTACGCCCGAATGGATCGAACCCGCAGCCCGGCTGCTGGCCGCCAGCATGCGCGACAACCCACTGCACCGGCGCATATTCGGCAGCGACGAGACGCGAATGGAGCCGCTACTGGCGACCGCCTTCGCCCGCTTGTTGCAGAAACAGATGCGGGCCGGGCTCGTGCTGGGTGCTTTCGCTCCCGAGCAAACGCTGGTGGGTATGGCGGCAATGGTTCCGTCGAGCCATTGCCAGCCGACGTTGCAAGACAGGCTCGGCATGCTCGCGATCCTGGCGCGCGGTCGAATGCTCCGGCACCTGCTGAAAATCCAGCGATGGCTGCGGATCTGGGCCCGCCAGGATCCGGATGGCGATCACTGGCACCTTGGGCCGGCGGCCGTCAAGCGCGAGCTGCAAGGGCAGGGGATTGGGACTGCCCTGATGACGGCAGTCTGCGATCAGCTGGACCGGCTACAGGCCGAGGGTTATCTCGAAACGGATAAGCCCGAGAATGTCCGCCTGTATCGCCGGGGAGGCTTCGAGGTGGTGGCCGAGCTGCCGGTGTCGGGTGTAACGAACTGGTTCATGCTGCGCCGTCCGCAGATCCGGACCGGGGATCCGGAGTAGGGCGCTGGAGAAGCCTCTCGGCACGGAGAAGCAATTCGCAGGAACCTCATTCTATTGTATGTGGTACAGTGGCTTCACTGATGACAAAGACTACGAACAAACGACAAGAATGCTGACGATCCTGTGACGAGCCGTCAGGCAGAATGTCCGACCGCTCGTGCTGCACGAGGAGGGGGACATGCGCATCAAAACAATAATTCTCGTCGCAATTTCGGCGAGCGCGAGCTTACTGGCATCCTGTGCAAATCACCTCGAGCTGGGTGTCGACGCATACAACCGCGGTGAGTACGACAAGGCAGCAGAGCATCTGGATGGCCTCGCGAACTCTGGCAATCCTTCCGCCCAGTACCACGTTGGCCTCCTCCGGGAGGGAGGGCTTGGAAGTACACCAAAGAACGCTGCGGAAGCGGCACAGTGGTATCTGCGATCTGCAAAGCAAGGCTACGTCCCAGCCATGGTGCGTTTGGCGAATATCCAAATGGCAGCAGGGTACGAAGAGCAGGCGCTGTCCTGGTACACACTGGCCGCTCGGTGGGGGAACGACGACGCAGTCACTGCGTTAACGGATCTTGGACGAGGCGTTCCGCCTCCCGATCTGCTTCTGGAACAGCAACAATATCAGGGTACGGTCGCCGCGGCGTCTCGGACCGGAAACTTGTCCAGCACGTGCTTCTCCGACTCCTCGTGCGATATCGGATTCAGTTGCGAGAAGGGACGGGATAAGAATATGGGTATGTGCCGGAAGACTGGTCCCGAATATCGGTTCAGCACTCCCCCGAGTATCGATAGTCTCGACGGCATAAAACCGAATACGGATCTCGACGGCAGATGCCAGCTCAATACTGATTGTCCAAGCGGGTTTCTGTGTGACAGAGACGTCTGCGTCGCAAGGTAACGGTCTATCTGATTGCAAATCAGGCAGGACGCCGGCAGAAGATTTATCGGATCGGCTGCCGGCGTCCGCTTGGCGCGCGACCGATCCTCACCGCGGGTAATCGTGGCCGTCGCCCGCATGGCGGGTCCCCTGGCAGGCAATCAGGAGTCGAGCAGGCCGAGCTTGCGGCGCTCCTCTTTTGCCCGGCGGATGACTTCCTGCTCCAGCTCGA
>CAZBGV010000032.1:24824-30524 GCA_964491485.1 uncultured Woeseiaceae bacterium | reverse complement strand
GCTCGTGCGACACGTCGGCCATGAACGCGCGCCGCATCTGCTCGTTCTTCTGCAGTGTCAGTGCGAGCCGGTTGAAGTCGCCGGCGAGCTTGCCGATCTCGTCGCCGGACGTCGCGCGCACGCGGTGCGCGTAGTCGCCGCCGGCGATGCGATGCGTCGCGAGCGCGATGGAGTGGATCGGCGCGAGCAGGGTGCGCGCGAGCAGCAGCGCGACACAAGCCGCGAGCAGCACCGTGAGGCCGGCGATGGCCCACGTCGCCATCGACTGCCGCTGCTGGAATTGCACGTGCGCCGCGCCGGCCACCCGCTGGAAGGGAATCAACGCCAGCCACCCGACGGTCTCGCCGTTGACGATGACCGGGCGCGTGATCCCACTCGCGGATGCCTCGCGGTTGCCCGCGACGTGCCGGCGGCTCGCGTCGAGCAGCCCGATCCGCAGCGAGACGCCGGTGAGGTCCGAAACGCTGAACACCCGCTCGCCGTGCTCGCCGGAGCGCGGCTCGTCATCGGCGTTGCGGCGGGCGAACAGGAGCCGGATCCAGGCGCGCCGGTCGTCCTCGAGGAACTCCCAGCCGCCGTGCTCGGCGTAGGCGGACGCGGCCGCCGGCACCAGCTCCTCCAGGCGCTCGACGCCGAGCGTGTTGAGGTAACCGAGGAAGCCGCGGTTGAAGCTGTAGAGCGTCGCCGCGCCCATGGCCACCGCGCACAGCACGCCGACGAGAAGCAGCGCGAGGAACAGCTTGGCGGTGATCTTGAGCTTCACGGCGGCCCTTCGGTCGTGTGTCGGTTCGCAGCGCCGGCGCGGTTTTGCGTCCAGGCACGGCGCGCCGACGCGGTTATTAAGGATCGCCGGCCGGCCCGCGGCAAGCACGGAGCGGAAAATTCACCGTTTCTCCAAAATTGCTGCACATTCCGCCCGCATGGTAACGCTTGCCGGGGATGAAGCATCCTCCGAAAGGTGCCATGCGCGATATAAAAGGAAACGGGAAGATGAGCGGGAAGCCGCGCCGGCGGCTGTGGATTGCGGTCGCCGCCGCGGGCGCGCTGGCCGCCGGATTCTTCGCCTGGCGCAGCTTCGCGGCGGCGCCCGCGCAGGCCTTCAATACCGTCCTGGTGGAGCGCGGCGACGTCGTGCGGACGGTGACGGCCGTGGGTTCCCTGCAGCCCAAGGAGTACGTCGACGTCGGCACGCAGGTTTCCGGCCAGTTGGTCGCCGTGCACGTCGAGATCGGCGACCGCGTGCAGGCGGGCGACCTGATCGCGGAAATCGACCCGACCCGCTACGAGTCCATCGTGCGCAACGACCGCGCCAACCTCGAGAGCCTGAGGGCCCAGCTCGCGCAGCGCGAAGCCGAGCTCACCCTCGCCGGGCAGCAGCTCGCGCGCAACCAGCGCATGCTGGAGGAGCGCGCGGTGAGCCAGGATACGGTCGACGAGCTCGCGGCCAGCGTGCGCGTGGCCGAAGCATCGGTCACGGCGCTGAAGGCGCAGATTGCGGCCGCGGAAGCGACGCTCGAGGGCGACATCGCGAACCTCGGCTACACCAAGATCTACGCGCCGATGAACGGGACCGTCGTGTCGCAGACCACTCTCGAGGGCCAGACTGTCGTGGCCTCCCAGCAGGCGCCGGTGATCGTGCAGATCGCGAACCTCGACGTCATGACGGTGTGGGCGAAGGTCGCAGAGGCGGACATCCACAAGATCGAGCCCGGCATGCAGGTCTGGTTCAGCACGCTCGGCATGTCGGAGCGGCAGTGGCGCGGGACCGTGCGCCAGGTGCTGCCCACTCCCGAGGTCCTGAACGACGTCGTGCTGTACAAGGTGCTCATCGACGTCGAGAACACGGAGCGCCTGCTGCTGCCGCAAATGACCGTGCAGGTCTTCTTCCTGCTCGGCGAAGCGCGCGACGTGCCGACCGTGGCGCTGAACGCGCTCACACCGGACCCGGAGCAGGGGCCGGACAGCTACGTGGCGCGCGTGCTGATGCCGCACGGGCCGGAGCGGCGCCAGGTGAAGATCGGCCTCGCCAGCCGCACGAACGCGGAAGTGCTCATGGGCCTCGCCGTCGGCGATCGCGTGATCGTGGGCGGCGCGGCCGCGCCGGGCGAAGCCGGCCCCAACCGGCGCATGATGGTCCGTTTCTGACATGGGCATCGTAGGAGCCCGCCATGCGGGCGAAGCGATGGCCGATCCTGCGTTCGACGCAGAGATCCGGCGCGATCCCGCAACGTCCGTACCCACCGCCATCTCCCTGCACAACGTCAGCCGCGTCTACGGCAGCGGCACCTCGGAGGTGCGCGCGCTCGACCACGTGAGCCTGGACATCGCCGCCGGCGAGTTCGTCGCCATCATGGGCCCGTCCGGTTCCGGCAAATCGACGCTCATGAACATCCTGGGCTGCCTCGATCGTCCGAGCCACGGTCACTATCGTGTGCACGGCATCGACGTCGCCACGCTCACGCCCGACGAGCTCGCCGCGCTGCGCCGCGACACGTTCGGCTTCGTGTTCCAGCGCTACAACCTGCTCGGCTCGCTGTCCGCGGCGGAGAACGTGGAGCTGCCGGCGATCTATGCCGGCCGCAGCAAGCGGCAGCGCGCGGCGCGCGCCGCCGAGCTGCTGACGGCGCTCGGGCTCGGCGGGCGCAAGGGCCACCGGCCCGCCCAGCTCTCCGGCGGCGAGCAGCAGCGCGTGTCGATCGCGCGCGCGCTCATGAACGGCGCCGAGGTGATCCTGGCCGATGAGCCGACCGGTGCGCTCGACAGCGTGAGCGGCGAGGAGGTGCTGAAGCTGCTCATGCGCCTGCACGAGGAAGGGCGCACCATCATCCTCATCACGCACGATCCCAAGGTCGCCGCGCACGCGGATCGCGTGATCCGGATCAAGGACGGCTCGATCGTCGACGACAGCGGGGCCGTGCGCGGGCGCGAGGCCGTCCATCCGCGCACCGGCGACGCGCGCCACCCGCACTGGCTGCCCGATCTCGGCGAAGCCGTGAAGATGGCGCTGCATTCGCTGCGGGCGAACCTGTTCCGCAGCGCGCTGACCCTGCTCGGCGTGGTGATCGGCGTCGCGGCCGTGGTCACGATGCTCGGCATCGGCAACGGCAGCAAGCAGGAGATTCTCGAGCGCATCCAGGCGATGGGCAGCAACCTGCTGCTCGTGCGGCCCGACGCGCCGGGGCGGGGGCGATCCTCGGCCGACATCGTGACGCTGGTCCCGGAGGACGCGATCGCGCTTGCCGAGCTGCCGAACGTCGAGTTCGTCTCGCCCGAGCGGCGCGGCTCCGCGACGCTGCGTTACGGCTCCGTCGACTACCGCAGCAACGTGTACGGCGTCTGGCCAGGCTACCGCTATGCCCAGGAGTGGCAGCTCGCGTCCGGCAGCTTCATCAACCAGGAAGACGTCGACGGCTACGCCGCCGTCACGGTGCTCGGGAAGACGGTGGTCGACAACCTGTTTCCGTCCGGCGAAAGCCCGATCGGCCGCTACGTGCTGATCGGCAACGTGCCGTTCGAGGTGATCGGCGTGCTGGAGCCGAAGGGCGCGACGCCCTGGGGCTCCGACATGGACGACGTGGCGCTCGTGCCGCTGTCGACCGGCTTCATCCGGCTGTTCGGCCAGCAGTTTCTCAGCTCGCTCAACGTCCGGATCGCCTCGGCCGAGCAGGCCGACCGGACGCAGGCCGCCATCGAGCGCGTGCTCCTGCAGCGCCACGGAACGGAGGATTTCCGGGTGCGCAGCACGACTTCCATCGTCGAGGCGGTGGAGACGACGCAGAACACGCTCACCGTGCTGCTCGGAGCCGTCGCCGCCATTTCGCTGATCGTCGGCGGCATCGGCGTCATGAACATCATGCTGGTGAACGTCACCGAGCGGACCCGCGAGATCGGGCTGCGCATGGCCACGGGTGCGCGTTACGGCAACATCCTGCTGCAGTTCAACACGGAGGCGCTCGTCGTGTGCGGCATCGGCGGGCTCATCGGCGTCGCCGTCGGTTTCGCCACAGGGTTCATCGTGGATGCGCTCGGCACCCGGGTCGAGTTCACGCTGGCGCCGCCGATCCTCGCGTTCACCTCGGCGTTCGCGACCGGCCTCCTGTTCGGCTATCTGCCCGCGCGCAAGGCGGCGCAGATGGACCCGGTCGCCGCACTGGCTTCGGAATAACGACGGATTTCCCGGGATGATGCAAGCCCCCGCAGGAGCGCGCATCGCGCGCGACCAATCGAGAGCACATTCACGCGGCCGCGCCGAGGCGCATTGTCGGGTCGCGCGCAATTCCGTTCCGCTCGTTTTGCTCTCCTGCACGCTCGCGGCGTGCAGCCTCGCGCCGCGCTACGACCTGCCGGAACAGCCCGTACCCCCTGCCTGGGAGCTTGCAGAAACGGCTGAAGACGCGAGCGCACCCGCGCCCGAATGGTGGCACCGCTACGGCAGCGCGGAGCTCGATGCGCTGATGGCGCAGGCGCTGGCCGGCAATCACGATCTCAATGCCGCGGTCGCGCGCATCGGGCAGGCGCGCGCGGCCTTGCGCGTGGCGCGCGCTTCGCTGTGGCCGACCGCCGCCGCCAGCGCGTCGGCTTCGCGCGACCGCGTCGATGACGGCGGGATCGTCACCTCCGAGGACAGCCGCATCGGCCTGTCCGTCGATTACGACGCGGACCTGTGGGGCGCCAACCGCAACTCCGCCGCGTCCTCCGCGCTGCGGCTCGCGCTCACCGAGCACAACCGGAACGCGATCCGGCTCGCGCTCCAGGCCGACGTCGCGCTCGCGTATTTCCAGCTGCTCGCGCTCGAGGATCGCATCGCGATCGCGCAACAGAACCTCGACGCCGCGCGCGAGCTGCTGCGGCTGATCGAAGTGCGCTTCGACAACGGCGCGGCGACCGCGCTCGACCTCGCGCAGCAGCGCACGACTTTGCTCAACATCCAGGCGCAGATCCCCGCGCTGCGCCAGGCGTCGGTCGAGACGCGCCACGCGCTCGCGGTGCTCACGGGCCAGCCGCCGCAGGAGCTCACGGTCGGAGGCGGCTCGATTGCCGACGTCGCGCTTCCCGCCTTCGATCCGGGCCTGCCCGCGGAAGCGCTGTTCCGGCGACCCGACGTGCGGGCGGCCGAGGCGGCGCTCCTTGCCGCGAACGCGGACGTGGGCGTCGCGCGGGCCGCGCTGTTCCCCGACCTTGGCGTGTCCGCATCCGTCATCGCCAGCGACTTCGCCAGCGGGGGCACGGCCACGGTGGCCACGCTCGCCGCCTCCGTCGCGCAGACGCTGTTCGACGGCGGCGCCCGCCGCGGCCGCATCGAGCTCAGCCTCGCCGAGCGGGAGGAGCTCGCGGAGAATTACGCCCAGGCCGTGTTGCTCGCCCTCGCCGACGTCGAGAACGCGCTGTCGGCGGTGACGACCAGCGCGCGCCGCGTCGAGCTCCTCACCGAAACCGCCGCGCAGGCGCGCGAGGCCTACCGCCTGTCGCGGGTACGTTTCGACGCGGGCGCCATCGATCTCATCACCGTGCTCGACAGCCAGCGCACGCTGCTCGGCGCCGAAGACGCGCTGGTGCAGGCCAGGCAGGCACGCCTCACCGCGAGCGCCGAGCTGGTCCGCGCGCTCGGCGGCTAGCTCGTGGTCGCCCGCATGGCGGGCTCCTACGGGGCGGACGGCGGATCGCGTCCGTGAACGGCCTGGGTCGGCTCGTGCAGGAGCG
>CAZBGV010000032.1:0-24724 GCA_964491485.1 uncultured Woeseiaceae bacterium | reverse complement strand
GGCGCGCCGGTGCAGGTCGACGATCGTGGTCGCCCGCATGGCGGGCTCCTACGGGGGCGGACGGCGGATCGCGTCCGTGAACGGCCTGGGTCGGCTCGTGCAGGAGCGCGCCATGCGCGCGACCGACGATGGCCGGCAATGTGCTGGCGCGCCGGTGCAGGTCGACGATCGTGGTCGCCCGCATGGCGGGCTCCTACGGGATCGTGTAGGGGGCGTCGAGGGCGGCGGCGATGCGCGCGTCGCGGTCGTAGACGTCGCGGTAGAAGTGCACCGTGCCGTCGGGATCGACGTTGGCGGTGGAATAGAGCAGCAGCACCGGCATCGGCTGGCCGAGGTGGACGGTCGTCGTCTTTCCGCTCGCCACGGCCGCGTCGACGCGCGCGCGATCCCAGCCGTCCGCCGCAAGCAGCACGGTTGCGAGCTCGAGCGGGTTCTCCACGCGGATGCAGCCGTGGCTGAACGCGCGCTCGGCGGTCGAGAACAGCGACCTGGCCGGCGTGTCATGCAGGTACACGGAATGCTCGTTCGGGAAGATGAACTTCACCGCGCCGAGCGCATTGTTCGGACCCGGCCGTTGCACCAGCACGTAAGGAAAGTTGCGCCGTGACAGCGCCGCCCAGTCCACGGTCGCGGGATCGACGCGCCTCCCGGAAAGATCCCTGAGCTCGTAATCGTGCGCCGCGAACCAGCCGGGATCCGCCTGGATCTCGGGCAGGAGCTCGCGCGTCGCGATGCTGTAGGGCACGGACCACGACGGGTTGAACACGAGATACTGGAGCGAGCCCGTGAACACCGGCGTCTGTTGATGAGCCCTGCCGACGACCACCCGGCTTTCCCACGCGAGCTTGCCGCCCGAAACGACGTAGATGCGAAAGCCGGCGATGTTGACGGCGACGAAACGGGCGCCGAGCTCGTCCTGCACCCAGCGCGCGCGCTCCAGCGCGAGCCGGAGCTGCTGCACGCGCTCCGTCGCGGGCACGTTCAGGGCCCGCAGCGTCGCCCGACCGACGATGCCGTCGGCCTGCAGTCCGTGGCGTACCTGGAAGCGCCGCACCGCGTCCGCGAGGGCCGCATCCATCACGGGCGACTCCGCGTAACGCTGCGCGTCCGCGAGATCGTCCGTGACGGCGAGGTGCGCGGCGAGGGCGCTCACGCGCGGATCGGCAGTGCCGGTTTCGAGCTTCGGCCCCTGCGGGATGACCGGCCAGCCGCCCGCGGCGGCGATGCGCCGGTACTCGGCAAGCGCCGCGCGCGTACGCCGATACCAGAGCTTGGGTTGCAGCTGCTCCTCGATCGCCGTTTCGAGGGACGGCGCGGCCGTCGCCTGCTCGACCAGCTCGAGGGTGTCGACCTCCGCGCGCGGCGCCCGCGCGTTCCAGCTGTTGTGCTGATCCTGCGGATTGGTCTTGCCGAGGCGCCGGTGGTGCACGAGGCTCATCAGCGCGTCGGTCAGGAGCAGCTCGAAATCCGCGCGCTCCGCGGTGGTCCCGCCGCCGTCGAGCTCGCGGCGCCGCTCGACGATCTGCTCGCGATGGTAATCCCGCGGCTCGAGGCCGTCGGCGAACGTGCCGTCGACGAGCCTGAGCAGCGCGTCGACGCGCTCCGGCTCACGCCAGGCGGGACGGAACTCGCGCCGCTCGTAGAACGCGGCGACGAGGTTCGGCGCATGGATCCCGGCCGCGGCGGCGTTGCCGTTGTAGCGGACCCGCTCGACCGCGGCCCGGAGTGCCTCGCGGGCCGGTTCGTCCTGGGCCGCCCCGGCCGCGGGCCAGAGGACCGCCGCCGCGAGCGAGAAGAGCATCGCAAAAGCCCAGCGCCGCAGTTGCTTTCGTCCCGGTTCGGAGCTATTCATTGCGCATGCCGTCACTGTATACCCGAGCCACACACCGGCTGCGCGCGCCACTGCTCGTCGTCCTGGCAGCGGGAGCGCTCGCGTTTCCGACTGAACCTTCGGCCAGTATCGACGAACGGCGCCTCGTCTTCTACCACACGCATACCAGTCAGCGGCTCGACGTCGTCTACGCGCGCCACGGCGAGTACCTCGAGCCCGCGCTCGGTGCGATCGAGGATTTTCTCGCCGATTTCCGCACGGGAGATCGCAAGGAGATCGATCCCGCCCTCCTCGACGTGCTCTACGAGGTGCGCGAGCGCCTGGGGAGTCGCGGCACCTACGAGGTGATTTCGGCGTATCGCTCGCCGCGAACCAACGAGATGCTGCGGCGCAATTCGAGCGGCGTCGCGAAGAACAGCCAGCATCTCGAGGGCAAGGCGATCGACGTGCGGCTGCGCGGCGTGGCGACGCGCAAGCTGCGTGACACCGCGATTGCGATGCAGCGCGGCGGCGTCGGTTACTACCCGGAATCCGACTTCGTGCACCTCGACACGGGCCGCGTGCGGCGCTGGTAGCGCAAGCCGGCCGGTATCCCGGCAAAGAGCGCGAGCAGGAGCAGCGACCACGGCCCGGCGCTGCCGCTGCCCTGGCCGACCGTCACCGTTCCCTCCGGCGCGCCGACGCCGCCCGGATCGCGGATTAGGCCGTTCGGCCCGAGCTCCGCGTCGCCGTCGTTCGGGCCGCCGTCCTCGATGGTGAGCTGCACGCACAGGTCCCCGGGCGTGAGTCCCTGCGTGTAGGCCGCATCGCCGGGCGGCGGGCACGTCGCGCCGCCCGCCGCCGAGGCGAGCGCGTTGCGCTCGTTCTCGACGAACGTGCCCCAGCCGCGCGCCGGCTGGTGCTTGCGGTACTCGGCGAGCTCGCCGATGCCGACTCCGAGCGGGATCACGACGCGCGCGCTCGCGCCGACCTCCGGCAGGTTCGCGATCTCGAAATCGTAAATGCCGCCGGGGTACGAGAAGTCGTCCGTGACGTTGTCCTCCGCCTCACCGCGGCCGTCGCCGTGCGCCGCGATGTCGTCCGGCGCCACGCGCGCGGAGCCGGTGCGCGCGGTGCGCGCCGTCGCGCCGACCTGGAGCCTGGCACCCGGCTCGGCCTGCATGCGGCCGCCCGAGCCGGCTTCGAGCTCGTGTGCGAGGCCCGCGCGACCCTCGGCGCCGTCCGCGGCATCGGGCACACCGTCGCCGTCGCCGTCGGCGATCGCCGCGTTCGTGCCGCTCTCCAGCACGACGAACGGGAACTCGACGGACGATTCCGGCGACGTGTAGTCGCCCACTGTGCGCCGCACTTTCACGGCCAGCGTGTACGGACCGGGCGGCAGCGTTTCCGGTGAGAACGCGAGCGCGCTTGCGTCCTGCGGGCCGGAGGCGACGGCGAGCACGGCATCGCTGGAGCCGCTCCAGTCCCAGGTGAACGCCCCGGTCTGGCTGCCGCCGACCCGTGCGCGGGCGACGGCGTCGCCGCCCCCGGCGACGAGTGCATTCACCCCGCCGGTTTGTCCCTGTGCCAGCTCGATCCACAGCGCCGGCTGCTCGTCGTGCCGCGGATCGGTGCCGCGGCGGATCTCGTCGGCGTCGGCGATCCCGTCGCCGTCGGCATCGCCGTCCGCGGCCGCGTCTTCCGCCACGCCGAGCAAGCCGAGAACGTTCTCGATCGCGTTGCTGATGCCGTCGTCGTCATCGTCGGCCGCGCCGTTCGCGACCGGCGAGCTCGCATCCAGCGGGTCGGCGCCCTGCGCGATCTCGCGCGCATCCGGCACGCCGTCGCCGTCGGAATCCGTCGCGCCGTCGGCATCGACACCGGCCAGCGCCTCGATCACGTCCGGCACGCCGTCGCTGTCCGCGTCCGGCGCGGCGGCGGTGAGCGGATCGAGCCCCAAAGTGATCTCGGCCGCGTCCGGGTAGCCGTCGCGGTCGCGGTCGCTCGCGCGATCGACGTCCGCGATGTGCAGCGTGGCGAGCCGCGCCTCCAGCGCGTTGCTCACGCCGTCGCCGTCGTCGTCGGAGGCGCCGCCCGGGGTCGGCGCGTCGGCCGACAGCGCATCGCTGCCGATGCTGAGCTCGAGGCGATCCGGCAGGCCGTCCCCGTCGAAATCGCGCGCGTCGTCGCGCGGATCCGCGGCGCTCGTCGCCGGCAGCCCGAAGGCCGCGAACAGCACGGTTTCGAGATGGTCGGCCGTGCCGCCGCGGTCGCCGTCGGCGAAGCTCGCCGGGTCGTCGGGACGGGTGCCGTCCGCGGCTTCTACCGCGTCGGGCACGAGGTCGCCGTCGCCGTCCGCGAACGACAGCGCCTCCAGCGGATCGCTGCCGGCGGCGGCCTCGTCGCCGTCGTTCACGCCGTCGCCGTCGGTGTCCGCGAGCGCGGGATCGGTGCCGAGCGCCTCCTCGTCGTCGTTCGTCAGGCCGTCACCGTCGGGATCCGCGCTGCCGGCGGGCCCGCCGCCGGTGCCCCCGTCGCCCCCGTCGCCCCCGCCGTTGCCCCCGTCGCCCCCTCCGTCCCCGTCATCACCCCCGTCATCGCCGCCGCCGCCCGCCGGCTCGTCGTCATCGCCGATGGACACACTTGCCGACGCCGGGGAGCCGATCGCGACCGCCGGTTCCCCGGTAGCGGTGAGCGTGACGACGACGGTTTCGTCCGCCTCGTCCTCCGCATCGTCCAGCGGGGTGACGGCGATGGCAGCGGAGCTCGCGCCGGGCTCGATCGTCGCGCTGCCCGACAGGGCCGCATAGTCCAAGCCCGGGGTGGCGCTGCCGCCCACCGAGTACTCCACGGTGAGCGGCCGGCCCGAGGCGTTGGTGCCGTCGAGCGATACCGTGATCCGGCCCGCCTGCGCGGGCTCCGCGGCGTTCCCGGCCGCAGTCGTGCTGACCGCGTGCGCGCCGTCGCGAATGCTCACGGTTGCCGTGCCGTCGACCACGATCACCTCGCCCGCGGATCCGGCGAGCGTCAGCGTGACCGTCTCGTCGCCTTCGAACGCCGCGTCATCGCGCGCGCGGACGCGGATGACCTCCTCCGTCCGGTTCTTCCTCAGCCTGACGCTCCCGGAAAGCCGCCCGTAGTCGTCGTCGGGGGTGGCGCTGCCGCCGACCGCGTAATTCACCGTGACTTCCCGTTCCGGATCCCCGCCGACGCGCTGCACCGTGAATTCGCCGTCATCGCGTCCCGTTTCCGAGGCGGTATCGTCCGATGCGACGATCGAGACCCGTACCTCGGCGTCTTCGTCGTCACCACCGTCATCGTCGCCGTCTCCGTCATCGCCGCTGTCTTCGTCATCGTCGGCGATCGTGATGCTCGCGTTTGCCGGGCTGCCGATGCCGACCTGCGGGTTGTCGGTGCCGGTGAGGGTAAGCTCGACCGATTCTGCGCCTTCCACGATGTCGTCATCGAGCGGGGTGACGACGACCGACGTCGAGCTTTCTCCGGGCTCTATCGAGGCGACGCCGGGGAGCGCGACGTAGTCGAGAGAAGGCGTCGCGCTGCCGCCGACGTCGTAGCGGACCGCGAGCGGCGCACCCGATGCGTTGGGCGTGCCGAGCGAGATCGTGATCTCGCCGTCCGCCGGCCCGTCCTCGGCGGCGTCGCCGGCCGGCGCGGCGGTGACCTGGTATTCGCTGTCGCGGATGGTGATGGTGGCGGTGGCCTCCCCGATGACGACGCCGCCGTTTCCCGAACCGCCGCCCGGCCCCTCGTCGCCGTCGTCCGCGAGCAGCGTGATGGTGACGGTTTCGTCTCCCTCGACGACGCCGTCGTCGCCCGTCACGCGCACCGGGATCGCCATCTCGGCCTGGCCGTCGCCCAGGTTCAGGGAGCGGGGCAGCGGCTCGTAGTCGGCGCCCGGGGTGGCGGTGCCGCCGACCTCATAGCTGATCCGGAGCGGGCCGTCCTCGTCCCCGCCCGTGCGGCGGACGACGAATTCGCCGTCGTCGGGAGGCGTTTCGCTCGCGGTGTCGTCGGTCGCGAACACGGACACCTCGGCCTGCCCGAGGGCAGCCACCGGTGTGCCGAGAAGCACCAGCACGAGTGCGGTGAAGAGCGTGCCGTTCGGCAGTGCGGGGGGACAGGCCACGGGCGGGGCCGCGCAGTCGTGCGACATTCGTTCTTCTCCACACCTTCGCACAAGGCCGTGCGCCCCAGGGACTGCTGTTTCGTTGTCGGTCCGCCGCTACGAGCCTTTTCGCATGCCGTGTCAGGTCCAGTATAGGAGACGGGGGTGGGGGCGGCGAGGCGCCCGCCCTGCGGACCAGGAGCCCGCTGCACGGCCTTGCTTTATACTCGAAGGCAACTACAAGACCGGCCCGCCTCGGGGGGCGTCCCCCGGCGGCCTCCCGGTCCCAGGCGGGGAGAATTTGAATGTTTCGCAGGAAGGCATTGTCCCAGGCAGTCATCGTGGCGCTGTCGACCGGCACGGCCGGTATCGTGGCTGCCGCGGAGCTCGACGAGATCGTGGTGACCGCGACCAAGCGGGAACAGAACCTGCAGGACGTCGCCATCGCCGTACAGGCGCTCGATGGCGGCCAGCTCGAAGACCTGAACGTCGCGAATTTCGACGACTACGTGCGCTACCTGCCGAACGTCAATGCCGCCGGCCGGGGCCCGGGACAGTCGTCCATCTTCATCCGCGGCATGGCCACCGACTCGTCGGACCAGACCTCGATCGAGATCGGCGCGCCGGTGCCGAACGTCGCCCTCTACCTCGACGAGCAGCCGGTCAGCTCCGGCGGGCGCAACCTCGATCTGTACGCCGCCGACATCGCGCGCGTCGAGGTGCTCCCCGGACCGCAGGGCACGCTGTTCGGCGCGAGCTCGCAGGCCGGCACGATCCGCCTCATCACGAACAAGCCGGTGTACAGCGAATTCCAGGCGGGTGTCGACGCCAGCGTGTCCGACACCTACAAGGGCGAGATGAGCAACAGCGTGGAGGGTTACATCAACCTGCCGCTCATCGAGGACAAGCTCGCGCTGCGCGCCGTGTTCTACAACGCGTTCGAAGGCGGCTACATCGACAACGTGTTCGGCGAGAACGCCTATACGGCGGAGGACGCCGGCTTCCCGGCCGGGGCCGAGTCGACGGTGATCAACAACCTGCCGCTGGTCGAGGAGGATTTCAACGACACCGTTTATCGCGGCGGCCGCCTCAGCGCGCGCTACGCGATCAATGACGACTGGGAAGTCACCGGCACCTACATGCGCCAGAAGCTCGACGCGGACGGCGTGTTCGACCATTCGCCCGAGCGCATCGCCGAGCTCGGCGATCCGCAGTCGGGCAGCCGGGTCGTCGGCGACCTGCAGGTACAGCGCTTCTTCCCCGACCAGCTCGAGGACGAGTTCCAGCAGTTCTCCGTCACCGTAGAGGGCCGGCTCGCCGGGCTGGATCTCATCTATGCCGGTTCCTACCTCGACCGCGAAGTCTTCAACACGATGGACTACAGCGGCTACACCGAGGTCGGCACGTACGGCTACTACTACATCTGCCAGCCGACCTACACCCTGTGCGGCGATCCGACCCAGGGCGTGATCGCCTTCATCGAGAACGACCGCACGACGCACGAGCTGCGCATCTCGCGTTCCGACGACGAGAAGCTGAATTTCGTCGCCGGTATCTATTACGACGACATCGAGACCGGCGTGGACACGAACTTCTACGTCGCGGGCTCGACCGGGTTCTTCGCCCGCAACGTGCCGATCTCCACGGCCACGCACTTCAACTCGAATCCCCGGCTGCCCGGCATCACGTTCATGAACGATGCGATCTGGACGAACGAGCAGTTCGCGGTGTTCGGGGAAGTGACGTACAACTTCACCGACCAATGGTCGGCGACGCTCGGTGCCCGCTATTACGATATGGAAACGGCGCTCGTCGGATCGTCCAATTTCGCGACCCTCGGCGACGTGGACACCGACAACGGCCGCAATTTCGACGAGATCTTCGCCGACGACCTGCCGCTGAAACAGGACGACGTCATCCTCAAGGGGAGCATCAGCTACAACCTGTCGGACGATGCGCTGTTCTTTTTCACCTACGCCGAAGGTTTCCGCCCCGGCGGTTTCAACCGCGTGCCGAACCCGGAGGTGCCGAAGACGTACGCCAGCGACGAGGTCACGAACTACGAGCTCGGCTGGAAGACGACGCTGTTCGACGGCGCGCTGCGCCTGAACGGGTCCATTTACCGGATCTACTGGGACGGCCTGCAGGTCGGTATCACCGACTTCAACATCTCCGTGCTGACTTTCACGACCAATGCCGCCGATGCGGAGATCACCGGCTTCGAGGGCGACTTCGTGTGGGCCGCCACGGACAATTTCACGCTGTCCGGCGCGTGGTCCTGGAACGACACGGAAATGGTGCGGGTGCCGCCGAGCGTCAGCGACCTGGCGGGCGAAGGTTCCGAGCTCGCGCTCGCGCCCAAGATCCAGTTCAACGTCCGCGGCCGTTACCAGTGGATGATGGGCGAATACGACCCGTACGCGCAGCTCGTCTACGCGTTCACGGACGAGCAGTACAGCTCGATCGTGCTCGACAACCGCTACCTGCAGGACTCGTATGCCACGCTCGACGGCGCGCTCGGCGTGCAGAAGGACAACCTCACGGTCGAGCTCTTCGCCGAGAACCTGACCGACGAGCGCGCGGAGCTCTTCATCAATTCGCTGGACACCGACCTGCGCATCACCACGAACCGGCCGCGCACGTTGGGCGTGCGCCTGTCCTGGGATTTCGAATGAGACAACGCGCGGCGCCGCAACTGCGCCCGTAGGAGCCCGCCATGCGGGCGACCGGCCCGGAACAAACGCGAGACGCCCGGCAACTCCTCGAAGCCGGCCGTCTCGAGGAAGCCGTCGCCGCGGCCCGCGCGGAGGCCGCGGCGAATCCCGACGACCCCGAGCCGCTGTACGTGCAGGCGGTCGCCGAGCGCTACCTCGGCCGGACGGAAGACGCGCTCGCGACCCTCGGACGGCTGACGGCACTGGAACCCCGCTACGCGCGCGCCTGGCAGGAAGCCGGCCACCTGCATCGGGCGCGCGGCGACGTGACCCGCGCCTGCGCCGCCTATCGGCGCGCCGTCGAGCTGAACCGGGCGCTCGTCGCCTCCTGGCGCGAGCTCGCCGGCCTCGAGCAGCGCCGCGGCGACCGCGAAGCCGCGGCGGTCGCCGAAGCCGAGCATCGCCGCCTCGCCGCGCTGCCCCCGGAGCTCGTCACCGTCTCCGGCCTGATCCACGAAGGCAAGCTGTTCCAGGCCGAAACCCTGTGCCGGGATTTCCTGCGCGGCAACCCCAAGCACGTGGAGGCGATGCGGCTGCTCGCGCGCATCGGCATCAAGCTCTTCATCTATGACGATGCCGAGTTCCTGCTCGAAAGCGCGGTCGCCTTCGAGCCGGAAAACTGGCTCGCGCGCCGCGATTACGTCGAGGTGCTGCACAAACGGCAGAAGTTCAGGAAAGCGCGCGAGCAGGCCGCGGTGCTGCGCGACCGCTTCCCCGGCAATCCCGCGTTCGAGCTCGCGTACGCGAACGAGTGCGTCGCCGTCGGCGATTTCGACGAAGCGATCGCCATATACGACCGGGTGGTCACCGCGCATGCCGCACTCGAGCAGCCGCACCTCGCGCGCGGGCACGTGCTGAAGACGGTAGGCCGGGTGGAAGAAGCGATCGTGGCCTACCGCAACGCGTATCGCGTCCGGCCCGATTTCGGCGACGCGTTCTGGAGCCTCGCGAACCTGAAGACCTATCGCTTCAGGGACGCGGAGATTGCGCAAATGGAACGTCATGCCGACGATCCGGCCACCGCGCCGGCAGATCGCTGGCACCTGAGCTTCGCGCTCGGCAAGGCGTTCGAGGACCGCGGGGAATACTCGCGCTCATTCGCGCGCTATGCCCAGGGCAACCAACTGCGCCGCGAGGGCCTGCGCTACGACCCGGAACGTGCCGAGGCCGCGATGCGGCGACAGGTCGAGGTGTGCACGGCCGGCCTGTTCGAGCGTCACGCGGGCGCGGGCGCGCCGCACCCGGATCCGATCTTCATCGTCGGGCTGCCGCGTTCCGGTTCGACGCTGCTCGAGCAGATCCTCGCTTCGCATTCGCAGGTCGACGGCACGATGGAGCTGCCGAACGTGCTGGCACTGGCGCACCGGTTGAACGGGCGGCGCAAGCTGTCCGAAGAGGCCCGCTATCCCGCTGTGCTCGCGGAGCTGTCGGCGGAGCAGCTCGCGAAAATGGGCGAGGCGTACATCGAGGACACGCGTTTCCACAGATCGGGCGCGCCACGCTTCATCGACAAGATGCCGAACAACTTCCTGCACGTCGGCCTCATCCAGCTGATGCTGCCGAATGCGAAGATCATCGACGCGCGCCGGCATCCGATGGCCTGCGGCTTCAGCAATTACAAGCAGCTGTTCGCCGAGGGCCAGGAGTTCACTTACGATCTCAGGGAGATCGCGCGCTATTACCGGAGCTACGCTGCCCTGATGGAGCACTGGGACCGCGTGCTGCCGGGCAAGGTGCTGCGCGTGCACTACGAGCACGTGGTCGCCGATCTCGCAGGGCAGGTACGCCGTATCCTCGATTTTCTCGAGCTTCCCTTCGAAGAGGGCTGCCTCGACTTCCACCGCACCGAGCGCTCCGTCCGCACCCCCAGCTCCGAGCAGGTGCGCCAGCCGATCTATCGCGAGGGCCTGGAACACTGGCGGCATTACGAGCCCTGGCTCGCTCCCCTCGAGCACGCACTCGGAGATCTCGTTTCCGGCTATCCGGCAGTGCCCTGAGCCCGAACCGCGGTCTCCGTGCGCCGGGCAGCGGTCGGCTACCGCAAGCGGTCCTCGAAGCTCATGCTTTTCACGAGTGCGAACACCGGCTTGCCCGTCGTGAGCTCGAGGGCTTCGACCGCCGCGCGCGTCAGCGTGGCACGCAGCCTGCCGGAACGGAGCTCGACCGTCACGTCGGCATGCGCGGACGCGTCGTCGCACGCGACCGCGGCGACCGTGCCTGGCAGGACATTGCGGATGCTGATGCCGTCGGGCCGGCGGGTCGCGAGCGCGACGTCGCGCGCGAGGACCCGCAGCCGCGCGGTTTCGCCCGGCCGCAGCCGCAGGTCGGCGGGCACGGTGACCGTGTCTCCCCCGACGTCGATGCGCGTGAGGTGCAGGCGCAGGTCGTGCCCGGCGACGACGCCGTGCAAGAGCGAGCTCACCTCGAAGTCGCCGGTCGCCGGTCCCGGATCCAGGGAGCCGATCACTTCCGCCGCCGGCCCGCGGGCACGCGCGCGGCCGCGCGCAAGCACGATGACGTGCTCGGCGAGGCGGCCGACCTCGTCGAGATCATGGCTGACGTACACGACGTGCGTGCCGAAATGCCGCTGCAGTTGCTCGAGGTAGGGCAGTATCTCGTGCTTGCGGGCGCGGTCGAGTCCTGCGAGCGGCTCGTCGAGCAGCAGCAGGTCGGGGCGGGTCAACAGCGTGCGCGCGAGCGCCACCCGCTGCCGCTCGCCTCCGGACAGCGTGCCCACGCGGCGCTGCAACAGCTCGCCGAGCCCGAAGACTTCGACGGTATCGGACAGCGTGTAGCGCGCCCGCCGCGCGCGGCTGCGGCGATCGGCGTACTCGAGGTTGCCGCGCACCGAGAGGTGCGGGAACAGCCGGCCGTCCTGGAACATGTAGCCGACGGGGCGCTCGTGGGCGGGGACGTCGATGCCGCGGCGATCGTCGAACCACGTCGTTCCGCCCAGGGCGATGAGCCCCGCGCCCGGCCGCTCGAAGCCCGCGATCAGCCGCAGCAGCGTGGACTTGCCGCTGCCGCTCGGCCCGAAGACGGCGGTGACGCCGCCGAGGTGCAGCTCTTCCGCGACGTCGAGATCGAAGCCGGGGAAGGCGATCCGCGCGCGCAGCGTGAGCACGTCAGCCGACATGCAACGGGTACCGGCGGTTCACTGAATACACGAGCAGCAGCACGAGAAAAGAAAAAATCAGCAGCCCGAGGGACAGCACGTGCGCTTCCGCATAGCGCAGCGTTTCCACGTGCTCGTAAATCGCGATGGAGATCACTTTCGTGCGTCCCGGGATGTTGCCGCCGACCATCAGGACGACACCGAACTCGCCGATGGTGTGGGCGAACGTCAGCACGCAGCCGGTCAGGAAACCGCGCGCCGAGAGCGGGACGGCGACGCTGCGGAAACTGTCGAACGGCGATGCGCGCAGGCTCGCTGCGGCTTCGAGCGGCGCGCGGCCCACGGCTTCGAAGGCACTTTGCAGCGGATGCACCATGAACGGCAGCGAATAGAACACCGACGCGATGACGAGGCCGGCAAACGAGAACGCGAGCGTGTCGCCGGTGACCGAGACCCAGAAGGCGCCGAGCGGCGCCGACGGGTTGAACGCGAGCAGCAGGTAAAAGCCCATCACGGTGGGCGGCAGCACCAACGGCAGCGCGGTCACGGCTTCCAAATACGGCTTCGCGGGCGAGCGCGTGGTCGCGAGCCACCAGGCGAGCGGCGTCGCGGCGACGAGCAGGATCGCCGTCGTCGCCAGCGCGAGACCCAGGCTCAGCCATAAAGGCCCGGTCGCCGGCATCGCCTAGTGTCCCGTTCCGTAAATAACTGCACAATTCCGGTCGCGCATTTTCGTGGCTGGCAAGGCGCGACGACGAGGAATAGCAGGGCTATTGCGAGGAGTCGCAACGCCGCCAGACGCGAAAAGGCGCAGCGGAATTGCGTAGTTATTTGCGGAACGGGACACTAGGTCGTCCCGTAGCCGCGGCGCTCGATCTCTGCGCGTGCTTCGTCGCTGCCGAGGAATTCCAGGAACGCGCGCGCGGCGGCGTTGTCCGCGCCGTGCTCGAGCAGCACGGCATCCTGGCGGATCGGCGAATACAGCTCGGCCGGAACGTCCCAGCGCGATCCCGGCCGCTCGTTCTGCGGCGCGAGCACGTACGACAAGGGAACGAAGCCGAGCTCGACGTTGCCGGTGGCGACGAGGCCGAAGGCCTGCCCGACGTCCTCGCCCATGACGATCTTCGGGCGCAGGCGCTCCTCGAGCCCGAGGGACTCGAGCACTGCGATCGCCGCGGTGCCGTACGGCGCGAGCTCGGGATTCGCGATGGCGAGCCTGCGGAAATCGCCCCGCTCGAGAGTGGCCGCACCGTCGCCGGCAATGCGCCCGGGATCCGGGCTCCACAGCGTCAACCGGCCGATTGCGTACGTGAAGCGTGAGCCGGCGACCGCGCGATGCTCACGTTCAAGGCGCGCGGGGCGTTCCTGGTCCGCGGCGAGGAACACGTCGAAGGGCGCGCCCTGCACGATCTGCGAATAGAACTGCCCCGTCGAGCCGATCGATACCCGAAGCTCGTGCCCGCTCTGCTGCTCGAAGCGGGGCACCAGGGTATCCACGACATCCTTGAAGTTGGCGGCGACGGCGACGAGCGCCTCGTCGGCCATGACGCCCGCGGAGTGGAAAACAAGGACGCCAATGGCGAGGCACCGGGTCAGCAGGGCCATGAGCTCCCCCAGCGTAGGCACTACACCGCGAGGGTCACGTGGCTCGCTTTCACGAGTGCGCGCATGGGCGAACTATATAACGGCCGCCGGTGCTCGTCATGGTCGGGGGGTATGCTTCGGCTAGCGCGCGAAGCGGCGGAAACGCCAGCAGCGCACCGGCGGCGCCACGGAGCGCTGCGCCGCCGGAGCGGCACAGAAGCAGAGGATGCGGCGGCAGCCCGCCGGCACGATGGCGCGGACCGGATCGAGGCCGAGCGGCAGCAGCCCCTCGCGCCGCGCCCGCTCCAGCGCGAACGGGGCACTCTCCGGCCACGGCGGCTCGAACGGCCAGTCGACGGCGACGCCGGCCGCGGAGGCGCCGTCGCCCGCGAGCAGCGTCCCGGACCACACGTGCTCGACCTCGACGGCCGCCTTGCGGAATGCGGTGCGCACCGACTCGGCGTCCGGCGCCCGGTAATGACAGATGCGGTGCCGGCCTTCCTCGGAAATGTAACTCTCCTGCCAGTGCAGCTCGTAGAGATCGAAACAGCCGGCCTCCTGGATCTCCAGCACGGAGCGCGGGTCGTCCGGCGCCCGGCCGGCCCACTCGACGAACACGTCCGTCAGGCCGTCGGGCCGCGGTGCCATGGCGTCAGCTCGCCCTGCGCGCGGGCACGCGGCGCGCGAGGCCGGAGAGGAAGCCGGCGAGGTGCTCGACGATGTCGTACGCGTCGTCGCCCGCGCCGTGGATGAAGCTCGATTTGCGCCGGCGCAAGAACGGCAGGCCGATCACGTACAAGCCGGGTGCCGCCGCGACGCCGCCGTCGTGGCGGACCATGCCCTTGCGATCGAGGACCGGCACTTCGAGCCAAGAGTAATCGGGCCGGAAACCCGTGGCCCAGAGGATCGTACGGATCGCGCCGCCGGACAGGTCGAGCGCGAGCGTCGGCGCCTTCGGGACCTGCGTCGCGGGGAAGCGCTCGCCTTCTCCCGGGAAGCCGTTTCGCCGTGCCCATTCGTCGATGGACGCGAGCAGGCGGTGCATCTTGAGATCGGCGAGCGCGCACACGTTCGCGAGCGAGCCGGAGAACTGGAGCCGGCCGTCGCGCACGCCCGCGAGGCGGCCCGCGACGCGCACGCCCTCTTGCATGAGCGCGTTCAGGTCCATGAGCACGCGCTCGCGCGAGCCCGTGAGCTGCGGCGAGGGCAGGTTGCGGACCCGCTGCAGATCGTCAACGGCGTCGTAGCGATCGTCGAGGATTCGCGCCGCGTGCATCCACCACTGGATGTCGCGGCCGCGATAGACGCGCGGCAGGCGCACGTGCTCGCCCACCGCGATCGTGACCTCGTGTCCTGCGCGTGCGATCTCGTCGGCGAGCTGCACGCCGGTGGCCGAGGCGCCCACCACGAGCACTCCGCCGGGCTCGAGGTCGCGCGGATTGCGGTACGCGTGCGGCGTGAGCTGGCGGACGCGCGGCGGAACGCCGGCGGCGATCGCCGGCACCACCGGCAGGTTGGCCGCGCCGCTCGCGAGCACGACGGCGCGGCAGCGCCATGCGCCCGCGTCGGTCGCGACCCGGTAGCCTTCGCCCGTCCGCCGGACGGAGGTCACTGTCGTGCCGGTGAGCACCGGTGCGCGGATCGCCGACGCGTAGCCCGTGATGAAGCGCACGACCTCGTCCACCGCCATGTACCCGTCCGGGTCCGCGCCGGACCAGGCGTACCCCGGGAGGCGGGACAGCCAGTTCGGCGTGAGCAGGCGCAGCGAATCCCAGCGCTCGCGGCACCACGAATTCGCGACGCCGCCCCGCTCGAGCACGACGTGGGCGATCGAGCGCGCGGTCAGCTCGTGGCTGACCGCGAGACCGGAGTGCCCGGCGCCGATGACGACGACGTCGACGCGGCCGGCGTGCCCGCTGCGCCGCTTCACGCAACGGTCACCGTGACGTCGGTGGGATTGGTGATGATGTCGTACACCGCCGAGCGTTTCTGCGACTGCGCGACCAGGGCCGCGATGTCCTCTTTCGAAGCGTCGGCGTCGATCTCGTAGTGCACCTTGATGCCGTCGAAGCCGTTGCGCACGTCGCTGTCGATGCCGAGGATGCCCTGCAGGTCCATGCCGCCCTCGAGCGTCGCTTTCACCGAGCGGAGCTGGATGTTGCGGTTCTGGGCGACCGCCGCGATCCCGGCCGTGAGGCAGCCGGCGAGTCCCGCCAGCACGACCTCCACGGGCGTCGCGCCGTGGTCCTCGGAAGCGAAGATCTCCGGGTGATCGGTATCGAAATGGAACTCGGTGCGGTGGCTCTGCTCCTCGCCGAGGCCGTAGAAGCCGCGCACGCTGGTCTCGCTGTGCGTGCCGTTGATCCAGTTGCAGGTCGCCCGCCAGGTGAAGCGCGCCGCGGCCGGGGCCTCCGTCAGCGCCTCGCGGGCGCCGAGCAGGGCCTGGACGTTCACACCGTTGTCGACCTTTTCCTGTGCTTGCTGTGCAGACATTCGTTTGCTCCTTGGAGTTGCGGGACCCGGCCACCTGCCGGGCAGGAGGCAATCTCCGCGCCGCCCGTGGAAAGGAGCGTGATACGAACCGTGGAATTTCCGGGACCGTGCGCCGCCGCCGCCGTAGGAGCCCGCCATGCGGGCGACCGGAACGTTCGAGGTCGCCCGCATGGCGGGCTCCTACGTGCCCAGTCTCAGCCGACTCGTTGTTTTTTCCGCGGTGGGGCCAGGGCGCGGGCCTTCCCGGCGGCCCAGGCCGCCACCCCCGAGGCCTCGAGCGCGGCGATCGCCGCGGCGTGCGGCCTGGCCTCGGCGGCGCGGCCGGCGGCCTCGAGCCCGAGGCAGAGCGCGAGGTGGGCCAGCAACTGCTCGGTGGCGCGCTGCAGCAGGTCCGCGTACGCCAGGGCCTCGCCCGCCCGCTCCAGCGCGCGCTCGATGCGTCCGCGCTCGTAATCCAGCAGTGCCGCGCGCGTCAGCACGTAGGCCAGGCGTTGCTTGGCGTCCGCGATGCGCAGATCCTCGAGCGCCTGGTCGAGCGCGGCCGGATCGTCGTCGAGCGCGTACCCGCAGAGCCCTGCGAGCGCGGCGGCAAACGGTGCTTCGCTGCCCTCGCGCAGGCGCTGGCCGATTTCCGCAAGGTCGGCGCAGCGCCGCCGCGCCTCCTCGAAGCCATTGCGCTGGATGGCGATCATCACGAGGTACTCGTTCGCCTGGTACTCGCCCAGCCGGTCGCCCGCGGATTTGCACAGCGTGCGCGCTTCGCGCAGGAGCTCCTCCGCCTCGTCCAGGCGATTCTCGTAATAGCGGAGCATGCCGAGCCCGGCCGGGATGGAGGGATGTGCGAGTTCGCGGCGCGCGGCGCGCGCCTTCGCTTCCATGAGCATGGCGTCGGCCTGCGACAGGTCGCGCTCGATCAGCACGAGGCACTTCGCGGTATCGGCCATGCCGATGATCTGCTCGTCCTCGGTGGCGCCGCGCGCGGCGCGCTCGGACTGGAGCGTCTGCTCCAGCGCGCCGCTCACGTGGCCGTGCTGCCAGCGCACGAAGCTCGCGAGGTTGTAGGCGCGGCGTGCATGTGCGAGCGCGCCGTAATCGAGCGCTTCCTCGGCGAGCGCGGCGTAGCGGCTCGCCGCGGCTTCCCAGTCCTCGAGCGGCGCGGCCGCGGACAGGATCTCGTGCAGCTCGATGCTCACGCACACGCGCTCGGCCGACGGCAGGGCGTCCGCCAGCTCGAGGCCGCGGCGCGCCAGCGATTGCGCCTCGCGGTTCGCGAAGTAGCGCAGGCAGAGACGGCCGGCGCACACCATGGCACGCGCGGCGAGCTTCGGATCGCCGCTCTGCACGGCGTGGTAGGCGAGCTCGGAAGCCTGCCCGGGATCGAGCGCGGAATCCTGCTCCATCAGCTCGGCGATGCGACGGTGCATGATCTGGCGCCGGACCGGCGAGATGTCCGCGTACACCGCCCGCGCGATCAGCTCGTGCGAGAAGCGCAGCCCGTCCGGTGCGGCCACGAGGATGGCCTGGTGCTGCGCGGCTTCGAGGGTGGCGGCCACGTGCGCGTCCTCGACGCCGGACAGCCGCGCGAGCTTCGGCAAGTCGATGCGCGGGCCGAGCAGCGCGGCCCAGCGCAGCACCTCGAGGCCGCGCAGATCGATGCGCGCCAGGCGCTCGCGCACGAGCTGGTTCAGGGGCGCGCTGCCGGCGCCGTCGCCGGCGCGCGCGAGCTCGATCGCGAACAGCGGGTTGCCGCCGCTCTCCCGCGTCAGCCGCTCGGCGTCGGCGCCGGGCGCGTGCGCCGCGATCAGCCGCGCCGTGGACGCGTCGCTCAGCGGCTGCAGCCTGAGCTCGTGCAGGAGGCCCGCGCTTCGCAAACCGCGCAGGGTCTGCTGGAGCGGCGGGTTGTCGTGCAGCTCGCTGTCGCGCGCGGCGAGCACGCCGAGCAGCGGGCGATCGCGATTGGTGCGCACCACGTAGTGCAGCGCCGCGGCGCTCGATTCGTCGCACCACTGCACGTCGTCGAAGGCGAGGACGGTGGGTTGCCCTTCGCGCTCGTCGCCGACGAACCCGCTCAGGCTGGAAAACAGCCGCTCGCGGTTCTCGGCGGCCGCGGCGGAGAATACGCGTTCCGCGTGCTCGCTGCCGGCGGCGCGCAAGGCGTCGACCCACAGGGCGAACGGCCGGATGCGCTCGCATTCGTAAGCGCGCGCTTCGAGCACGCGCGCGCCGCGCTGGCGGGCGTAGGCGGTGGCGAAATTGAGCAGGTGGGTCTTGCCGATGCCCGGCTCGCCGACGACGAGCAGCACTTCCGCGGAGTGCTCGCGCGCCACGCCGGCGAGCGCGGCTTCGAGCTGCTGCCGCTCGGCCTCGCGCCCGATGAGCTGGATCTCCTGCGTTCCGGCGCCGCGCGGCGCAGCCTGCGGCGCTCGCGGGGGTTCCGGCGCCTGCCCTGCGCCGCCGCGCAGCGCCGCGAGCAGCGCGCCGCTCGAGGCCAGGCCCGCCTCTTTCAAGAGGCGCATGCCGAGATCGTGCTGCTGGTGCGCTTCCTCTACGCGGCGCGAGCGGTGCAGCAGCCGGATCAGCAGCGCGCGGCAGTTTTCGTCGTACGGCGCGATGTCCACGAGCGTGCGCGCGTGCGGGATCGCGCGCTCCGGCGTGTCGTCGAGGCGGCCGACCAGCGCCTTCAGGAGCTGTGCCTGCGCGCGCGCGGCCTGCTCGCGTTCGGCCACGCACCAGGCATGGAACTGGTGGAAGCCGGAGAACTCGAGTCCTTCGAGGAAGTTTCCGCGGAAGCGCGCAGCCGCCGCCTCCAGCTCGCCGGCCGGCGCCTCGGCGAGACCGTCGCGGACGAGGGCCTGCAGCTCGCAGACGTCGATGGCGACGTCCGAGATGTCGATCTCGACGCCGTTGCGGTCGGCGAGCACGCGCGGCCGTCCCGGCTCGTCGAGCAGGCGGCGGATCTTCGAGAGGCTCCAGCGCAGCGCGCCGCGCGGATCGTCGGGAATCTCCCACAGGAGCTCGCAGAGCTGCTCGCGGCGGAAGCGCCGGCGATGCAGGGTGAGCCAGGCGAGGAGGGCGCGCGTCTTGCGCGATGGCGGCAGCTCGAGCTCCGTGCCGTCCCGGAGCAGCTTGAATTCGCCGAGAAAACGGATTTCCAGCCCGCTCATGTGTGCCGGATCGGCAGCCCCGATCCACCGACTATAGAGCCGCGGCGGGCGGGATTCCAAGGTTCGCGCCGCTGTGGCCGGTCTCGGGGAAGCGGCGCAGAATGTGTGGGGAGGCCGGAAAACCACGGTCGTTCCCACGGTGGTTACCCCGCTCCGGCCGCAACCTTCGCTGCGTGGTGTCGCCTTCGCGGCACCGCGCCGCACCGAAGGAGGATCGAGCATGGCGCGCTACGACAGCATCCTGGACACGATCGGCCGCACGCCGCTGGTGAAGCTCAACCGGCTCGCGCCGAGCGGCGTCAACCTGTACGTCAAGGTCGAGTCGTTCAACCCGATGGGCTCCGTCAAGGACCGCATGGCGCGCTCCATGATCGAGGACGCCGAGCGGCGCGGCCTGCTGGCGCCCGGGCAAACGGTGATCGAGGCGACCAGCGGCAACACCGGCCTCGGCCTCGCCATGGTGTGCGCGCAGAAGGGCTATCCGCTGGTCGTGGTCATGGCGGAGAACTTCAGCATCGAGCGGCGCAAGATGCTCCGTTACCTCGGCGCGAAAGTCGTGCTGACGCCGGCGGCCGAGAAGGGCACCGGCATGTTGCGCAAGGCCGTGGAGCTCGCCGAGACGCACG
This sequence comes from uncultured Woeseiaceae bacterium, assembly GCA_964491485.1. Classification (GTDB taxonomy): domain Bacteria; phylum Pseudomonadota; class Gammaproteobacteria; order Steroidobacterales; family Woeseiaceae; genus IDS-8. Next base: position 5,092 of record CAZBGV010000032.1, on the reverse strand, counting down.
GCTGGTTCCTGTGCCGGCAGTTCGAGAACGAAGCGAACGCCGAGGTGCACACGCGCACGACCGCGCCCGAGATCCTCGCCGATTTCGCCGGCGAGAAGCTCGATTACTTCGTGACCGGATTCGGCACGGGCGGCACGCTGCTCGGCGTCGCCCGCGCATTGCGCGCAAACTCGCCGGAGACGCGTATCGTCGCGGCGGAGCCGGACAATTCGCAGCTGCTCGGCAGCGGCATTCCGCAGCGGCGCAAACCCGACGGCGAGCCCGACGGCAGCCACCCGAATTTCCGGCCGCACCTGATGCAGGGCTGGGGGCCGGATTTCATCCCGGTGCTGACGGAGAAGGCCGTGGCGGCCGGGCTGATCGACGAGATCGTTCCGGTGGCGGGCGCCGACGCGATGCGGCTGTCGGGCGAGCTTGCGCAGAAGGAAGGGATCTTCGTGGGCACGTCGAGCGGCGGGACGCTCGCCGCCGCGCTGACGATCGCCAATCGTTCCGCCCCCGGCACCAACATCGTGTGCATGCTGCCGGACACGGGCGAGCGCTACCTCTCGACGCCGCTTTTCGAGCACATCGGCGAGGACATGACGCACGAGGAGCTCGCCATCTCGCGCTCGACGCCGAATTACCGCTTCGACGTGCCGTCCTGCCCGATTCCGCCGCGGCCGGCGGCGGCGACCCCGCGCGAGCTCGATCCCGAGGCGGAGCGCTTCGTGAGCACGGTGCTCACCGAGCGACCCGTGGTGCTGTTCGCGCTCGAGTGGTGCGAGTTCTGCTGGTCCGTGCGCAAGCTGTTCGCGAAGCTCGGGCTCGATTACGAGAGCGTCGACCTCGATTCCGTGCGTTACCAGGAGAACGACATGGGCGGGAAGATCCGCGCGGTGCTGGCGGCGCGGCTCGGCATCCCGACGATTCCGCAGATCTTCGTCGGCGGCGAGCACGTCGGCGGCTGCACGGAAACGTTCGACGCGATGCGCGCGGGTGAGCTGCAGGCGCGCTTCAAGGCGCATGGCATCGCGTTCGACGAGAGCGTCGATATCGATCCGTACTCGCTGTTCCCGAACTGGCTGCAACCGCGTAAATCCGCCTGACGGCGCGTAGGAGCCCGCAAGGAGATATCGACGATGGCATTCATCGAAACGATTCCGGCCGCGGAAGCCGAAGGCGACGTGCTCGCGATGTACGAGCGCCAGCAGGCGTCCTGGGGCTTCGTGCCGAACTACGCGAAAGTGTTCTGTCACCGCCCCGAAGTGATGGCGCGCTGGGGCAGGCTGCTCGCGGAGATCAAGCGCCCGATGGACCTGCGCCGCTTCGAGCTCGTCACCTTCGCCGCCGCGCACGCGCTGCGCCACACCGGCTGCTCCCTGGCGCACGGCAAGGCGCTGGCCAAATTCGTGGGTGAAGAAGCGGTACGCGAACTGGCGCAAGGCCGACGCGTGGATCCCTTGACGGAAGCCGAGCTCGCGATGGCATCCTTCGCCCGCAAGGTCGCCCTCGACGCGGCGAGCATCGAAGCCGGCGACATCGATACGCTAAGAGGTTACGGCCTTACCGATGCCGACATCTTCGACATCGCCGCCACCGCCGCCGGCCGCGCCTTTTTCACGAAGCTCCTCGACGCCCTGGGCGTCGAAGCGGAGGCCAGCTTCAGCACGTTGAGCGCCGCGCTCAAGGAAACCCTGACGGTCGGCCGCGGCATCGATCACGCCGCACCGGAGCTGCTCCCTGCCGCCACCCCGTAAGAGCCCGCCATGCGGGCGACAAGGTCGCAGATCGTCGGGTCCCGATCTGCAAGGTCACTGCGGGTCGACGCGCCGCAGAAGCCCCAATAGATCGTCGCTGTTGATTGCGACCGAGGTCTTCCAAGCCCGAGGCCCCAGCTCCTCTCGCAGGATGCGCCATTCGAGCGAGTTCTCGATTACGAGTCGAGTTCTGCCGCTTTTGTCGCGCGCCTTCGCTCCCAGCAACCGAACATCGTCGACGAAGAGTCCGACGGCGCTCTCCGGGCCGACGAAGTACAGGTTGTCATTTCTGGGTCCGTCACCCCGCTCCGCAGCAGTCAGGTGGCGCTGTTCGAAGACCGCAGGATCGCCATGTGCCACGTCCTTCAACCTGGATCGGCACGCTGCAGAAAGACAAGATGGGGATGCTCAACGTCGAGCACGGTAGGGCTCAGAAAGCTGACTTCCTCGTCAACCGCGCCGTTACGTAGCGGAGTGACAATAGTTCCCGTGCCGCCACCTACGACCTGCTGGTGCTGATCCGCCGCTTCGACGAGCGCGCTGGATCGTGCACTCGAGGCAACCGTCGCATCGGGTCCCGATACGGCGGAAGAAACCTGGTCCGCGCAGCGCGCGGATGCTCTCGTCGCGCTCGCGAAAACGTACTTGTCGGGTGAGCGGGAGAGCGCTTCCGGCACCGCGGATCACTACCAGGTCACGGTGTGGGCGCGGGACAAGAGCTGCCGCTTCCCCGGCTGTGAGCGCAAGCGCTTCGTCGACGCTCACCACGTGGTCCATTGGTCGGCCGGCGGCGAGACCTGCCTCGGCAACCTGCTGCTCCTCTGTTCCACGCATCACGCCCTCGTCCACGAGGGCGGCTTCACGATCGAGAAGGATTACCGGGATCGCTGGTTCTTGCGCCGGCCGGCCGGCCGGCCGCGCCGTGCCGGAATGCGGTTACCTCCCGGAGGACGTGACCGATCCGGACGCCGATACGCCGAGCGAGTACTTCGCGCCCGATCCCTCCGCGGAGGGAGGGGCGGTGAGGGAGCCGGCCGTCATCGCGTATCGCCGCGCGGCCGTCTCGGCGAGTGCAATTCCAACCCTCCGCGGAGGGGTTCATGGCTGAGTGCCGGCTCCTGTCAGCCCGTAACCCCTTCCGCCGGGTCAGTTCACTATAGTGAACCAATCATTGATTTACTGACCTCAAATGGTCCACTATAGTGGTCCGCGAGGTGATTTACACGTGCCCGACTTGGCTACCATCGAAACCTACCGCGGCGGCCGCTGGCAGCCGGCCGCCGTCCTGACGCCCGAGAACCCCTCGCAAGGTTACCGGGGCCCGGCCGATTTCGAGTACCGGATCGAATATGCCGCCGATTATGCCGGGCCGGAAACAGCGGCTGCGGCGGGCTTGAGCTGCCGCTACCCGGTTGACTTCGACCTGCATCGCGATGCGCACTGGCCGGCCTTCGTCCTCGACATGCTGCCGACCGGTTTCGGGCGCTGGCAATGGCTGAAGCACCTCGAGCTGGCGGACGGGCCGAGCGCCGACTGGCCGCTCCTCCTGCAGGGCACCGCTTTCCCGCCCGGCAACCTGCGGGTGGCCGAGGCAGTGGCCGCCAGACGACCGGACACCCGAGTGCCGACGACTGAGGGGGAGCGCGTGCCAATGCGCGAGCACCCGGGTTTCACTCGCGAAGCCGTCATTGCCCGGAGCGAGGCGTTCGTAGAATACGCCTACCAGCACGGCATCTACGCTGCGGGCGCCTCAGACGTGCAAGGCGTAGCGCCCAAGCTCTTGCTCACGCAGGACCGCGACGGTGCGTGGCATGCCGAGGGTCGCTTGCCGGATGGAGCCGTGGCCAGGCACTGGCTCGTGAAACGTCCGCGCGGCCACACTGAGGCGGATCGCAAGGTGCTCAGGAACGAGGCTGCCTACATGCGTGTAGCAGGCGCCCTGGGCTTGCATACATACGGCGAACTGACCTGGGAGAATGACTGGCTGTTCATACCGCGCTTCGATCGCATTGTGCGGGACGGGGTGCTGCAACGTCTGGGCATGGAAAGCCTCGCCTCGTTGGCCAATGTGGCCGAGTACGGAGCGAACATTCCTCACGACATCCTGTGCCAGGGCATTATCCGTTTTTGCAGCGAACCGGCGACTGACCTGCTCGAGTACATCAAGCGGGACATCCTGAATGTCGTCATGGGTAACAAGGACAACCACGCCCGGAACACGGTCGTGTTACGGGATGAAGACGGCGAGGTGAGGCTGTCACCGTTATTCGATTTCGCGCCCATGTACCTGGACCCCGAGGGCATCGCGCGCGTGTGCCGCTGGGAGGGCGATGCCGAGGAGGGCGGTGTGCCCAACTGGGCGGTGATCGTCGCGCGTTATCGTGACTACCTCGACGACCCGGTGCCTGCGCTGCGTGCCTTCGGCAACGAAATCGAGCGGCTACCGGAAACGATGCGGGAATACGGCGTCGATGACGACATCATCGAGCATCAAGCGCGAAGCATCGAGCAGCATGCCCGTGCGCTGATGAGACTTGAGAGTTGAGAGATGATGACGGGAAAGAAGCACCTTGATACGACACTCGAGAAGCAGCAATTGCGGGAGGCGATCGAGGGTGGCGAGATCAGCCTCGGCGAGGCCGTGCGACGCATGCGCAAGATCTCGGGAATGAACCAGAAGGCGTTTGCGCAGAAGATCGTCGGCATCTCGCCCAGGGTGCTGGCGGAAATCGAGTTGGGTCGCGCGAACCCGACCGTGGAGACGCTGAACAAGATCGGACGCGCCTTTGGCTACAAAGTCGGTTTTCAACACAAATGAGGCATTGCGCTCCCGACGAGGCTTAGTAACTGCAGGACCGATGGGTTTCAGCGAGTAGCGGCGGCGGCGGTCTGCGGCGGCTCGGTCGCGAGGGCGGTGGCGAGCGCGTCGTCGACGTCCTTCAGCCACACGAACTCGAGGTCGTTGCGCACCGACTCGGGAATGTCTTCGAAGTCCTTGCGGTTGCGTTCGGGGAGCATCACCGTCTTGATGCCGGCGCGATGCGCGGCGATCACCTTCTCCTTGATGCCGCCGACCGGCAGCGCGAGGCCGCGCAGGCTGATCTCGCCCGTCATGGCGACGTCGTGGCGCACGGTCTGGCCGGTCACGAGGGAGGCGATTGACACGAACATCGCGATGCCCGCGCTCGGGCCGTCCTTCGGAATCGCACCCGCCGGCACGTGCACGTGCACGTCGTTCTCGCGCAGCTTCTCCGATTCCGCCTTCGAGTTGGCGAAGCGGTTCTTCACGAGGCTCATCGCGGCCTGCGCGCTCTCCTTCATGACGTCGCCGAGCTGGCCCGTGAGGATCAGCT
>CAZBGV010000031.1:30994-32193 GCA_964491485.1 uncultured Woeseiaceae bacterium | reverse complement strand
CCGAGAGCGAGGTCGTCGTCCTGGAACACGGTCGCGCTGACGAAGTCCGCAAAATCGAGCTGCGATACCTCGCGCGCTGCGCGCACCCGGGTAAGGCGCGTATCGCTCGCCCAGTGCGTCAGTGCGACATGCGGCTTCAGGAAGAAGAAGTGACGTTTCTGCTCCGCGTCGCCCTGCTGGGTGATGGTCGACGCTTCGGCGCCGAGACCGTAGTTCAGCTCGAACTTGCCGAGCGACCGGATATCGCTGACCGTGAGATCGGCGCGATCTTCGTGCACGCGCGTATTGGCTCCGGGGACCGGAACCGGCATCGGCCCGGCTCCCGTGTCCGCATTCAGCAGCAACGATGCGTCGATCACGTTCCTTGCCGCCTCGACTCCGATCTGGACGGCATGGCCGGTGCGGCCCGCCCAGTCGAGCTCCAGGCGTGCAATGGCTTCCGTCTTGACGGTGTCGCTGTCCGCGGCCCGGAAGAGGACCTGCGTGCCGGACGCGTTCAGCGTACGCTGCGAAGAAAGCACATCCTTGTCTTCGCGGGTGTACAGGAGAATGGCCTTCGCCAGGAGGTCCGCGCCAAAGCTCCGCTCCGCGTCGCCCGCGATCTCGATCTGCCTGGCGTCGCTGTCGTCAGCGAAGAACTCTCCGCTGAGATTTTCTGGATGAAGACCGGGATCGGCCAGCGACGTCAACGTCTCGAAGCGGCTTTCAAACGCATACTCGGCGTTGAGCTGAACCAGGGTTTCCCCGAGCCAGGTCGACGCATTGAGGTTGCCACTCCCTTCGTCGCCGCGCAGGAAACTGTTGTCCAGGTGCTCCTCGAAAACGCTGCCTGCCTGGTCGATGAGCAGTTCCGTCCCGCCCTCGCCCGAGCGGAAACGCCTCCCCCCGGCCCCGACGACATACTCGATCCCTCGCCACCGGTCGGACGTGGAGACCTTGCCTTCCACGGTGAGCGGCGGGTGATTGAAATTCTTGCGGATCGTGCCTTCCCAGCGCGTGGTCGCCGGAATGTCCCTGCGCAGCACCACGTTGGCCACCACGGGATGGCCGCGCAGGTCGATCTCCCGTACGTTCCCGCGGATGAGCTCGATCCGCTCGACCTGCGCCGCCGGGATGCGGTCCAGGATGCTGGACGGATCGTCCTGCTTGGCGCTCGGATAGCGGTCGTTGATCAGGATGTTGCCCGCGGCGCCGCCGAA
>CAZBGV010000031.1:29118-30894 GCA_964491485.1 uncultured Woeseiaceae bacterium | reverse complement strand
GTCCTCGTGCGGGTCCCACATGACCACCTTCTCGAACCCTTCGACGTCATCGATGTACCCGTCCGAGTACGAAACCGTGCCGTTCAGGTTCACGAGATAGTCGTCCAGCACCGGCACCGAATAGTCCAGCTTCGTCGTGAACTTGTAGTCGGGGGTCCGGGGCGCCTGCGATCCGGAGCGGTCGATGGTCTCGGTTTCGGGATCGCACAGGCCAGCATTGATTTCCGCCTCCGTGCAACCCGCACCCGTGTACTCGACCATCTCGCCGTCCATCAAGGCACCGGTCACGCTGACGGTGAACCACTCGTTGATGGCCGCAACGACGTCGAATTCGATGCCGCGCACCCGCTGCCTTCCGGCGTTGATGCTCCGGCTGCCCTGGCTCACTCCCTCGGTCACGTCCGTGGTCGCGATCTGCATGTCCGTCACTTCCATGTTGAACAGGCTGATGCTGCCGCGCGCGCGATCGCCCCAGAAGTCGCCTTTGGCACCGATTTCGAAATTTTCCGCGTACTCCGGCAGGAACGAGAACTCCTCGAACGTATCCGGAAGCGAGCTAGAGCCGGTATCGAACCCGCCGGCCTTGAATGCCTGGGCCCAGCGGGCATACAGCGACAGCCTGTCGGTCGGGCGATAGCGTACCGTCACCTGCGGATCGAACTCGGTGTCATCGAGTGAATCGAGATATGGACCGCCCCTCTTCCGGATTGTCGGGCTCAGCTCCTCGACGCCGATGGGCGCCTGGCCATTCCATTCGGCGGGCACGTCGTCCGAGCGCCACGGCATGGTGTAGATCCCCGGGGCGACTTCGATCGCGTCGGGATCCGCGGTCGGGATATCGAACAGCCAGCGCGCTCCGAAGCCCTGGATGAAGCCGGTTTTCTTCACCTCGGTGTAGCGCCCGCCGAGATCGATCGACGCCTTGTCGTCGAGGAAATTGAACGTGACGGTGCCGAAAGAGCTCAGCCATTCCGCATCCTGCCACGCGTTGTTGAAGCGCCGTGGCCGGCCGACGTTCGCCCGAATCGAATCGGAAATGAGATCGAGATCCTCCTTCTGGTAGTAGGCACCGATGGACCATTCGATGCCCTGGCCCACGGCGGAGCTGATGCGGAACTCCTGGCTGAAAGAAGTGAAATCCTCGGCTCTCACCTGGTTGTTCGTGAGGAACGGCGCTCCGCCGTTGTCCCGCATGTACCCACGGTCGTACTCGAGCCATCCGGTGAGCGAGCTCAGCACGATGCCGTTCTCCAGCTCATAGGTCAGGTCGAGATACGTGTTGTAGAAATCCGTGTTGTCGCGCGGTTGGGTGGAGCCTCCCCGCACCAGCTTGCCCACTTCGCGGATGTCGAGAATGCCGCTGTCCGCGTCTTCCTGCCTGAGATCCGTCGGCGGCGCGTACAGGATCAGGCCGTCGGCCACGCCGAGCCCGGTGAAGCAGTCGCGGCTCAGCGGGATGAAATTGGCGCTCTCGAGGAAGCTGGAGACGCCGGGGATGACCCAGTCCGCCTGGATGCCCTTCGGGTCGCCATCCGTCAGGCAGACAGCGTTGCCGTCGGCGCCGGCGTTCGTGCGCGACTTCTCGTATTTGAGAGTCGCCTCGAACCGGTCGACGGGCGCCCACTGGAGGATGATCCTGCCGACCTTGTCTTCCCGGAACGGAAAGGGCTGGCCTGTGACGATGTCCGTCAGGTAACCGTCGAGCTGATCCCAGCGACCGGCGACACGGACGCCGAGCGTGTCCGTCACCGGACCGCCGACGCCGCCCTCGACGGT
>CAZBGV010000031.1:0-29018 GCA_964491485.1 uncultured Woeseiaceae bacterium | reverse complement strand
CGACACGGACGCCGAGCGTGTCCGTCACCGGACCGCCGACGCCGCCCTCGACGGTATAGCGGCCGAAATTGCCGACTTCCAGGCTGAGATCGCCTTCCCATTCGACACCCGGCTTGCGCGTCGTCAGGCTGAATGCACCTGCAGTCGCGTTCTGCCCGAAGTAGACGGGCTGCGGCCCGCGCAGCACCTCGATGCGCTCGAGATCGAGGAAAGCACTCTTGATCATCGAGGTCCGCCCGAAGTAGATGCCGTCGACGAAGGTCGGGGCGGCCTGCTCCAGCGTGAGATTGTTGCCCGTGGTACCGATACCGCGGATCGAGATGTCCTGGTCCTGCGTCCGGATGTCGATTTCGACGCTGGGGGAGAAGTTCGCCAGATCGTCCATGGTGCGCATGCCCTGCTCGCGCAGGTCACTGCCGCTCCAGGCTTCGAGCGAGATCGGCACCTCCATCATCGACTGTTCGCGGCGCTGGGCGGTCACGACCACCTCCTCCAGCCCCAAAAGTCGATCGCCGTCCTTGTCCTGCGTCTGTGCCTGGGCGGGTTGCAGCGTCAGCAACGCCGTGCCGGCGATGAGCCACGCCGGCTGCAATTCGATGTACTTCACGAGTCCCCCTTCAACTGGCGTCAATCAGCCAGGGCGTTCGACCCCGGGATTGGACGCGAACTTACCACCGATCGCGGAAGCGAGAGTCACAAGTGAAACAAAACGGGCGCGCGAGCGCCGAACGACGAACCGGAGAATGGCCGAACCGGAGTGCTAAATACGCATACCGGTTACCGGGTAAGCCATTCGGCCACGAGACCCGGGAACAACGGCATGCCGAGGGCCTTCACGAAGAACCCGTAGAGAACGGCCCACATGCCCACGCTGCTGATGAGCGCGACACGGAGCGACTCGCCCCTGCCGAGGAGCAGGAAAGCAAAGACGAGGACCGGGCCCGCGTGCACGAAACCGAAGGCGAGCAGGCCCGTGAAAAACACGAGCGTCCAGCCGAGCATGCGGAGCTCTTCGGAGCCGAGGCCTTCGTCCTTGTCCCTGCGGGGCGCGCGCAGCTCGACGACGAGCTGGACCAGGGCGAGCAATGTGCCGGGGATGCCCACGAGGAGGGGCATCAGTCGAGCCTTTTGCGGGAAGCCCAGGGCCAGCAGCGTCATCGTTGCGAACACCAGGAACATGACCAGCGCCGTACCGACGCGGCCATTCACCTTCTCAAGCTGCATGGGCCTGCTCCTCCAGCCGGCTCCGCTTCATGGTCCGCCAGGTATACGCGGCGATGCTGCCCACGATCAGCACGCACATGATCAAGGCTCCGGGCCGCAGCAGGAACGATGGCCCCCAGAGCGCCATCGCTTTGTGGAACGAATCTTCCGCGACGGGACCGAGGATCAGGCCGATGACGAACGGCGGCCGCGGCCAGTCGTATTTTTTCAGGAAGTAGCCGAACAAGCCGAGCACGACCAGCAGCACCATGTTTTCCCAGGCCATGTGCGCCAGGAACGAGCCGAGGAACGTCAGCGTCAGGATGAAGGGAATGAGGAGGCTGCCACGCACGTAGCTCAGCCAGCCGAGGCCGGGAGCGAGCACCACGAAGATCGCGACCGCGACGACGTTGGCGAGCATGAGCCCCCAGATCAGGGTCCAGACGATGTCCATGCCCGTCAGCATGATTGCCGGGCCGGGCTGGATGCCGAGCATGATCAGGGCTCCCAGCAGGATCGCCATGCCGGAAGATCCGGGCACGCCGAAAAAGAGCGTCGGCAGGAGGGCACCGCCCTCCTTGGAGTTGTTGGCGGTTTCCGGGGCGATCACGCCTTCGACGGCGCCCTTGCCGAAGCGCTCCGGATGCTTCGACGACTGCATCGCGTGCCCGTAGCAGATCCACGAGGCGGCATCTCCGCCGAGCCCGGGAATGAGGCCGATGAACGCGCCGATGAGGGACGTGCGCAGGGTCAGCCCCCAGTGCTTCACCACGTCGAGCGCGCCGCGCAGCACGCCGGCTACCCCGACGTTCGCGCTCGCTTTATCGAGCGCCATGGATCCTCCCGAGACACCGAGGCCGATCATCTCGGGAATGGCGAACATCGCGAGGATGGCGGTGATGATGTCCACGCCGTCCCACAGGAACAGCATGTCGAACGTGTAGCGCTGGGCACCGGTCTGCGGATCCAGGTCCACGAAAGCCAGCATCAGGCCGAGCAGCCCGACGAGCAAACCCTTCACGAGGGAATTCCCCGCGAGCATCGCGATAAAGGTGATGCCGAAGACGGCGAGCAAAAAGAACTCCGCCGGGCTGAAGGCCATCACGATCGGTCGCAGCAGCGGCAGCAGCGCCAGCAGGAACAGGCCGCCGATGATTCCTCCCACGCCGGACGCGATCAGCCCCGCCCCGAGCGCGCGCGCCGCCTCGCCGTTCTGGGTCATGGGCAGCCCGTCGACGACGGTCGCCGCGTTCGGCCCCGTTCCCGGCACGCCGAACAGGATGCCCGGTACCGCCCCGCCGGTGTGCACGACGGAATGCAGTGCGATCAGGAACAAGGCACCGGCCGTGGCGTCCATGCCGAAGACGAAGGGGATGGCGAGCACGATGCCGAGCTTGCCGCCGAGCCCCGGCACGACCCCGAAGAACAGGCCGACCGGTACGGCGATGAACAGCAGCATCAGGTGGTGGGGATTGCCGACGATGTTCGTCAGCGCGTCGATGATTCCTGCCAGGTCCAAGCTAGTCCCCCAATTACCCGCCGGCGCCGTGCGGACGCTGTCGCGTCACTTCGGGCCACAGACTCCGATTCAGAACAAGGCCGCCGTCACTGCCCGCGCATCGCCTTCTCGACCATCGCAACGGTCCCGGGCTCCTGCGTCAGTGCCTTCTCGACCTGGCGCGTCACCTCCCCGCCGAAGGTCGGCTCGATCGGCATCTGCATCTTGCGCGCATCTGCCAGGAACTGCGGGTCCTCGAACACGGCCCGGTAAGCCGCGCGCAGCTCCTCCAGCCGCTCCGGGGACGTGCCGGGCGGCGCAGCGGTCGCGCGCCCGACGCTCGCCAGCGCTTCGATCAGTCCCACCAGCCGGAGCGCATGCTCGTCTTTTGCGTAGTCCCTCGCATTCGGCACGCCGTCCATCTCGCCGCCGATGGCGAGCAGGTAGAAGCCGCTGCCGCTTTCGACGAACTTCTCGAACGAGCTCGCGGAGCCCAGCACTGCGCATATCTCGCCGCGAATCATGGCCATTTCGCCTTCGTTGCCGTCGAATCCCGGAACCACCTTGACCGCGAGGCCGAGGGCATCGGCGAGCAGTATCGTGTCGCTGTAGGATGCCGACCCGACACCCGCGGAGCCGAACAGGACGGGCTCCCGCGCCCGCCGCAGGTCCTCGAAGGACTTGATCGCACAGTTCTCCGACACCACGATGGCGCGCGGCTCACCCGCCGCCTTGCCGATCCAGTCGAACGCGGCGAGGTCGAACTGCTGGGCCTCCTTGCCGGTAAGCTGGCCGTAGACCAGGCCGATGTTGAACGTGCCGATCGTGAGCCCGTCCGGCCTGGAGCGCCACAAGGTATTCGCCCCCACGATGTGACCCGCACCCGGCACGTTCCGGATGATGACGTTGTCCGCGCCCAGGTATTTCTGCAGATACACTCCGATGAGGCGTGCGTACGCGTCATAGCCGCCGCCGGCGGCGGTCGCCACGATATAGGTAACGTTGCGGCCTTCATAGAACGAGCCGCTCGCCCTGGTCGATTGGCTCGGCGCCAGCGCGTAGACGAAATGCGCCGCGGCAATCGCCGCGGCCGCGGCGACCAGGCCGACGGCGCGGCCGGTGCGGCCCGGCTTGCGGTCACTCACTCGATGATCCCCCGAAGCGATCGTCCCGGCTCAGTCCGAGGGCGGTACCCACACATCCTCGAAACCCGGCGCCGGCTCGAGCTGATCGAACCAGTCGAAACCAATAGCCTTCATCATGCGGCTGTTGACCACGATGACGCGCGCTTCCGACGTGCTGCTGTTGAAGCGCTTGTGAGCACAATAGGGCGGGATGTAGATGAAGTCGCCGGGACCCCACTCGAACTTCTTCGGTTCCTTCGCCCACTCCCAGATGAACTCGTCCTCGCAGCGGAAGCTCACGTCGTAGTGCAGGTCGTAGCCTTCGCCTTCGATGACGAACGCGACTTCTTCCGAGAGGTGACGACTCGTTCCGGTGGAGCCGTTCGGCGGAATGAACTGCATATAGATGTCGATGCAGCATTCCTTGGTGTTCATCCCCTCGTTGATGATGTGCTTGACCAGGCCGTCGGCGGTGCGCTCCATTGGCATCTCGTGCGCCTTGACCACGTTCTTGCGCTCGCGGTACTCCTTGCGGAACGCTTTGGATGCCTGCAGCGCCTGGGCGTAAAAATCGGCAGTGACGTCCGTGCGGGCCTTGCGCCGCTCCGTTTCGTCAACGAATGCTTTCGTACTCATTCGGGGTTCCTCTTGGTGCGTACCGTCACAGCGACGCGGGCGGGGTGTAATCCTCATGCCCCGGCACCGGCTCCTTCGGCGGGTACTCGACCATTTTCTGGAAGATGAGGTGCATGAACAGGAACAGCGGCTTGGCCTTCATGATCAGGACGATGGTTTCGTCATCCGGGTCGTCGGAAAAGTGCTGATGCACGCAGCCGTTCTCGACGATCAGCGCATCGCCGACTTCCCAGTCGATGCGGCGACCGTCGTGCACGTCGTGCCCCTTGCCCTTGAGCACAAAGAACACGGCGCTGTTCATATGCCCGTGTTTCTGGCCGTGGCCGCCCGGCGCGTAAACGTCGACGTGTGTTTCGATGGATTGGGCGATGCGCACCGCCTGCGGGTTGATCACCTTCTTGCCGAAATTCTGCGGGCCGCCCTTCCACTTGAGGTCACGCGTCCGGTAGATCCTGGGCTGTGAGAACAGCTCCTGCATGAGCTCGCCGTACGTGCCTTCGAGGGCACGCACGAAAGTGCGCTTCTTGCTCCAGCGCTCCCAGACGACTTCGCCGTCACCGCTCGCTTCGTTTTTCACGGGGTCTTTCGCCAATTTGAAATCCTCATCCAGGGTGTCGCTCCGTCCCCGCATCCGAAAATACCAGTTGCCAATGGTTTGGAAAACAAATGGCCGCGGTGCGGCTATTCCAGCGGCTTCCGGCGCGCATAACCCGGGCATTCCGCGCACGATCAGGGGGGATTCGTTGCCCCGGAAACGTTCACGCCCGCCACTTGCTCACCCCGCGGGTGCGCCGACGAGTTTGAGCAAGCCCATTGCGAGCAGGCCGGCCAGCGGCGGCAGCACCATGACCGACATGAGGCGCAGGCGCACGAAAGACGGTCCAACGAGCGGCAGCTCGAAGAGAGCGACCCTGTGCAGCGCGAAGACGCTCCAGCCGGTGATGAACGAAACCAGCGCGGGAACCGATGCTCCCTGCTCGGCAAACGATGCGGACACCGCGAACACGACCACCGGGCCGGCCGGGATCACGAGCCCCGCGGCCGAGCTGATGATGATGGCGACGGCGCCCGAATCGGGGCCGAGAAACTGCGTTATCAGCTCGGTGGGCAGAAGCTTTACGGCGAAACCCGCGGCAACCAGCGCGCTCAGCAGCCTGGGTGTGAGCTTCACGAATTCCGTGCACGCTCGTTGCACACCCGCGCTGAAAGTGCCGTCGCGGCGTCCGAGCGCATAGGCCGAAAGGAGGATCGCGGCCCCGAATACGAACAGGAAACCGATCACGAGGCCGCGTCTCGTTCACCCCGGTCGCCGAGCTCCGTGAAGGCGATGGGAAGTCTGCGCGCGATCACGGCAGCGAGCAGCGGCAGCGGTAGTGAGATCACGAAACGCAGCACGGAGAACTCGGTGCCCATCAGCGGCATGTCCCAGACGACGATGCGCTGCATGCCGAGCAAGGCCCAACTGGTGATGTACGCGACCAGCACGCCGCGATCGACTCCGGTCGACGCCAGTACCGCCAGCAACGGGAACGCGGACACCGGCCCGCCGGGCGTGATGATGCCTGCCGCCATTGCAATGAGGAGGCCGCGGCTGCCGGGCCCGCCGAGCAGGTTCAAAAGGCGATCCCGCGGAACCAGCACCCATACGAGCGCGGCGATCAACTGGGCAGCGGCAAGACGCGGCAGGAGCTCGAGGAGCTGGGCAGCGTCATCGGCAAGCGCGTCGGCGAGTGCCTCCGGACCGAGCACGACGTAACACAGCGCCGCCATGACCGCGGCCACCAGCGCAAATACCCAGAAGGACGGTCCGAAGCTTTCCCGGATCAGCTCATGCTTTCGCACGCCTGCCCGACGCCCGGCCTGCGGCCGCATTCAACGCGTTGCGACTTCGTCGCAGCCTTCGAGCATGGCCGCGGAAACGGTGCGAAACAGGTCCGCCTGCGCCGGAAACTGGCCCGCCAGGAAGCCGGCGAGGCGGGCAAACACGATGGCCTGCCCTGCCATTGCATCGGCGCGCTCGCCGGCCGGCAGCATCGCCGCGTCGCTCACGGCACGCGTCAAACCGGCCCTGAAGAGCCCGTCCATGTAGGCTCGGCGCGCGCTCACGTCCGCGAGGCTGGCGGGGCAATTCCGGCCGTCTGCCTGCGGCGTGACGCCATGCCCGGCAGCGAGCGCCAGCAACCCCTCGAACAGCTCGTCGTCCAGTTCGTCGTGATGATCGAAATCACCGCACATACTAAAAATTCTCCGTGATGTCGCTCGCAGCGCGCCCGCGGTGCAGCCGCGCGCGGCGGCTCACAGGACGCTCCAGCTCTCGACGACCAGCCTCGCGCCCACCACGATGGCGGCACCGCCGATGACGGCGAATGCTGCCGTGTTGAGCCAGGTCGCGTAGCGCTCTACGAAGCGAATCGGAAACGAAGCCACGAACGAGAGCGCGGCCATGCCCGCGATCGAGCCGATGCCGAACGCGATCACGTAGCCGGCTGCCTGGGCCGTAGAGCCGGAAGCGGCGGCCAGCACCAGCAGCCCAGCCGACCCGGCCGCACCGTGCATCATGCCGACTAAAAGCGCCCGCCCGAGGCGCAGGTTCTCGTGAGCATGATCATGGCTGCTCAGCTCGTGGGGCATCGATTCGGCGTCGTGCCCGTGAACGTGAATGTGATGCACACCGTCCCGGTGCCGATGCACGTGGACGTGCAGCCGCCGACGCCACATGCCGTAAAGGACGTTCACGCCCAGGCCGACGATCATGCAACCGACGGCCAGCTCGAGGCCGGCTTCGACGCGCGGGGAGATCGTTCGGCCAAGCACGAGGAGCACGCCGCAGATGGCCGCGAGCGTGATCGTGTGGCCGAGCCCCCAGACGCTGCCCCGCAAAACCAACGCACGTCGCGACCCGTGTTCGTGCGTAAGCGCGGCGACCGCCGCCAGGTGGTCGGCTTCCAGCGCGTGCTGCATGCCGATGAAAAAGCCGAGAGAGAGGACCAGGTAGAAATCCATCATTTTCGCACGTTGTAGTCCGCGCCCTTCGTATCGCGAGCCTGCCTGGAGCGGACGGGCGGGATCGCCCGGGAAGCGGGTCCCGGGAACGCCGTTCTGCGCTCGCGAATCCCGCAAGCGTTCAGGCGCGCGATCATACCACGTGCGATCGGGACGGCTTCTTCGCACGTCGTGCCTGCGGGACGTGGCGGATTTCCGGAGCAGATCGCCGCGCGCCGGGTGGCGGGCGCGTATTGGATATCGTTTCACCTTCAACCGTTGCTCACTTGTCCGCCCGCCCTCGTCGCGTACACTTGACGAACGCTTCGAACGCTTCCCATGCAAACGCCGAGGCGAAGCCATGACCGACATGTTCACGATCAACGTCGACGGAAAGGAGCACAGGATCGAGGCGGACGGCTCGATGCCTCTCCTGTATGCGCTGACCGGCGACCTGGGATTGCGCGGACCGAAGTTCGGCTGCGGACTCGCGCAGTGCGGCGCCTGCACCGTGCTGCACGATGGTTCCGCCGTGCGCTCCTGCACGCTGCCCCTGGCCGCCGTGACGGGCAACGTGAGAACGCTCGACGGGCTCACCGCGGGCGGGGAGCCGCATCCCGTGCAGGCCGCATTCATCGCCGAAGAGGCCGGGCAGTGCGAGTACTGCATCAACGGCTGGATCATGACGGCCGTGGCGCTGCTCGAACGTAACCCGACGCCGGACGAAGGGGAAATCCGCGCGGCGCTCGCGGGGCTCAAATGCCGTTGCGGCACGCACATGTCGATCCTGCGGGCGATCCGGCGCGCGGCCGCGACGATGGCGTCCCGGCCGGGCGAAGGGCGGGAGGCATGAAAGGCCGCGATCCCGCGATCGACATCGCGCGCCGGGACCTGCTGAAAGGCGGAGCGGCGCTGATCGTGGCGCTCGGCACGCCCGGCATCTTCGCAGCGCGACCAGCGCGCGCGGGCGCGCTCGCCTCCGCACGGCCCCTCGACCCCGGGCAGCTCGACACGTGGCTCGCGATCGACGGCGAGGGCCGCGTCACGGGCTACTGGGGCAAGATGGACATGGGTCAGGGGGTCGACACGGCGATTGCCCAGATCGTAGCCGAGGAACTGGACGTCGCCGTCGAGCGCGTCACGCTGGTTTTCGGTGACAGCGGGTTGTGCGCGGACCAGGGCGGCGCCAGCGGCTCGACCGGCGTGGAGCGTTCCGGCGCGGCGTTTCGCGCGGCCGCGGCCGAAGCTCGTCTCGTGCTGCTCGAGCGCGCGGCCGTGCGGCTTGACGCCTCGCTCGCGGAGCTCGCGGTGCGCGATGGCGTGGTGCGGGTCGCGGAACGGCCGGAACAATCGATCAGCTACGCCGCGCTGGTCGCGGACGGCAGTTTCGACGCGCCGATCACCTGGAACGGAGAGTACGGCAACGGCCTGGTGCTCACCGGTCGCGCAACACCCAAGGATCCGGCGCAATACCGCGTCGTCGGCAGGTCCGTGCCGCGCAAGGACATCGCCGGCAAAATCCTGGCGACCACGGAGTTCCTGCACCACCTGCGAGTGCCGGGCATGCTGCACGGGCGGATGGTGCGCCCGCCGGTCGCCGGAGCTCACGTGCGCAAGGTGCGCCGCGAGTCCGTCGCCGATATTCCCGGCGTCGAGGTCGTCCTCGCGCGCGATTTCGTGGGCGTCGTCGCACCCCGCGAGTGGGACGCGATCCGCGCCGCGCGCCGGCTCGAGGTCGAGTGGGATGAAAGCGGCGCGGGCTTCCCCACCACCTCGGAAGGCGTGTTCCGCTGGATCCGCGAAGCCGAGCCGGCGGAGTCGAAGATCGAGGTGGACATCGGCGACACGCCACGCGCACTGGGCGCGGCCGCGAAAGTGATCGCGGCCGAGTACGAGTGGCCGTTCCAGAGTCACGCCCGCATGGCGGGGGCAGCGGCGGTTGCCGACGTGCGGGGCGACGAGGCGATCGTCTGGACGGATTCCCAGAAGCCGTTCGACACGGCGCGCGGCGCCGCGCTGCTTTTGCAAGCGTTGCGCGGGACGGCGCATACGCCCGCCGTGCGCAGCGTGTGGATGCCCGGCCCCGGGTCCTACGGCCGCTCCGACGCCGGCGACGGCGCCATGGACGCCGTCGTGCTGTCGCAAGCGGTCGGCGCTCCCGTGCGCGTGCAGTGGATGCGCCACGAGGGTCACGCGTGGGATCCGAAAGGCCCGGCGTCCGTCATCACCTGCCGCGCCGGTTTCGACGCAGCCGGCAATCCGCTCGCCTTGCTGTTTCATCTCAAGGGATTCTCGCGGCGCGACCAGAATTCGCGCGAGGACGCGCCTTCGGAGGTGCTCGCAGGGCACCTCCTCGGCCACGAGAGCAGGCCCCGGTGGGTGATGGGGTCGCCGGACAATTCGTACGGGTTTCCGAACCAGCGCCACGGCTGGGAGGCCGTCCCGCCGTTGCTCCGCGAGGCCTCGCCACTGCGCACGGCCCACTTCCGCGACCCGTACGGTCCGGAGGTGCATTTCGCGGCCGAGTCGTTCATCGACGAAATGGCGTTCGCCGCCGGGGTCGATCCGCTGGAGTTCCGCCTGCGGCACGTCCGCGACGAGCGCGACCGCGCGGTTCTCGAAGCCGCCGCCGATCTCGCGGGCTGGACGCCGCGCACGGCGCCGCGCCGCGAACGCGATGCCGACGGCCGCTATTCAGGGACCGGCATCGCGTACGCCCGCCGGGGCGGCTCGGTGAACGCCGTCGTCGCGGAAGTCGAGGTCGACCCTGGGACCGGGCGCGTGCGTGTGCGGCGCTTCTGGGTCGGCGCCGACCACGGGCTCGTCGTGAATCCTTTCACCCTGGACCGCACCATCGAGGGCAACCTGCTGCAGGCGACAAGCCGCACGCTGTTCGAGGAGGTGCGATTCGACCGGCGCCGCGTTCTTACGGAGGACTGGGCCTCCTACCCGATCCTCGAGGCCGCGGATGCACCCGACGAGATCCGGATCCGGCAGATCGACCGGCCGGAGCTCGGCCCGCGCGGCGCGGGCGAGCCGACGACGCGGGTCGCGCCGGCGGCAATCGCCAATGCCGTCTTCGATGCGATCGGGATTCGCCTGCGCCGGGTGCCGTTCACACCGGCGCGCGTAAAGGCCGCACTGTCGGCAGCCTGAGCGGCCGCGCGCCCGTCAGAGCGGCCGGCTCCTGTTCCTGCGCCGCGCGAACAGCACGGCGGCCGCGGCGAGCGCCGCCACGGCGGCCACTACGGCAATGAGCACCTTCGGCTGCCCCGTTACGACCGGAGCGGTGGCCGTCCCGTTCGCGGACGGCGCGGAGCCGTCCGGGCCGCCGCCGGCACCCGCGTTCGCCGCGCCGGTGCCCGCCGCGGCCCCGGACGCCGCATTCGTGTGCTGCTTCGCGGGATACTTCGTGACCAGCTTGCCGTCTTCGAGCGTCACGTAAGGCGCGGAATAGTCGACCTCGTCACTGGCCCACGCCGCGCCGCACAGGAGCAGAACCAGCAGCAGCAGCCGCATCGGACATCGATGCTCCTGCGCCGGGCCGGTCATTCGCATCCTCCGTCAAAGCTCCGGCGATTCGTAGGCAATCCGTCCGCCCACCACCGTGAGCACCGGCTTGAGATCCGCCAGGTGCTCGATGGGCACCTGCATCAGGTCACCGTTGAACACCACCAGGTCCGCCAGCTTGCCGACCTCGATGGACCCGAGCGTTTCGCTTGCGCCGATGAAACGCGCCGCCCAGCGCGTCAGCGCAAGTAACGCCGCCTCGCGGTCGATGGCCTCGGTCGCGCCGACGACCTCTCCCTCGTCGGACAGCCGGGTCACGACCTTCTGCATGTACCACGTGGGATACTGCTCGTCATCATCCGGTTCCGTGCCTTCGATGTGGAACGGAATGCCGCGCTCGAGCAGCGTATGCAGCGGTGCCATTCGCGCCAGGCTTTCCTTACCGTACTGCGCTTCGACCACGTTGTCGATGCCGAGCGGCTTCGCATCGCGCTGGTCGATGCCGGTCGTCACGCTGATCCCGAAGCGGATCAGCTCCTTCAGCTCGGGATGGGCGTCGTAGTACTCGTACACTTCCGGCACCCAGTCGACGTTGTGGTCGAATCCCTGGGGCCGCCACAACTTGTCGACGTAGAGGCCGTCCTGGTGCTCCGCTGCCAGCACGTTCTGCATGGCCAGCCGAATCGCTTCGCTCCCCATGTTGTGCACGCCGGTCACGTTCCAGCCGTGCAGCCTCGCCAGCAGGACGTTGTAATAGTCGGTCTCCGTTTCCTGCTTGGGCGAGAGGTCGCCCTGGCTCAGGCCGGTGAACCATTCGGCCGTCCAGCGGTTGTAGCCGTGCTCGTTGGGGCTCAGGTCGGGGATCACCGTTTTCTTCGGCTCGATGGTCAGGAAGCTCGCGGCGGCATCCGGCGATCCGGAGTGCGGCCCCACGGACGCCCCGACGATCGTGACCATCGGGCCGCGCTCGTCGGACAGCGAAAAATCCATCAGGTTGCCGATGCGCTTCAGGTAGCGCTCGCCTTCCGGGTTCTGGCGCAGGAAATCGAGGCCCGGGTACACGCGGATCGCGAGCGCGCTCCCGTCGCCCTCGTGAAACAGCCGATTGAGCACGGTCATCGTGGCCGCGCTCATGTGGCCGGTCGCGACGGTGACCCCGTGCCGGGCGTATTTGGTCAGCGTGTCGACGGCGCCGGGGATGGCAACGTCGTCGAACCATTGCCGGCTGGGCCAGGGACGGACCTCGCGCCCGATGAACCCGCTGAGCTGGGCCCCGGCCCTGCCGGTGTAGTTCCCGTTGGCGTCGCGATCCAGGTGGAAATGATCCTCGGGGAATCCTTTCTCCAGCGCGAGCTCGATCATTGCCGTGTTGACGAGGCTGTAGCTGCTGTCGAGGTAGACGGCGATCGGCGTGGTCGGCGCGATTTCGTCCAGCGTCGAGATGTCCCATGACTTCATCGCGACGGCCGCCCAGGAATCCGTCAGGTTGAAGAACATGGGCTCACCGTCCTTCGATTTCTGCTCGACGATGAACGACATCGTTGCGAGTGCCTGGTCTATGGTCTCGCCTCCGAGCTTCGGCTGGATCCAGCCTTCCCACTGGCTCTCTTTCAGCAGGTCACCCGCCGGAACCGAGTTGTCCCCGTCGCTGTAAATGAAGCCGGGTGTGACGGACCGGCCGCGCAGGTCGACGCGCCTCGTTTCGGGACCCGCAAACCGCAGCACTCTGTCGCTCGCGCCGACGGCGAGTATCGTGTTGTCGCGCACGGCGACGGCCTCCGCCACGGTGAAGTTGCGATCGGCATCGGCCGTCAGCACGTGACCGTTGAACAGCACGAGATCGGCATAGTTGATGAGCTCGGGAGGCAGCCCTTCCTGAGCAAGCGCGGGTGCGGCGGAAAGCCGGATGAGCACGGCGGCACCGGCGACGAGCGCGAAGCACCACATGAAAATCCGCACCGACCGACTCACTGTTCCACCGCCATGCCGCCTGGACACGTCCACACGATGTCTCGGTCTTTCGTCCCTTCTCATCGCCAAGCCCCCCAAACCAATGTAAAGGCGCATCATCCTACACGCGGCGCCTGCCATGCAGTTTCCCGGGAAACGGTCAAAACGGGGCGCCGCCGCCTCCGAGCCGGACCGTCGGGGCGCTCGAAAAGAGCTCACGTTTCGCTCGAAACGATTACGAGGAAAACGATATGGCCGCAGGTATCGCGTAGACTCGGTGGCCGTTTTCGCGCGTTCGGCGACGCGTATCGGGGACGGCACGCAGGGCGCGCACCGCAACAGGGGAGCGGAAAAATGGGGGATCATTGTGCACGCCGGCTCGCCTGCGCCGTGATGATCGCGGCGCTGGCGGCAACGCCGGCGCTCGCCGCAGAGGCAAGCGCGGAGGGCGAAATCCTCGCATTGCTCGCGGAAGAGAAGCCCTACACGATCGTAGAGCCCGAGCTTTTTGCAAGGCTCGGCTGGGACTTGCCGGACGGCGGCGAGACGGCAAAAGCCCTCGCCGACGCGGCGCCCCGCGGCGCGATGGATCCCACGGCCCTGGCGGCGGTTTCACCTGCAACACTCGGCTATCGCGCCACCTGGCACGAAGTACGCTACCAGGTATACGGCGTCGATTGGGACATCACCGGACTGCTCCTCCAGCCGGGAACGCCGGCTCCGGGCCTGCCCGGTGTCGTCGTCGTGCACGGCGGCGCCGCGAACTGGTACGAGTTCTTTTTCGATCCGCTGAACCGGCCCGGCCTTGCCCAGTATCTTGCCCAGAAGGTGCCCGTGCTGCTGGTCAGCATCCCGGGCAATTACCGACCCGGCGGCTGGACCGAAGCGCAGTTCGGCGAACGCATCCCGGCTTACGTGCTGGATCGTGAGATCTCGCGCGAAGAAGCCTCTGTCCGCAACGCGGCGTTCACTTTCCGCGTCGTCACCGACGGCGTCGCCGCCATCGTCCGGCAGGTGATGGAGGAGCCGTACGTGATCGTCGGGCATTCCACCGGGGGCGAAATCCAGTTCGTGCTGAAGCAGTCACTCGGCCCGGCGATGCGGGGATGGTCACTCGGGTGGGGCACGGGCGGGCCGGCCGGCATGCGGGCGATGCGCGAATTCCGCGGCGCGCGCACAGCCGACGATTACCAGCACGTATCACGGCTGCGCGCGCGCACGCCGGACCAGTACTCGCGCGGTTACCTGGGGCCCCTCAACCCGTTCTGGAATCCTGCCAGGTCCCGCCTCGAGATGGCGGAAGAATGGATCGCCGCCGTGCAGGGCCGGCGACCCCAGTTCAAGCAGCCGCTCCAGGACATGGAGCACAACAGCGCCGACAACCTGCGCGCTCACGTCGAACGCCAGATTCGCGAGACCCTGGCAGGCAACTCTCTCGGCATCGACCCCGACGCCGTCTGCCGGGACCTGTTCACGACGATGCGCTCGCCGCTCGAAGGCTACCGGAAGATGATCTGGACGACTGCGCAGCTGGACACTGGTCACTGGAACCCGGATCCGGCGGCCGCACGCGAGCTGCGCGTGGCCGATGAGTTTCGGGCGGCCAACCCGGGCACGCCGGTGCGTGTCCTGCTGTTCGACGTGCCGATGACGCATTACGGTCACGTCGAGAAGCCGCGCGAGCTGGCGGGCGGGCTGCTCGCGGCACTGCGCTGGCTGAGCCAGCCGCAATAGGCCGGTCCGGGCCCATCACACGCGATAGCACATCTTCGGCCCGAGCGCGCCGGCGGCTGCTCGGCGCGGCGTGTGCCCTGGCGGTTGGCGCATTCGCAGCAGCCCGGGCCGACTCGGCGCCGGAGGACCTGGTCGCCCCCGGCGAGCAGGCGTCCGAAACCGGGCAGCGGGGCCCGACCCTGCGCGCGCGAGCACGCGTCTACGCCCATTACGAAACGATCGAGCCGCCGAACGCCCGGTTTGCGGATTCCGAGGAGGATTTCGAGATCCGGAGGGCGGACCTCACGCTTTCCGGATCGCTGGTCGGAAACTGGCGCTACCGGTTCAAAGGGGACCTGCGAACCGGAGAGCTCGACATCAAGGACCTGATACTCGACTTCGATGCGGGCTTCGCGACGGTGAGCATCGGCCAGATCGGCCCGATCGACGAGCTCGTGGTGCCCGCGTACCGGGATTTCATGGAAGGCTCCAGTCTCGAAGAGGCCTTCGCGCCGGAAAACCAGCTCGGCATCTACGCGCTGCGGGAAAGCACGTCCTGGACAGCAGCCGTCGGCGTATTCAAAAGTGCGCTGGACCCGGGAAAAGCGGAACAGGGCTGGACCTGGTCAGCCCGCGTTACGTTCGCACCGCCGGTTCCGGACGGCTACCTCCTGCACATCGGCGGTTATCTCAGCCGGCGCAACGGCGAGGCCGGTGAAGCCCTCTACGGCTACAGCGCCCGCTCGTTGCTGCGCACCGGAGAGCGTTTCGTCGACACCGACGACGTTGCGGACGGTGACCGGCTCTTCGGGCTCGAGCTGGCCGCGGGCTCTGGTCCCGTCTCGCTCGAGAGCCAGTGCGCCATGGTGCGTGCTTCGATCGTGGAGCCCGCCGCATCCGTGTCCCGGTTCCACGGCTGCTACGCGGCCCTGTTGTGGTCGCTGACCGGTGAAAACCGGAGTTACGGCAACGGCGGGTTTTCGCAGATCAGGATTCGATCGCCGGTTTCCGCCGGCGGCCCGGGAGCCTGGCAGGCCGGCGTACGTTTCGACTCGCTGGATCTCGACGACGGGATCATTACGGGCGGCACCCAGAGAGGCTGGTCGCTCGTGCTCAACTGGTATCTCGACGACAGCTTCTGGCTGTCCACCAACTACAGCCGCACGACGATCGACAGCGGCCTCGACGGGCGGCAAGCCACCGACGGCGTGGCTGTGCGCCTGCACTACCAGGTCCGCTGGTAGCCGGCGCCCTGTCCCGATTGACATGTCAATTTATTGCGTATTATTAGTAGCTTAAACGCTCGTCCGGCGGAGCCTCCCTGCGGGCGGGAGCGCCTCCGCACGTGGTGCCGAGCGCACTTAAAGCGTCTTGTCGAGCAGCTCGAAGTTCGCGCGCGGCGCGTAGCCCTGGCGCACCCAGAAGCGCCGGCCGGCATCGTTCGACCGGCCGATCTGCAGGGAAGCGTTCGTGCATCCGGCGGCGCGGAACGCTTCCTCGGCGGTCCGCAGCATGCGGGCGCCGGTGCCGCCGCCGCGGAAGCCCGGGCGGATGAAGAACTCGTCGATTTCCGCCGTGAGCCCCAGGTGCTCGAGGCTGAACACGTAAACCGCGAGCAGGTAGCCCGCGGGCGTGTCGCCGTCGATCGCCAGCCACGCGGCGCCGAGGCGCGGATCGCCGAGCAGCCGCTCGAGCTGCTCGCGTACGCGGCCCTCCTCGAAGCCGCCCACCCCCTCGAAATCCCAGTATTCGCGGACCAGCCGCAGCAGACTGCCGACGTCCTCACCGGTGGCCGGCCGGATCGTCAGCTCCCTCCTTCGCTCCATGCGGTACCCCCTCGTTACCCCGCCGCCAGTCTACACCGCCCCGGCTCTTGTTAATCCCCGCGGTTCTGGGAGGATGGCCCATGCCATGCATCCCGTGGGTGTCCCGTTTTGAAGATCGCACTCGTCCTGCTGCTGCTTGCGGCCCTGATCGCCGTGTCGCGGGTACCCGCCTGGCGCCGCCGGCGCCGGCGCGAGCGGCTGTTCGCGGCGGTGCTCCCCGAGCCGCAGCGCCGAATCCTCGAGCGCAACCTGCCGATCTTCCGCCAGATGCCGCCCGAGCTGGGCGAGCAGCTCACGCACCATGTCAACGTGTTCCTCGACGAAAAGCGCTTTCTCGGCTGCGCCGGGCTCGAGCTGACCGAGGAGATGCGGGTGACGATTGCAGGGCATGCCTGCCTGCTGCTGTTGAACCGGGAGCAGCCGCGTTATTTCCCGGGCTTCACATCGATCCTCGTGTATCCGGACACTTTCCTCGTCGACGACGTGGAATATGACGGGGAGATCGAGATTCGCGGCCAGGACGCGCGCGCGGGCGAGTCGTGGCAGGGCGGTCCCGTGATCCTGTCGTGGAGCGACATCCTGCCCTCCATTTCCGGCGAGCCGGACGGCCAGAACGTCATCCTGCACGAGTTCGCGCACAAGCTCGACGAGGAGAACCCCGACGCGGAGGGCCTGCCGGTCCTCGACTCGGCGGAGCAGTACCGCGAATGGAGGGCCGTGTTCACCCGCGCCTGGGACGGGCTCGAGGAGACGCTCGACAGCCTCGACGACCCGGCCATCGACGACTACGCCCTCACTTCACCCGCCGAATTCTTCGCCGTCGCCACCGAGGCGTTTTTCGAAGTCCCGGCGCGGATGCGGCGGCAGTTCCCGGAGGTCTACGCGCAGCTCGCCAGGCTCTATCGGGCCGACCCGGCGGCGTGGTTCCGGAGCGCGGAGCCCGCGCGCCGGCGCGGCGCGAACCGGGCGCGCGCCCTCGAGCACCGCTGATCGGGGCATCCGCGGCGCCCCGCTCACAAGCATCGCCCTGGACTATCTTATAGGGACAGTACCGGGACAGGGCCGTGCGCCGGCGGGAGTCGGCGGCGTGCCCGGACAGGAGCCGGGATGCGCTGGAGAGACCTGCGACGAAGCAGCAACGTGCGCGACCTGCGTGGCCGCGGGCCGCGCCTCGGTATCCCGCTGCCGATCGGGCGCCGCGGCGGCGGCATCGGCCTCCTCCTGCTTCTGCTCGCCATCGGCGTGATCGGCGGGCCGGACCTGCTGGAACAGCTCGTCGGCGGCGGAGTCGAGCCTTACGGCACGCCGGCTACGACGGAGGCCGTGCGCGACGAAGCCGGCGACTTCACGGCCGCCATCCTCGGCAGCACGGAAGACGTCTGGGGCCGGCTCTTCGCACAGGCGGGCGCACGCTACCAGCCGCCGGGACTCACGCTCTTCGGCGGCGCGGTGCGCTCCGCCTGCGGGCTCGCCACGGCGGCGGTCGGGCCGTTCTATTGCCCGGCCGACCGGCGCGTGTATCTCGACACCGATTTCTTCGACGAGCTCGCGCGCATGGGCGGCCCCGGCGATTTCGCCCAGGCCTACGTGATCGGCCACGAGATCGGGCACCACGTGCAGAACCTCACGGGACTCTCCGCGCAGGTGCGCGAAGCGCAGGCGCGCATCGGCGGGGATGCCGGCAACCCGCTGCAGGTCGCCATGGAGCTGCAGGCCGACTGCTACGCCGGCGTGTGGGCCTGGCACGCCAACCGGCAGCAGCGCGTGCTGGAGCCCGGCGACGTGGACGAAGGGCTCGCGGCCGCGGCGGCCATCGGCGACGACCGGCTGCAGGAGAGCGCAGGCCGCGAGGTCGCGCCGGATTCTTTCACGCACGGCTCCTCCGAGCAGCGCCGCCGCTGGCTCGAGCGCGGCCTCACGACCGGCGATCCCGCCGAGTGCGACACCTTCGGCAAGAGCCTGTAACCGGCGGGATACTCGTCAGTCTCGCGCGCTGCCCTGGCGCGCTGCGAGATCGAGCGTGCCGGCGTCCTCGAAGCGGCGCGTGCCGAACAGCCCGCCATCCAGCTTGCCGCGCAGGCGGTACTCGACGCGGTTCGGGTTCTCGGCGCTCATCACGCCATAGATCTGGCGCGCGACGTCGAACGCGGAGATCGTCATCGGCACGGTGAAGACGATCTCGCCGTAACGCGGCACCGTTCCCACCTGGTTGCTGACGCCGGAAGCCAGCGTGCGGCCGTTCACGTCGAGCATCAGCGCGATGCCGTCGTACGTGACCTCCGTGTCGTTCGGATTCTGCACGCGGATGTGCACGGCGAGGTTGAGCTCCATGCCTTCTCCGGGCAGCGTCTCGATACCGGCGACGTCGACCATCAGCGGATCGCGCGCGCCAAGGCTCGCGCAGCCGGTCGACAGCCACAAGGCGAGCAGTGCCAGGATCCGCAGGAGCACGGTCGCGCGTTCAGGGAGAGGCATCACGCTCGTCGCGGAGAAATCGGATATCCCAGTATAGCAGCGGGTCTCCCGATCGATCCGGCGTCGTGCATTGCGGTCGTCGGCAGTCACCGGGAAGTGCGTTTGGTTTCAAACCGAACGAAGCACGCTGCGCTGCCGCGATGGCCGCGGCCTGCAGCACGCCCGGCTTGCGCGAAAACACGTGCCGCATCGTAAGCACCTGCCTTTCGTCGGTACCTTCGGAGAAGATCGATAGAAAAGGCATTGCGGGGGCAGGATCATCGCCCGCCTCCGGTCGATCATCGGGAGAACGACGAGGTGAGCAGGATGTGGGCGCCAATCTGCGCGGCGGTAGTCACGAGCGTTGCCGTATTCGCCGGGGGGTGCTGGCTGCGAGCCGCAAACGGCGAGGCACCGCATGACCCGCCGGCGCATCCTGCGCACGCGCACGCGCACGCATCGCCCGGGGCTGCAACCGGACCCGCGCACATGGATACGACCCGGGCGATGGCCGGCCTCACGATCCTGCCGGAAGCTCCGCAAGCCGGGGAACCTGCGCTCCTCACCTTCACGCTGACCAGCGCCTCCGGCCGCCCGATAGAGAACCTGGTGACCCACCACGGCCGCAAATTTCACGTGCTCATCGTGAGTGAGAACAAACAGGTTTTCGGGCACATTCACCCGAGCGACTTCGATCTGGCGATCGAGCACGGAGTGGCAAAGGTTTCGTTCGCTTTCCCGCAGGCCGGGCGCTACGTCGTTGCCGGGGACTTCATGACTGATCACGGCTCGCAGACGGCGCGATTCATCGTCGAGGTGACAGGTCCGGAACCTGCCGCGGCGATGGTGAAAGCCGCGGCCGCTGCGCCCGCAGTGCGCATCGTCGAGTTCGACGATGGAGACCGCTACACGCAACCGATCTTCCTGCGCGGCACGGAGGACGCCGACGGCTACACGGTGTCCCTGCAAGTGCCCGAGCAGGTTCGTGCCGGCGTGCCGGTGCCTCTCGCCTGGCATTTCAGCAGGAATCGCACGCCCGTTACGGACCTGCGGCCGTATCTCGCAGCGCCCCTGCACCTCGCGGTCGTCAGCGACGATCTCACCCGTTTCCTGCACGAGCATGGCACGGCCGCCATGCCGGGACACTCGGGCCATTCCGGGCACGCTGATCATGCGAGTCCGGTACCGCCCGCCTTCGGGCCGGAAGTCACGGCTGCGGTCACCTTTCCCGAGCCGGGCACGTATTACCTGTTTGGCCAGGCGGCTCACGGTGGCAAACTGCTGAACACCCGGTTTTCCATCGAAGTTCATTGAGGTCGCAAATGCGACCGCAATGGGCCGGAGTTGCCTGTGATGACCGATCGAACGAAGTTGCGCCGCCGCGCGCGGACGCTGGCCGTATCGAGCGCCTTCGCGCTGGCTTTTGTCGGCGCAGCGGGCGATTCCGCTGCGCACGTGACCGCCAGTCCCGACCACGCGCCCGCAGGGAGCTGGTTCCGCACGGCGCTGCGGGTATCGCACGGCTG
Organism: uncultured Woeseiaceae bacterium; assembly: GCA_964491485.1. Taxonomy (GTDB): domain Bacteria; phylum Pseudomonadota; class Gammaproteobacteria; order Steroidobacterales; family Woeseiaceae; genus IDS-8. The sequence goes on along the minus strand of CAZBGV010000031.1, from coordinate 8,596 downwards.
CGAGGGCTCGCCGACCGTCGCCGTCCGCGTGAAGATGCCCGATGGCGTGCTCGCCGTCCGGCCGCAGATGAAGCCCGGCTGGGACATCACCATCAGCATGCGCGAGCTCCCGAAGCCGGTCGAGGGGCCGCACGGCATCATCCTGGCCGAGGTGGTCGACGAGGTGGCGTGGCGCGGCGGCCCGTTGCCCGACGCGTACTTCGATGAATTCGGCCTGAGCATGTGGCTGGCGGCAGAGCCCGGGCAGACGCTGTACTTCCGGACGGTGCAGGAATGCGAGCAGGGCGTGCACCGCTGGATCGAAATTCCTGCCCGCGGGCAGACCTGGGACGAGCTCGACGAGCCGGCCCCGTTCGTCACCCTCGAAAAAGCCCGATGAGGAGCGTCGGCCTGGCGCGCACCCGTCGTCCGCCGGGCCGGCCGAAGCCGTTCCTTCCCCTGCCCCTCCTGCTGCTGCTCGCGCCGGCTTTGGCAGTCGTCCTTGCGGCGCCCGCGTACGGGCATGCCGTCGTGCTGCACACCGTGCCGGCCGACGGCGCGCTGCTCGAGAGCGCGCCCGCTGAGATCGTCATTCGCTTCAACGAGCCGGTGGCCCTCATCGAAGCCCGGGTCCTGGATGCGGCCGGCAACCCTGCTGCCGCACGCGATGCCGCGACTGCTCGCGGTCGCGACCTGCGCATCACGCTGCCGCCCGCGCTCGCCGACGGCAGCTATGTCGTGAGCTATCGCGTCGTATCGGCCGATTCGCACCCGGTGGGCGGCTCGATCGTATTCTCTATCGGCAGCGTATCGGGCCATCTCAGTGCGCCGGCGCCCGGCGCCGGCGATGGCGGCTGGAAAGCAGCGATGATCGCGATCCGTGCCCTTCTTTACGCCGGCGTTCTCGGCGGCGCGGGCGCGGTGCTCTACCTGCTTCTCGTCAGGCCTCCCGGGCCGCTGCGCGCGGCCAACGCGCGCGTTGCCTCCGGGCTTGCGGCGGCCGGAACTTTCGCTGCCCTGCTGGCCGGCGGCATCCACGGCGGCCTGCTGCTCGGCGGCCCGATGAGCCGTCTCACGGATCCCGCGACCTGGAAGATCGGCTGGACGTCGGGCTACGGGACGACGGCGCTCACGGCGATGATCGGCCTCGCGCTGGTGGCGACAGGCCTGCGGCGGCAGGGCCCGGCGTGGCGCTTGCTGGCCCGTGCCGGGGCCTTTGCCGCGTTGCTCAGCTTCGCGCTGAGCGGCCACGTGCTCACGGCCGGGCCGCGCTGGCTGACCGCACCCGTCCTCGTGGCACACACGGCGGCCGTGGCATTCTGGATCGGCGCACTGATCCCGCTGCGCCAGGCAGTGCAGCGGCTGGGAAGCGACGCGGCGCCGCTGCTGCGGCGCTTCTCGCGCGCCGCGGCCGCCGCAGTGGGCGTGCTGGTGGCGGCGGGAGCGGCGATCGCCGTGCTGCAGGTAGCGAGCTTCCGGGGATTGTTCACCACGACCTACGGCTTCATCCTGCTCGTCAAGCTCGCGCTGGTGGCCGGGCTGCTGGCACTCGCCGCTGCCAACAAGCTCCGCCTCACGCCGGCGCTGGCGCGGGGAGAAGCCGGTGCCGCCGGCGCCCTGCGCGGCACGATCACCGCGGAAATCGCGTTTGCCCTCGCCATTCTCGTGGCGACGGCCGCCCTCGGCACGACGCGACCGCCTCGTGCGCTGGCGGAAGCGACGCGCGTTGCAGCCGCAGGTGCCTTCCTGCCCGCTTCGGGATTGTCGATCAGCATCGCCGGCGCGCAGGCAAGCGCCGTGCTCGTCTTCGCCTCGGCGCACGCCGGCCCGAACCGCGCGGAGCTCAGGTTGTCCGACTCCGCCGGCGCGCCGCTCGCCGCGCAGGAGGTGACGCTGACGGCAGCCAACCCGGCGGCCGGGGTCGAGCCGATCAGCCGGCAGGCACGGCCGGCCGGGCCCGGCGCCTGGCGCGTCCCCGAGCTGCTGCTGGTGCCGGGCGGGACCTGGTCGATCCGCCTCGAGGTGCTGGTCAATGATTTCGAGAAGATCGTGCTCGAAACGACGATCGAGCTCTGAGGACATTTACGTGCTAGTGTCGCGCGCGAACGATTGCAGGATTCCAACCAACAGCGGAAATCAGATGGAGCACTCGACGTTGCGCGGCGATGAGCGCTGCCGCCACGAGCTGACGACGGCCATTTCGGTGCTGGAGCGCCTCGGCATCATCGACTTCAACGGCCACTTCAGCGCGCGTCTCGAGGACGGCAGACTGCTGATCAACAGCGGCGCCTCCGTCCGCAGTGCTTTGCAGCCGGACGACTTCGTGATCGTGGGACCGAACGGAGAGATCGACGACGGCGGTCCGCGGCCGCCCGCCGAGCTGCCGCTGCACGTCGCTGTCTATCGTGCACGACCCGACGTGCAAGCCGTTGCCCATTGTCATCCGAAGTGGTCGACGCTGCTCTCGACTGCGGGAGTCGAATATCGGGTCGTCATGGCCCAGGGCGCACTGCTCGGGAAAGTGCCGCAATACCCCTCCGCCGAGTCCGTAAGCAACACGAGGATAGCGGCGGCGGTCGCGGACACGCTCGGCCGGGGTCATGCCGCTCTCCTGCGGGCTCACGGCTCCGTGGTGGCGGCCGAAAGCGTCCTGCATGCGACCGTGCTCGCCATCTACCTCGAGCTCAATGCGGAACGCCAGGTCAACGCATCACTGCTCGGCCAGCCGCGGTATTTCAGCGACGACGAGTGCGAACGGGCGCGCGCGGGCCTGTGGAAGCAGGCCTTGTTCGAAAAGTGCTGGAATTACTACGTAGCCAAATTCGCGCTGCCGCGCGCATGACTCGATGCTCAGTTCCGCCCCCGGGCGCTGACGGTGATCAGCGCTCCGGCGCCGAACGCCTCCGCGGCGGCCAGCACGTCGCGGCGGTCCACGCGGCGCAGCCGCGCGGCCAGCTCGTCGGGCGACTCGACGTCGCCATACCAGAGCATGTCGCGAGCCGCCGCGCCGGCCAGCTCCGCGTTGCTCTGGGCGGCGCTCACGGCGCGGCCCAGCAGCCAGGCCTTCGCTTCTTCCACGTCCGCCTCGGTCGGCGGCTGCTCTCGCAACCGGCGTAGCTCCGCCGAGAGCAGGTCGCGCAGCGGCTCGAGCTTCGGCGGGTCGACGCCGACCGCGAGCGTGATCCAGCCGCGCTCGCCGTCCGAGCGATAGCGGCTGTCGATGTAATAGGCGAGACCGCGGTTCGAGATCGCCTCCTTGCCGAGGCGGCCCTCGTAGCCGTGGCTCAACACGTACAGCAGCAGGCGCCACGCCAGCGCGGCGGAGTCGGCAGGCGCCGGCGCGGGCACGATATAGCCGAGCTGGGCCTGCGCGACCGGCCGGCCGAGCGCAATATCCACGTCGCGCGGCTCGAACCGGGGCGGAGCGCTTGCTACGCGGCGCGCCGGTGCCAACCCGCCGAAACGCTTTTCCAGCTCGGCGAACGCCGCCGTGACCTCCACGTCGCCGGTCACGACCACCAGCACCGGCGCTTTTGCGCCGGTCCCGCCGCGCGAACCCGACATGATGTCGTCGAAGGCGGCCGCGAGGCGTGCCTCCGGATCGCCGGCGCCGGAAGCGTCGCCGCCGTCCGGGCGGGGCTCGACGCCGAGCGCGTCGACCGCCGCGCGCATCCCCTCGAGCGTGCTCCCGAGCTCGCCCGGGCGGAAGCGCCGCGTCAGCGACGAAAACCCCGGCACGGGCTCGTCGGCGCGAACGCCGTTCCCCGTGAAGCCGGTGCCGGCCAGCACGACCTGCGCGTAGGCCGACGGCGAAAAATCGGAGTGCTGCACGACCGCGGGAATGCCGCCGGGCAAGTTTTTCACGACCGGCGCGGCAACCGCCGTCAGGTCGAGCGGCGCAGGCGGCGGCATTGCGATCTCCGCCCGCTCGCGGTCGGCGGCCGGGGTCGCCGCCGACGGCGTTGCGCCCGGCACGTACCAGCCGATGGTGCGCCGCTCCGGCCGCAGCCAGCGCACTGCCGCCTGCCGCACGTCCTCCGCCGTCACCGCACCGACCCGCGCCGGCAGCTCGAGCAAGACGTCGAGCGCGCCGAGCCCGGCAAAAAAGGCGAGCTGGTGGGCGGCGTCCTCGGTGGTCTCGACGTCGTACACGAGCTCGTCCCGCACGCTGGCGATGGCGTCGGCGAGCGCGGCCTCGTCGGGCGGCTCCGCGCGCACCCGCTCGATGCGCTCCGAAATCGCGTCCTCCACGGCGCGCTCGTCCGCATCGGCGCCGGCCGTGCCGCCGATCACGAACACGTAATCCCCGGCGCTCGGCGGATACCAGGTCGTGAGCTCACCGGCGGCGCCGAAGAGGAGCGAATCCTCGTCGACCGCCGCCCCCCAGTCGTTCTGCGCGAAGTTCACGCCCGAGCCCGCGCCGAGCACCTCCTGCAGGACCAGGAAGACCGGGTAATCGGGATCGTGAACCGACGGCGCGCGCCAGGCGATCATGAAGCGCTTGCTGTCCGTCGCGCCGTGCAGGCGCACGCGCCGCTCGCCCTCCTGCACGGGCTCCACGGTGCGCGGCAGCTGCGCCGGCTCGCCGGACGGCAGCCCGCCGAACAGCTTGTGAATGCGCGCGCGTACGGCGTCCGCGTCAAAATCGCCCACGACCGCGAGCACCGCGTTCGCGGGCTCGTAGTAGCGGCGGTAGAAATCAACGATCTCGGCGTGCGTGAGACCCGCGATGTCGCTTTCCCAGCCGATCGTGTTGTTGCGATACGGGTGCGCGATGAACGAGGCGTACAGCACCGCGTCGAGCAGCATGGAGGTCGGGTAGTTCTCGTACATGTGCATTTCGGCCAGCACCGCGCCGCGCTCGGCCTCGATGTCATCCGCGCGGATCTCGAGACGTGCCAGCCGATCCGCCTCGATGCGCAGCAGCAGGTCCAGGTGCTCTCTCGGCACCGTGGCGAAATAGGTCGTCTCGTCGGTCCAGGTGTAGCCGTGCCATTCGCCGCCGCGCGCGTAGATCGAGCTCACGACGCCGGTGTCGGGGAAATGCTCCGTGTCGCGGAACGCCATGTGCTCGAGAAAATGCGCGATGCCGGTCTGGCCGTAGGATTCGTTGCGCGCGCCGACGCGATACAGCATCTGCACGCTCGCCACCGGGAAGTTGCGATCGTCGAGCAGGATCACCGTCATGCCGTTGTCGAGGGTCTCGACGGAGGCGTTGGCGAGCTCGAGGGCCGCGGCTGCGCCCGCCGTATCGAGCAGCGCGAGCAACGCGACCCAGCTTCGAAGTGCCGGAAATTGCAAAATCTGGTCCCCCGTGAATCGCGTGTCGAACGCCTGCGATTCTATCCTCGCGAGCCGCGGCAAGCAGGCGCGGTTCACCATGTAAAAGTGACGCTCCCGCTCGTGGACTACCCCGCACGCGGGGCTTACACTCGATCGCCGCGAAGAACCACGAGGAATCCGCGATGAAAGGACTTGCACCCGTTGCGGTCGCCGTGGCGGCGCTCGCACTGGGCCCGGCCGCCAATGCAAAAGAAACGCCGCACCAGGCGCTCGCCAGGGACATCCTCGCGGAGCTCGTCGCGATCAACACGGCGCCGAGCGGCGGCCCGGACATCCGGCCCGCCGCGCAGGCGATGGCCAGCCGGCTGCGCAACGCGGGCTTCCCCGCGGACGACATCGCCGTCGTCGGCACCACCGACCGCGTCGTGAATCTCGTCGCGCGCTATCGCAGCAGCCACCCCACCCGGCGGCCGCTGCTCATGATGGCGCACATGGACGTGGTCGAAGCGCTCGCCAGCGACTGGACCGTCGAGCCCTACAAGCTCACGGAGAAAGACGGCTGGTGGTACGGACGCGGCACGACGGACAACAAGGCCGGGGCCGCCATACTGGTCGCCAACTTCATCCGCCTGAAACGCGAAGGCTTCGATCCCGACCGCGACCTCATCATCATGCTCACCGGTGACGAGGAGACGACGGGTGCGGGCGCCACCCTCCTGGCCACCCGGCATCGCGAGCTGATCGACGCGGAATACGCGCTGAACACGGACGGCGGCATGGTCATAACCGCCGAAGACGGCAAGCCGCAGGCGTTCGTGGTGCAGACGGCGGAGAAGATGTACGTGAGCTACGTTTTCGAAGCCACCGACCCCGGCGGCCACAGCTCGCTCCCGCGGCCGGACAGCGCCATCTCGCGACTGTCGCGCGCGCTCGTGGCGCTCGAGGAATTCAACTTCCCGATCGACCTGAACGAAACCTCGCGCGCGTTCTTCAGGCTGTACGCACCGCTTGCGGAGCCCGAAGCGCGGCCGCTGATCCGGGCCGTGCTCGATGACCCTTCCGATCCTGCGCTCTCCCAGCGGCTCGTCAGCTATCCGTATTACAACGCGCTCGCCCGCACGACCTGTGTCGCCACGATGCTCGAGGGCGGGCATGCGGAGAACGCACTGCCGCAGACGGCGCGGGCGACGGTGAACTGCCGCGTGCTGCCGCAGTCCACGGCCGCCGCGACGGAGAAAACGCTGAGCGGCATCGCGAGCAAGGAAGGCGTCACGGTGACCGAGATCGCGCCGTCCACACCGAGCCCGCCGTCGCCGCTCGATCCCGGCATCATCGATCCGATCACGCGCGTCGCCGCCGAATTCTGGCCCGGCATCCCCGTGATTCCCGAGATGAGCACGGGCGCGACCGACGGGCTGTACGTGCGCAACGCCGGCATCCCGGTCTATGGCGTGTCGGCGATCGCCGAGTTTCCCGGCGACCAGCGCGCGCACGGCCAGGACGAGCGCATCCGCCCCGAAAGTTACTACGATGCGCTCGACTACCTGTACCGGCTGGTGAAAACGCTATCGCAGGATTGAGCCGCTGCGGAAGGAAGCACCAGGCTTCGTCACTGCCGCCGCGCTCCTGCTGCTCGCGGCAACGCCGCCCGCCCGCGCGGCGGACCGCCTGCAGCTCGCCGTAGAGCGCATCACCGCTGCCGACTGGCGCGCGTCCGGGATCACGCTCGCCCTCGACGTCGGCAACCAGGCACTCTCGGGTGAGCTCCGCGTGCGTGCGCTCGAGCTGACGCAAGCGGGCTTCTCCTTCTCCGACACGCGCGTGCGCTGCGGAACGGTCGAGCTGTCCCCGGCGGTCATCGCCTGCCGCGACGCCGCCGTCACGCTCGCGCTTCCGGAATCGGCCCGGCAGACGGCACCGGGCGAGCTCGTTTACGAGCGGGCCACGGGCACGCTCCGGTTCGACCTCCGCGGCCTCGCGCTGGCGGGCGGCGCAGTGCGCCTGCGCGGCACGGCCGCGGCCGACGCATTGCACGTCGAGCTCTCGGCCACGGCGGTCGACCTCGAGGCACTGGCGCCGCTCGCGGCGCGTTTCTCACCAGAGCTCGCCGCCCTCGGCCCGTCCGGCGCCGTCGATCTCGAAGGCACGCTCGACACGCGGGGCGGCGCGCTTTCCGCCCTGGCCGTGACCGGCGCCTTGCGCGGCGCCTCGTTCTCCAACGAGGCCGGCACGCTGGTCGCGGCCGGCGCGAACGGCTCGTTCGCATTGCACGCGAACCACCGTGGTGACGGCTGGGCGCTCGCCGCGGAGCTCGCAGCGGACGGCGGCGAAGCCTATGTCGAGCCGGTCTACGCAAATCTCGCAGAGGCGCCTGTCAGCGCGTCGCTGGCCGGCGAAGCGAGCGCGGATTTCGACGCTTTTGCGCTCACGTCGGTGAGCTTGCGCCAGGGTGACTCGCTCGCCGTCGGCGGCAACCTCGACGTGCGGTTGCCGCCCGGCCCGGAGGCCGGGCCGCTGGTGTCGGGCACGCTGCGCGTCGAGCACGCCTCCGTCCCGGCGCTGTACTCGGGCGTGCTGCAGGTGCTCGCCGCGGGCACCCTGCTCGGCGACCTCGATACCGCCGGCACGGTGTCCGGCAGCGTGCGCCTCGTCGACAGCGCGGTCGCCGCCCTCGATCTCGTCCTCGACGACGTCCATCTGGACGACCGTGAAGGCCGGCTCTCCATCGCGGGGCTCGGCGGCGAGCTGCACTGGCCCGGGCCGGCCGGCGCTCCCGGCGACGCGCCGGTCACGGCGCTTTCCTGGCAGGCTGCCAGCGCCTACCGCATCCCCCTCGGCGCCGCATCGTTGCGCGCGCGCCTCGGCGGCGACGACCTCGAGCTGCTCGAGCCGCTGCGCGTCCCGCTGCTCGGCGGCGGCTTCCGCGTCGAGCGCCTGTCCGTGACGGATTTTGGCACGGAGAACGCCGCCGGCCTGGTCGACGTCGTACTCGAGCCGGTGCAGCTCGGGCAGCTCGCCGCCGCGTTCGGCTGGCCGGCGTTCTCCGGCACCCTGTCCGGCCGCCTGCCGCTCCTGCGCTACGACGGCGGCGTGGCGACACTGGGCGGCTCGCTGACCGCGCGCGCCTTCGACGGCGACATCGAAATCGCGAATTTCCGGCTCGAGGAGCCTTTCGGTCTCGTACCGAAGCTTTCGGCCGACCTCAGGCTGCGCAACCTCGACCTCGAGCTCGTGACGAACACGTTTTCGTTCGGTTTCATTCAGGGGCGGTTAAGCGGGGACGTGACAGGCTTGCAACTGGTGGGCTGGCGGCCGGTCGCGATGGACCTGCACC
>CAZBGV010000030.1:0-33652 GCA_964491485.1 uncultured Woeseiaceae bacterium | reverse complement strand
CGATCGCGCGCGGCGAGCCGAGCTGGCAGACGAGATCGACGTCGCCGACGTCGATACCGAGCTCGAGCGACGAGGTGGCAACGAGCGCGCGCAGCTTGCCGGCCTTGAGCCGCTGCTCCGCATCCAGCCGGTGCTCGCGCGACAGGCTGCCGTGGTGCGAGGTCACGGCATCCTCGCCGATGCGCTCGCCGAGATGGCGCGCGACGCGCTCGCACTGGCGGCGGTTGTTGGCGAAGATCAGCGTCGTGCGGTGCGCGGACACGAGCTCGGCGAGCTGGTCGTACAACTCGGTCCACACCTCCGTCGCCATCACCGCCTCGAGCGGCGAGCGCGGCAGCGCCAACGCGAGGTCGCGCTCGCGCTGGTGGCCGGTGTCGATGATCGTGCAGTCCTCGGCGCCGGTGAGGAAGCGCGCGACGGCCTCCATCGGCTTCTGGGTCGCGGACAGGCCGATGCGCACCGGCCGCTCGGCACACAACGCGTCGAGGCGGGCGAGCGAAAGGGCAAGGTGCGCGCCGCGCTTGGTGCCGGCCACCGCGTGGATCTCGTCGACGATCACGGTGCGCACGGACGACAGCATGTTCCGACCCGATTCCGACGTGAGCAGGATGAACAGCGATTCCGGCGTCGTCACCACGATGTGCGGCGGCGTGCGCCGCATCTTCGCGCGCTCGTGCTGCGGCGTGTCGCCGGTGCGCACGAGGGCGCGAATCTCGACGTCCGGTTTGCCGCTCTCGAGCAGCGCGTCGCGGATGCCGGCGAGCGGCTCGTCGAGGTTCTTGTGGATGTCGTTCGAGAGCGCTTTCAGCGGCGAGACGTACAGCACCCGCGTCTCGTCCGGCAGCCCGCGCGCCTCGCCCTCGCGGACGAGGTCGTCGATCGCCGAGAGGAACGCGGCGAGCGTCTTGCCGGAGCCGGTCGGCGCCGCGAGCAGCGTGTGCCCGCCCGCGCGGATCGCCGGCCAGGCGGCGGCCTGCGCCGCGGTCGGCGCGCCGAAACGCCGCTCGAACCAGCCGCGGACGGCGGGATGGAAGGCATCGAGGGACATGCGGCCAGCTTACTGCATATAGCGGTCAGTATCTGTCCTCATTCCCCTGCCCGGCCGATCGTAGGATTCCCGTCCCGGATGGAGTAGCCGGCCACGCGGCCCGGCGCTGCGTTCCCCGCTCCTCCCGCGAGCCTCGAATCCGGAAGCACGGCCGTTCTGCGGTGCGCCGCGCGGTGACATACACTGCCGTGTTTTCCGGCCGGCCTCACGCGGGGTGAGCAGCATGTGGCGGACAGTCACCGTTTGCGCGATGTTCCTCGTCGGCGCGTTCTGCGCGGCAGCACCCGTGGCCGGCGCGGGGCCGTATTTCGAGCTGCACGACCTCGGCCACGGCGTGTGGGCCGCGATCGCCGTCCCCGACAGCGGCGCTGGCTCGAACGCCGGCTTCGTGGTCGGGCCGGACGCCGTGCTGGTCGTCGATACCTTCCAGGATCCGGCAGCGGCGAGCGCCCTGCTCGACGCGATCCGCGAGACCACTGAGCTGCCGGTCCGCTACGTGGTGAACACGCACTATCACCTCGATCACGTATCGGGCAACGCGGTGCTCGCGCAGGCCGGCGCCGTCGTTCTGGCGCAGCGCAACGTGCGCGACTGGGAACGGACCGAAAACCTGAAGTTCTTCGGCGCTTCGCCCACGGCCGGGCAGCGCCAGAGGGTGGCTTCGCTCGCGCTGCCATCGGTCACTTATGACGACGGCATCACGATTTACCTCGGCGACCGCCCCGTCGTGGTGCAGGTACGTCCCGGGCACACGGGCGGCGATTCCATCGTGGTCGTGCCGGATGCCCAGGTCGTGTTCACCGGCGACTTTTTCTGGAATCACTCGCTGCCGAACCTGATCGACGCCAACACCCGCGACCAGATCGCGACCAACGAGATGTTCCTGGACGATCATGCGGACGCGACCTTCGTCCCGGGCCACGGCGAGCTCGGGAAAGCCTCCGACGTCCGCGCCTTCCGCGACTACCTCGTCGAGCTGCGCCAGCTGGTGGGGCAAGCCGCGGAAGACGGGAAATCCGGCGCTGCCCTCGTGGAATCGGTGATGCCGGAGCTCGAGCGACGCTTCGGTGAGTTGCACTGGTTCGATTATTTTGCGGACCGCAACATCCGCGACATGGCCGCGGAGCTCGACGGTTCCAAGCGCGTGCCCGTACCGGCGCGGCCGTGACTTCCTGAGGTGCCCGACGTCTCACGGATGGGTGACGCCGACGCTCAACATCGGTGGTGATCGTGGCGGAGCCACGCTCGGCAGAGACCGCAGCGGCCGCCGTCAGGGGCTGAGGCGGAGCAGCACCTGGAGGCGCAGCTGGCCCTCGCCGGTCGCGCGGGGCAGGGCGTAGAACTCGGTCCAGAGGTCGCGCCCGGAGTCGATCAGCAGGCCCTCGAGCGAGACCGCGAGCCGCCCGCCGGCGTCGTGCCGGTAGCCGAGCGTCCACGCGTGGCCGGAGTCGAGGATCTCGCCGGTCGTGCGCTCGTACCCGAAATCGTCGTAGCGCAGCGTCAGGCGGTGCACGTCGGCGATCGTCTTCGTGAGCAGCAGGAACTTCGCGTCGAAGTCGTCATGGACGAGCTCGGTAGCCGGCGTCCGCAGGCCGGTCGGCGTGGTGGCGATGAGCCAGCGCGTGTCGCCCGACAGCCATTGCGCCACGAGCCCGATGCCTTCGAACAGCTCGACTTGCGCGGCGAGCATCGAGAAGCGCGTGCGCCAGCCCCACTGGCCGCGCGCGAACGCCCGCTCCTCGGCGCGGTTGTCCCAGTGCCCGAGCCGGAGCAGGGCGCGGCGCGCGTAGCGCCATTCGACGCCGCCGTAGAATCCCGGCCGGTCGTCGATCTCCCTGAACGGCGCGAACGACTGCTCTGCATAACCGGCGATCGCACCGGTGGCGTCGAAGACCGGCATTGGCGCGAGCGGCAGCTCGTCGCCGAGCCGGCTCTGCCGGTCGTGAATCGCGAAGCCGCGCCAGAAGAGCAACGTGCCCGCCGGGTCGTTGCCGTAAAAGGCACCGGCGAAGCCGCCGAGCTCGTGCGGCGCGCTGCTCATAAGTAAGCGCCGTTTGAACGACCACTCGAGCCCCACCGGTCGGATCTCCTCGCCGAGCCAGGAGTTGATGGCCGAGAACGACGGCGTGTACGGGCTCTGCCAGCCCCGCTCGCCGTTCTCGAGCGAGAGCGGCGGATAGAACGCGCCAAGGCGCCACTGCTGGCGGAGCGGCGAGTGCGGCACCGGCCGCCACTGCAGGTATGCCTCGGTCAGGTCGACTCCGGGCGATGCATCGTCCACGTAATCGGCCGAGACATGCGCCGTGAGCGTCGGCGCGAGCCGGCCGCGGTACTCGGTAAAGAGGCGCGTGGCTCCGAAGCCCGGCCCGTCGCCGATCCGCAGCTTGCCGTAAGCACCGTCGGTCCACGCGCCGTAGTCCGAGGAGCCGTATGCGAAGCCCAGCGTGGCATCAACGGCGAGCTCGTGGCGTCCGCTCGTCTCCGCGGCTGCCGTGCCGCAGACGACCAGCAGGACGGCGGCGATCAGTACGTGGACCATTTGAGACTGCCGTCCTGCCCGTGCGGCGGGAACAGCTTGCCCTCGATGCGGAACGACAGCGCGCCGTCGCCATCGCCGCGCAGATCGATCTCCTGCCCGGACGGCAGGTCGCGCCTGCCGATACGCGGCGTCCACACGTGCAGCAGGTAGCGGCCGGCCGGCATCGCGTCGAGCTTCGCCTGGCCCGCCGCATCGGTCTTCGCGAACCAGGGTGTATCCACCACGAAGATGTAACCCAGCATGTTGTCGTGAATGTTGCAGCCGAGCGTGACGATGCCGGATTTTTCGAACTCGAGCGGCGGGTAGACACGGCCCTTGTAGAGCGGCAGCTCGAACGACTTCGCTTCCGAAAACGAGTAGACGTGATGATTGACGTTGTCGCTGTTGGGGAACTCGATCACAGTGCCGGTCTGCACGACGAGGATGTGCGGCACGAACTCCAGATCGACCTGGTCCATGATCGCGTGCGGCGGCGGATCGGCGGCGGGCGGGGCCGGCCGGTCTTCCGGCACGGCGTACACGGCGACGTCGGGCACGGGGGCACCGTCCTGATCGAGCACGCCGACGGTGACGCTCGCCGCCTGAGCGGCGCCACAGGCGATGCAGGCGAGCACGGCCGCCGTCGCCCGATACGGGAGAGCGCTGTGCGATTGCCGGTCCCGCATCGGTGGTCGATCCGCCGTGTCCAGGTGCTCGATCGGGACCGCTCATTCTAGGCACGCGCATTGCCGCCATCCGTGACCGAGCGCACACAAAGCCGCCGAACTTCTGCGTAATATCAGGCGCTTAACAGCCGTCCGCGCGAACCGCGCCATGCAGCGATTCAACTTCCGGCAGAAAGTCCTGCTGCTCGCCGTCGCGCTCGTGATGGCGATCCAGCTCCTCACGCTGTTCCCGGTGCTGCACGTCATCGAGCGCGACGCGCAGGCGAAGGCGCGCCGTTCGGTCGACCTCGGCGGCATCGTGTTCGACGAGTTCATCCACAACCGTGCGGCCCAGCTCCGCACCACGGCCGGCGTGCTCGTCGCCGATTTCGGCTTCAAGCAGGCGGTCGCCGGCGGCGACCAGGCGACGATCCGCTCGGCGCTCGGCAATCACGCGGCGCGCGCCGGGGCCGAAGCCGCGCTGCTCCTCGATCTCGACGGCAAGGTCGTCGCCAGCTCGCGCGAAAGCGGCCGGCCGGATGCGGATACGGCCTTTCCGCAGTACGCGCAAGCGCCGGATGACGGCATCGTCAGCCACGGCGTCACGCTGCTCGACCGCATGCCGTTCGAGACCGTGACGGTGCCGCTGCGCGCACCGACGACGATCGCGCGCGTCATGCTCGGTTTTCCCATCGACGCTGGGCTCGCGGAATACATCAAGCGCCTGACCGGGCTCGAGACGACGTTCCTGCGCTTCGAGGGCGGCAAGCCGCAGGTTCTCGCGTCCACGCTTTCTCCCGAGCTCGCGGCCGACGCCACCTCGTTGCTGCAACCGCCCGCCGCCGGTACGCTCGAGCGGCCCGCGGTCGACGAGGTGTACCTGAGCGAGGTCAGGCAGTTCCTGCCCGAGTCCCGCGACGTCTACATCGCACTGCAACTGCCGCTCAGCGAGGCGATGGCGTCGTTCCGCCGCATCCGCGGCATCCTGTTCGCGATCACCGGCGTGGCGCTCCTCTTCGCGGTGAGCGGCGCGGTCTGGCTCGCGCGGCGCGTGACGCTGCCGGTGCAGACGATGGCGCGCGCCGCACGCCGCATGCAGGAGGGTGTGTACACCGAAGCCGTGCAGGTCGCCTCGACGGACGAGCTCGGCGACCTTGCCGCCGGCTTCAACGCCATGCAGGACGCGATCGCCGACCGCGAGCGAGCCATCTACCGCATCGCGCATTACGACGGCCTCACCGGTCTGCCGAATCGCGGGCTGCTCGCCGATCGCCTGCGCGCGGCGCTCGGCTCGGTGGAGCGCCTCACCGTCGTGAGCATCGTGCCCGATCGCTTCGATCGCATGATCTCGACGCTCGGCCGCCGCGCGGGCGACGAGGTGATCCGGCTCGTCTCGAATCTGCTCGGCAGCCAGCTGCGCGAACGACAGCTGCTCGGCCACACGAGCGACCTGGAATTCGTGCTCGTGCTGCCGGGTTACGACGCCGAGCAGACGCTCGAGCACGTGGCAAGGCTGGCCGATTTGCTGCGCGCCGGCGTGCCGGCCGCCGGCGCCAACCTGTCGCTGCAGGCGACGGCCGGCGTCGCGTGCTATCCGGCGCACAGCCGGGATGCGGCGGAGCTGCTCCGCCTCGCCTCCCTCGCGCGCAACGAGGCGCAGCTCCAGTCCGAGCCGGCCGCCGTGTACAGCACCGAGCAGGAGGAGCGGGCGCGCGAGCAGATCCGGATCGTCGGGGATTTCCCGCGCGCGCTCAGGAACCGCGAGCTCGAGCTCTGTTTCCAGCCGCAGATCGACTGCCGCACGCGTGCGGTGCTGGGCGCGGAGGCGCTGGTACGCTGGCGGCATCCGGAGCACGGGCTGCTCATGCCGGCCGCTTTCATCGACGCCATCGAGCAATCCGGCGGCATCCCGCACCTGACGCGCTGGGCGCTCGAGAGCTCGATTGCGCACTGTGCCGGCTGGCGCACCGCCGGCCTCGACCTGTCGATCGCGGTCAACATCTCGGTCGACGACCTGACGGACGAGTATTTGCCGCACTTCCTGCTCGACGTGACCAAACGCAACGGTTTGAAGCCCGGCAACGTCACGCTCGAGGTGACCGAAAGCGCGATCATGCACAAGATCCACATGGCGCTGTCGGTCGTGACCTGCATCCGCGAGCTCGGCTTTCGCGTGGCGATCGACGACTTCGGCACGGGGCAGTCCTCGCTCGCGCAGCTGAAGCGCCTGCCGCTCGACGAGCTCAAGATCGACAAAACCTTCGTCACTCACCTGGAGACGGAGCGCGACGAGGCGATCGTGCGCGCCGCGATCGAGCTCGCGCACCAGTTCGGCTTGAGTGTCGTCGCGGAAGGCGTCGAGGACGCCACGACGCTCGAGCGTCTGCGCGCACTCTCCTGCGAAGCGGCGCAGGGCTACTTCATCAGCCGGCCGATCGCGGCCCCCGCGTTCGCGCAGTGGGTCCGCGACTGGTCGCTGATCCGCGCGCGCACCGCCCTGGCCGCGGTCCCGTCGCGAAATTCCGCGAACGAGTCACGGAGGATTCGCTCATCCATCGCTGGATCCTGATCGCCGCCTGCGCCGTCTTCGCGCTCGCGTTCTGGAAGCGCAATGACGTGCCCGCCGGACTCGACGTCGACGCGGCGCTCGCCGCGGACCCGGCGCAGGCGCCCACCTCGCGGGCGCCGTTCACGACCCGCTGGGACGGCATCGACTACACGGTGGAGCCGGTATTCGAGTACGACCTGTACGGCCTCGTCGTCTCGTACCGGCAGCACGGCGAGGGCAGCCGGATGCACCGGCTCGCGAGGGATCACCTCAACATGGCCGACGTGTGCGTGGTCTGGGGTGACAACGCGACCAGCGAGTACCTCGGCGATCTCGATTTCTGGAACGGCGTCTTCACCTGCAACGTGCACACCTCGAGCCGCGCGGCGTGGGAAAGCTTCGACATGACGGAGATGTCGAACAACCACCTGATCTCCGACGATCCGGCCATCCGCGAGCGCGTTGCGGACGTGGCGATCGGCGACCAGGTGCACATCAGGGGCGTGCTCGCGAGCTACGGCGCGATCGGCGGCGGGCGGCGCGGCACGAGCACGACGCGCGAGGACACCGGCGACGGCGCCTGCGAGGTGATCTTCGTGGACACGTTCGAGGTGATCCGGCCATCCGCCAACCCGTGGCGGCTCACGATGTATCTCTCACTCGCGGTGATCGCGGCCGCGTTGTTCTGGCATTTCCGCCAGCCTTACCGCCCCTACGCCGCTGATTTCCTGCGCAGCTGATCCCCCGTCAGGGCTGTGGTGATCCGTCGGGCAAGCGCCGCCTCTGAGCCAGTTCAACCATCGTCTCCAGTCTCACGAGACGCTTGTCCATGTCGATCGTGCGCTCGGCCAGTTTCTCCGTCGTGGCGTTCAAGCGCTTCACTTCATCCGTCAGTTTCAGCACGTCGAGCAAGATGTCTTTCCAGCCGGCCATCAGTTTCCACCCGAGCTCAGATTTTCCAACGAGCGGGAAACGACTCGCTGCGCCCGGCGTGTCGACTTGATCGCTTCTTTGAGACGTTCGGACACCAGCTCCATGAGATCGGAAGCCTGCATCGCCTCCGCGTCGTTGACGTCGAACGAGTTGATCGCCTGCCGAACGATTTCGGATGCCGAGGTGCCTCGCTTGGCTGCAAGTTGCTCGAGCCGACGGACGGTGGACGGCGGGACGAGAAATTGCTTTCTGACCATCTTCTCCGAGGCTGCCATGACTACTCCTGCCGGAAGGATGCCAGTTTACCGCATACACATGCACATACACAACCGGCAAAAATCGAGAGCATACGCCAGGCAAGCTTTCACGGGGCGTCCTGGCCATAGATGAGGACCTCGCGGTCCGTCACGCCGTCGAGCCCGTTCTCCGAGCGCAGGAAGCGCGAGCCGAGCCGCTCCGCCACCGCGATGCTGCGGGCGTTGCCGGGAAGAATGACGTGCACGACGCTCTCCCATCTGAGCGTCTCGAACGCGTAGGCGAGCGCCGCCCGTGCGGCTTCCGTGGCGAAGCCCTTGCCCCAGTGATCGGGGGAAAGCGTCCAGCCGATCTCCGGCGCGGGCCAGCCCTCCGGATACCACGGACCGACGCGGCCCACCCATGCGCCGGTCGCCTTCTCCTCGACCGAGAAGAAACCGTAGCCGCGGATCGACCAGTGGCCGACGATCGATGCCATGTGCCGCCAGGCGAGTGCCCGACCCATGGGCGCCGTGCCGAGGAAGCGGACGACGCGCGCGTCGGCCATGGTGCGCGCCCACGGCTCGAAATCGCGCTCCGGATCCACCCGGCGCAGGAGCAGGCGTTCCGTCTCGATCATCCGGCGAGCATACGCGATTCACCGGCGCCCCGGGCTCTCCGCGCGGCCGCGACGCCATGAACCATACTCCCTGAATCAGGAACTGTGCGCGTCCCGTGCCCGCGGGGCGGGACGGAGCCATCGGTGTGCGACGAATCATCCTCCTGACCGGCCTGCTGCTCGGCGTACGCCTCGCGGCCGCCGCCGCCGTGGACGTGCGCATCGAAGGCCTGGACGATCGACTCGAGAAGAACGCCAGGGCATTCCTGAGCCTCGTCCAGCGCACCGCGGCGCAGGAAGAAGACGAGGAGGCCCAACCGCTCCGCGAGCCGGAGATCCGCGCGCTGCACAGGAAAGCGCCGGACGAGATCCGCCGCGCGCTGCAGCCCTTCGGCTATTACTCGCCGCACATCGAATCGAGACTCGAGCGTACCGAAGACGGCTGGGTGGCCACCTATGACGTGGATGCCGGCGAGCCCACGCACGTCGCAAACGTCGAAATCCGCGTCGACGGGCCGGCCGCCGAGCTGCCCGAAGTGAAGAAGCAGCTGGAGAGCATCGCCATCGCGCCAGGCGACGTCCTCAGTCATCCTGCCTACGAACGCGCGAAGGACGGGCTGATGCAGACCGTATACTCCGCCGGATTCCTCGATGCCCGCTACGCGCAAAGCGAAATCCGCGTGTACCCGGAACGGCGCGAAGCCGACATCCGGCTGATCCTCGACAGCGGGCCGCGCTACTACTTCGGCGACGTGCGCATAGAGCAGTCGGTCCTCGACCCGGCCTTCGTCAGCCGCTTCAACGACATCGAGCGCGGCGAGCCGTTCGACACCGAGCGCCTCATCGACCTGCAGCTCGCGCTGAGCGGCAGCGATTACTTCAGTGCCGTGGACGTGGACGTCGGGCGCGACCGGGCGCAGGACTTCCAGGTTCCGGTCACCGTCCACGCGCGACCGCGCGATCCGCAGCGCTGGTCCGTGGGCCTCGGCTACGGCACGGACACCGGGCCGCGGCTCACGCTCGGCACCGAATTCCGCCGCATCAACCGCCGCGGTCATCAATTCAACGTGGACGCGCAGCTCTCGGCCGTGCGGAACTCGTTCACTGCGCAGTACCACGTGCCCATCGAGAACGTGGCGGCGGATCGCCTCACCTTTTTCGGCAGCTTGCAGCAGGTAGAGATCGGCGATTCCGACAGCGAGGTGTTCAGCGTCGGCGCGAGCCGCGAGGACGACTGGCACGGGCTGCGCCGGCGGCTCTACCTGCGCTACGACCGCGAGCATTTCCGCTTCGGCGAGCAGCCGTCCGACGACGCCACGCTGCTCTATCCCGGCATCAACCTGAGCTGGCAGCGAGCCGACGACACCTTGTTTCCGCGGCGTGGCATCAGCGCGAGCCTCGACGTGCACGGCGCACCGGAAAGCGCGCTCGCCGAAACGAGCTTCGTGCAGGCGACGTTCGGTATCCGGACGGTGCTGCCGCTAGGCGGCCGCGGGCGGCTGTTGCTGCGTGGCGAGACCGGGGTCACCGAAGCGCAGGCGTTCAACGATCTCCCCCCGTCGCAGCGCTTCTTCACCGGCGGCGATCGCACGGTGCGCGGCTACGGTTTCCAGGACCTGTCGCCGGAAAACGAGTTCGGCGACGACGTCGGCGGCCGTTACCTGCTGGTCGGCAGCGTGGAGGTCGACTACCTGGTCTTCGGCAACTTCGGCCTTGCCGCGTTCTTCGACACGGGCAATGCCACGAACACCGCGCCCGGCGGCAGCCTCGTGAGCGGCGTCGGCCTCGGCCTGCGGTACCGTTCGCCCGTCGGCATGATCCGCGTCGACTTCGCGCATCCGCTCGATGACCCCACGCGGGATTTCCGCCTGCACATCAGCCTGGGGCCGGATCTGTGAGCGGCCCGTCCGCATGGCGTGCCATCCGCCGCGGACTGGCGATCGCGGCGCTCGCCGCCAGCTGCCTGCTGCTGCTCATCGTGGTCACGGCGGCGTGGCTGCTCGGGACGGAATCGGGGCTGCGCTTCGCGTTCGCGCGCGCCGCGGGGTACCTGCCCGAGGGCATCGAGATCGGCACGGTGCAGGGCAAGGTTGCCGGGCCCCTCGTCGTCCACGACGTCCGCGTGAACATGCCGGGCTTCTCGCTCGCGCTCGACCGGCTCGAGCTCGAGTGGCGGCTGTCGGCGCTCTTCGGCCGCACGCTGCGCATCGAGCGGCTGCACGCCGACGGCCTGCGCTACACCGCGCGCAAGCAGCAGCCGCCGCCCGCAGAGGAGAAGCAGCCGTTCGAGCTGCCGGAGCGCATCGACCTGCCGCTCGATGTGTTCGTCGCGGATGCCCGCGTGCGGGACATCGAGGTGCATGGGGCGGAAGCAGGCGAGCCGCTCGTCGTGAAAGCGGTGGAGCTCGTGGCGCAATGGACGGACCGTTCGCTCGAGATCGAAAAGCTGGCGCTGGAGGCGCCTCTCGTCGATGCCCGGGCGCGAGCTTCCGTCCTGCCGCGCGGCAATTACCCGCTGGATGCCAGTCTCGCGTACACCGTGCGGCCGCCGCGTGTCGCGCCGCTCACCGGCAGCACGCGCATTGACGGCAGTCTCGCGGATCTGCGCCTGCTGCAAACAATCGCCGAGCCTTACAACCTGCGCCTCGAAGCGACGGCGCAAGACGTGCTCGACGAGCCCAGCTTCGAGGCCGACCTCGAAGTGACGCGCGTGCGGCTCGCGCAGGTTGCGAGCCACCTGCCCCCGGCGGTCGTGAGCACGCAGATCAATGCGACGGGCGGACTCGATGCGATCCGCGTCGAGCTCCGCGCGCAAGGCTCCGAGCCCGGCACAGGCCCGGTCGACCTCGACTTTGCCGGCGAGGTCTCGCCCGACGCGATCGCCATCGAACGGCTGACGGCGAACCTCGCGAACGGCCGGATCCGGGCGCGCGGGCGTGTCGAGCTCACCGGGCGCGAGCCGCGCGTCGACGTCGCCGCCGACTGGACGGGGCTGCAGTGGCCGCTCGCCGGCAGCCCGCAGGTTGCGAGCGAAGGCGGACGCCTCGAGGTCAAGGGCACGCTCGCGGACTACCGCGCGCGGCTCGACGCCGCCCTCGGCGTGCCCAACCAGGCGGACGGCCGGGTGGTGCTCACCGGCCAGGGCGACGATCGGCATTTCGAAGTCGCCTCGCTCGACATCGCCACCCTCGAAGGCACGCTGCACGGCACGGCCGGGATCGCCTGGGCGCCGGTGCTCGCCGGCCGCGTCGACCTCACCGGCCGCGGCCTGAACCCCGGCGGTCTCGCCGGCGCCTGGCCCGGCCGCATCGATCTCGCCGTTCGCGGCGAGGGCAGCATGCCGGACACGGGTGCGACGGCGCGTCTCGAGGTCCTGCACGCCGAAGGCCGCCTGCGCGGCCGGCCGGTCGCGCTCGACGCGCGCGGCCGGTTCGACGACGGCACGCTCGCGCTCGACACCTTCGAGTTGCGCTCCGGCACGACCCGGCTCGCGGCCGGCGGCCGCATCGGCGAGCAGCTGGCGGTCGACTGGTCGATGGCGAGCGACAATTTGGGCGCCCTGCTGCCGGAGGCAGGCGGGCAGCTGGACGGCCGCGGGAACATCGGCGGCACACTGAAGGCACCGGACGTCACCGCAGAGCTCTCGGGGTCGGAGCTGCGCTACGCGGACTACCGCGTCGCGTCGCTGGAGCTCTCCGCGAACGTCGCGGCCGGCGGCAGATCGCGCTCGGAGCTCGCGCTCTCGCTCGGCCGCGCGGCGCTTGGCGGCGTGGACGTCGAATCGCTTTCCCTGGAAGGCACGGGCACGAGAGGGGAGCACACGCTGACCCTCGACGCGCAGACCAGCGCCGGCCGGCTGGATCTCGGCGTCGACGGCGCGCTCGCGGCGGACAACGCCTGGGCGTTCGTCGTCCGGCGGCTCGATTACGCACACCCGAAGCTCGAGTCGTGGTCGCTGCAGGCGCCGGCGCGCGGCCAGGTGTCGGCGGCCGCGGCCGGGCTCGAGCCGCTTTGCCTCACGGGCGGTCCCGCCCGCGTTTGCGTCGAAGGCGAGCGGACGCCCGAGCGGCTCGCGGCCGGCTTCGAGCTCGAGGACCTGCCGCTCGCCCTCGCGAACGCGTTCCTGCCTCCGGCCGCGGGCATCGAAGGCGCGATCGGCGGCAGCGGCCGGCTGGAGATGGCGCAGGGAAGGCCGAGCGGCGGTCCGACCGTCCGCCTCGACCTGCAGACGACACCGATCGAGGTTCTCACGGGGGACGACGCGGAGACGCGGCGCCCGGTGCTCGCGTTCGCCGCCGGCGACATCGCGCTGGACGTGCAAGGAGCCGACGGCGCGGAGCTCACGCTCGACCTGCCGCTCGCATCCGGCGGGGGACTCGCGGCGCAGGGCACCATCGCACCGGGCAACGCTCCGCTCGCCGAAAGGCCGCTCGAGGCGCGCCTGCGGGCAAACCTGCCGGAGCTCGGCTTTTTGACGCAATTCACGCCGCAGATCTCGTCATTGCGCGGCCGCGTCGAAGGCGACGTGGGCGTGTCCGGTACGCTCGCCGCGCCGGCGCTCAACGGCAGCCTCGTCCTCGAGGACGGCGCCGCGACGCTGCCCGGGCCGGAGCTCCGCCTGCGCGAGATCCATGCCGCCGTGCGCGGCCGCGGCGCCGGCGACCTCGACATCGAGATGCGCGCCCGCTCGGGCGACGGGGTGCTGCGCGTCGAGGGCACCGCCGGCTCGGACGCGGACGGCCCGCATGCGAACCTGAAGATTCGCGGCGAGAGCTTCACGGTCTTCGACCGGCCGGAGGCGACCGTGCGCATCGCGCCGGATCTCGACGCGAAGCTCGCGGGCCGGCGGCTCGACGTGACCGGCGTCGTGCGCGTGCCCGAAGCCCGGATCGAGATGCAGCAGGCGCCGGAGTCCGCGGTCGGTGTCTCGCCCGACCAGGTGATCGTGCAGCCGGATGCGGGAGAGGAGGCGGCGAAGGAGGCGCTCGCGGTAGCGGCCAGGGTCCGGGTGATCCTCGGCAACCCGGAAGAGGCGCAGGCGGAAGAGGGTGCGGGCGAGGCGGCCGCCGGGGAAATCGAGCCGCAGAGCGTCGAGAAGGAGCCGGTGAGCTTCATCGGGTTCGGCCTGAGCGCGGCTCTCGCGGGCGACCTGACCGTGACCCGGGCGCCGAACGAGCCCACGACGGCCACCGGCGAGATCAACGTCACGAAAGGTTTCTACAAGGCGTACGGCCAGGATCTCGAAATCCAGCGCGGCCGGGTGCTGTTCGCGGGCGGGCCGCTCGACGAGCCGGGGCTCGACGTGCGCGCGGTGCGGCGGCCGGCCGAGGACGTCCTGGTCGGCGTCGAGGTCAGGGGCAGGCTCACGCGACCGGAATTCTCGGTCTTCTCGGACCCGCCGATGAGCCAGTCCGAGCAGCTCTCCTGGCTCGTGCTCGGCCGGGCCCTGGAGGGCGGCCAGGGCCCCGAAAGCTCCGCGCTCGCCCGCGCGGCGCTCGCCCTCGGCATCAAGGGCGGCAACTTCCTCACGCAGCAGTTCGGGAACAAGCTGGGTGTCGACCAGATCGGCATCGAGACGATGTCCGGCGGCGGCACCGGCGAGGCGGCGGCCGGCGGCAACGACGAACAGGCGGCGGGGAGCGAGAACAACGAGCAGGCGGCGCTGGTCGTCGGCAAATACCTCTCGCCGGACCTGTACGTCAGTTACGGCATCGGCCTGCTGGATCCGGTGACCACGCTGAAGCTCTCGTATGCGCTGTCGAGCAAGTGGCGGCTGGTGACCGAGTCGTCGAGCACGCAGAGCGGCGGCGACCTGTTCTACACCATCGAACGCTGAGAACCGCGGGCCGGAGGTCGCCGGGCGCGCCGCTCACGCGCTGCCGGCGGGTGCGGGCTTCTCCTTTGCGATGTTCGTCGCGAGCGCAACCATGCCGGCGAGATCGGCGAGGTTGGCCGGCACCACCAGCGTGTTGCCGGATTTCGCGAGATTGCCGAACTCCTCGATGTACTGCTCGGCAACCCGCAGCTGCATGGCTTCGTGGCCGCCGTTCTCGACCAGGGCCTCGGCCACGCGCCGCAGCCCCTCTGCCGTCGCGTTGGCCACGGCCAGTATCGCGGCGGCCTCGCCCTCCGCTTCGTTGATCTGCTGCTGCTTGGCGGCTTCCGAGGCCTTGATGACGCGCTGCTTCTCGCCTTCCGCCTGGTTGATCGCGGCGTCGCGATCGCCTTCGGAGGTGAGAATGACGGCGCGCTTCTCGCGCTCGGCGCGCATCTGCTTCTCCATCGCGCCGAGCACGTCGCGCGGCGGGTTGATGTTCCTGATCTCGTAGCGCAGCACCTTCACGCCCCACGGCTCGGTCGCCTTGTCCAGCTCCTGCACGACGTTGGCATTGATGGCGCCGCGCTCCTCGAAAGTACGATCGAGCTCGATCTTGCCGATCTCGCTGCGCAGGGTCGTCTGTGCGAGCTGTGAAATCGCGAACTCGTAATTGGCGATGCCATAGGACGCGCGACTCGGATCCAGCACTTGCATGTACAACACGCCGTCGACGCCGACCTGCACGTTGTCCCGGGTAATGCAGACCTGCTCGACGATGTCGACGGCCTGCTCCTTCAACGTGTGCTTGTACGCGATGCGCTCGACGAACGGCACGAGAATGTGGAAGCCGGCGCCCAGCACCCGGCTGAACTTGCCCAGCCGCTCGACGATGTACGCGTTCTGCTGCGGCACGACGACCGCGGTCTTCGCGATGACGAAGATGACGACGGCCGCGACGGCCAATGCCACGTACAGTGAGGTCATGGTCGGTCCCTCCCGGCGTTTTTTTGGTGTTCGTTACGACGCCCGATCGCCATCGGCGCTCACGTACAGCGTCAGCCCGTCGTTGCGCAGGATGCGTGCGCGGGCCCCGGCCGGTATCCGGCTCGGGCCGTCGTTCACCACGGTCCAGTCGGACCCGCGAAAGCTGGCCCGGCTCCGCGCGCCGACTTCCAGGTCGGCGGGCACGGTCACGTACTCACCGCCCAGGCCTTCCTGGAAACCCGGCGCGTTGCCGCGCATTTTCTCGTACAGGCTGCGGCGGAAGGCGAACATCGAAACGAGCGCGAAGGCGGCAAAAATCAGCCATTCGATCCATTCGGGCGAGTCGAGGCCGGCGAGGGTCAGCAGCCCGACGAGGGCGGCGGACAGGCCGAGGAACACGAGGTAGAACTGCGCGTCGATCGCGAACAGCTCGGCGCCGAACAGCACCGCCCCCAGGATCAGCCACGCCCACCACGTCATCCCGATACCCTCGCTCGCGGACCGCTCGCGTTGTAAGTGCGGCGGGCCGGCGTCCGCCTGCGGTGGAGAACATACCCGCCCGGGCGCGATCCTGTCCATGTCGGCGGGGTTGACCTGCAGGAGCGCGCATCGCGCGGACAGCGGACCTCGACCGCGCCCCCGATCTTTCCCTTATTCCTTCCCTGCCCCTGGTCGCGCGCGATGCGCGCTCCTACCCCAGGTTTCCCGGCGCCTGCCTTCGATCGCGCGCAATGCGCACTCCTGCGTGGCACACTGCACGGCATGGGCTTGCTGGTTCTCGGCCTCGTGCTCTTCCTTGGCGTCCACTCGGCGGCGATCGTCGCGCCCGCCCTGCGGGAGCGTTGGCGCGAGCGGCTGGGGCCCGGTCCCTGGCGCGGGCTCTACGCGCTCGCCTCGCTCGCGGGCTTCGTGCTGCTCGTCTACGGCTACGGCGTCGCGCGGCAGGAACCGACGGTGCTCTACACGCCGCCTTTCTGGATGCGGCACGTCACCCACCTGCTGATGCTGCCGGTATTCCCGCTGGTCTTCGCCGCGTACCTGCCGGGGCGCATCAAGGCGCGGCTGCAGCACCCGATGCTGATCGGCACGATGCTCTGGTCGATCGCGCACCTGCTCGCCAACGGCACGCTGGCGGACGTGCTGCTCTTCGGCGGCTTCCTCGTGTGGGCCGTTGCCGATCGCTGGTCATTCACGCAACGCCCGCCGCAGGTCATCAAAACCGCGCCGCCGTCACCCGGGAACGACTGGATCGCCGTCGCGCTCGGCCTCGTCGTGTACGTCGTGTTCGGCGTGTGGCTGCACCCCCTGCTGATCGGCGTGCCCGCCTTCACGCCTGCCGGCTGACGGCTACGCCGCAAGCTCGTAAGCCGCGCCGCGGAGCTCGCCTTTCCACACGAGCTCGAGCCAGCCGTCGATCCACCAGCCGACCTCGCCGTAGAACGGGATGCGTATCCCGCAATGCTCGCGATAGTCGCGGAAGTGCCCTTCCCAGGGCAGCTCGCGATAGCCGCCGCCCGAGCTCGCCCAGCGGGCGGGTGTGTAGATACCGGCAACTTCGCCCGCACCGTTGAAGCGGAACTCGAGCGTTACCGTCGTCGGGCCATCGGTAAGCGAAGCAAGCGCACGGCGGTCGTCGAGCGGCGTCCAGGTGACGCCGGACTGCGGCAGCAGCGCGCTCGGGAACCAGACGCTCTCGGCCAGGTAGCGGTGCAGCGCGCCGGCATCGAGCTCGGGCCTGCCGGCGGCCTCCGCGATTTTCAGCGTCGAGAGCAGGCTCACGCGGCCCGACCCGCTGCCGCCGACGTAACCGTCCAGGACGCGCACGTGCGCGCCGAGCGGCAGCTCGACGCGCGCGTCCCAGACGAAGCCCGGAGACGGCGGCACGATGGAATGGCGCGCAGAGAATTTCGCCCAGCGGCGCGCCGTCGGCGACTCGCGCAGCACGCCCGACTGGAGGAGCTCCGCCCTCGTGATCACGGCCGGTGCATCGTGCAGCGCCAGGCGGAGATAGCGGGACACCGGCACGGGCAGCGCGCCGAGCGAGTCGGCGCTCACCGCCGCCGGCGCACGTGAGCCGCCGTCCCGCAACGCGGACAACAGCCTCTGCCTGGCCCTGCGTTCCCGCACCTGCCCCGCGAGCACGCCCGCGGCGAGCAGGGCGAGCAGCGAAAGTGCAACCTCGGGCACCGCCGCCTCGCTCACGTCGACACGGGCAACCCGCCCGGCGCCCGCCGGGCGGTGGTATCGATCACGCCCCGGCGGCCGGAGCGGGTGCCCTCTCCGCGCCGGTGGATGTTCAGTCGGATTCCGTCCCGGCGCGCACCATGAGCACGGGCACCGGCGAGGAGCGCAGCACCAGCTCGGCATCGCTCCCCAGGGTCAGCCGGCGCAGGCCGCGGCGGCCGTGCGTGCCCATCACGATCAGGTCCGCGGACGTTTTCTTCGCGTGCGCGACGATGGCGCCGGCCGCGCCGCCGCTCGTGGCTTTCAGGAGCTCGCTCGTGCACGTGACGCCCTGGCCGCGCACCGCGGCTTCCGCATCGGCGAGAACCTTCTCGCCGGTTTCGCGCAATGCGTCCACGAGATCCTGCCATACCGACGGCGCCGCGCCCGCCGCGATGACGAATTCATCCACGATGTGCACGAGCTCCAGCGTCGCCCCCGTGGCTTTGGCGAAGGCGATCGCCTCCTCGAGGCCCCGCGTGGAGGCCGCGCTGCCGTCGACCGGAACGAGAATCTTCCTGTACATCGCCGTCTCCTCTCAATGTCCGCCGCCGGGCTCGACCGGAGCGGTGGGTGTGGCCGGGCCGGCGGCCGTGCCGGCGTCGACCGGCTCGTCGGAGTGCCACTTGACTCCCGTGAACATGGCGGAGATGACCGTGCCGCCCTCACGGAACTCCGTGTATATCGCGGCCGCGATGTGCACCGCAATCAGCACGAGGAGCACGAAGAAGTTGAGCTCGTGGATTTCCACGATCGGGCCGCGGAACGCGCGCATGTCCGCCCAGGCCTCGGGGTTCACCGTTTCCGGGGCATAGGGCCTGACCTGCGCGGGATCGTGCGTGTCCCCGGCGACCCAGGTGCGCACGGCTCCGCCGAACGGCGGCATGAACACGTCGGTACCGGCCAGCACGAGACCCGTTCCCGCCTGGACGAGGAGCAGCAGCACGATGAGCGACAGCACCACCCGCGCGAGCGGGTTGTGCCCCATGTAAAAAGGTGCCTTGCCGGACACGACCCCGCGCACGAATTCCCGGAGCCGACGCCCGTAGCCGCGGCCGCCCGGAAGCAGCGCGCGCCAGCGGGCGAACGGGCTGCCGACGAACGCCCACACGACGCGCCAGAGCAGGTTCAGCACGAAGACGTAGCCGACGAAGACGTGCGTCCTCTTGAGCAGGATCATGCCCGGATCGTCGGGGATCCCCAGACGGTCGGCGTTCAGGATCAGCGTGCCGATAGCCGCCAGCGCAAGCACGGCCAGGAAGTTGATCCAGTGAAAGATCCGCTGGGTCCGGTCCCACACACGGTATGCGCGCAAGGTCATCGGCTCGGCTCCTTCTGCCGCTCATCCGGCACGATACGCCGGCGCCGCGGCGCCGCCTTGACCGGGGTCAAGCTCGTGCGAAAGCGGACGATGCGGCCGCGGCCGCGCATCGTCAACCGGGTTTGCCGTCCGCGCGGGGCAGGAGCAGGATCGGCGTGTAAACCCGAACGTAGAGCAGGAACGCCGCGATCCACAGCACCGCCGCGCACGCGATCACGTGGCCGTAACTGAGCGGCAGCACGGCGGGGCCGAACACGCGCACGGCGGCGGCCGCGATGAGCAGAGCATAGGCCCACGCGATCGGCCTGGCGACGACGAGCGGCCGGCCCGTATGGCCGAGCGACGCCCGGGTCATGACGGCCAGGATCATCGTCGCCGCGGCGCCCGCGCCCAGCGCGTGCGGCCAGTGCGCCGTCCATGCCCAGCCGGCGAGCAGCCATGCCGCCTTGAGCAGGAGCCCGACCGGCAGCCACAGGTACGCGGCGTGCAGCACCCAGACGATGGGCTCCGAGAACGTCTTCAGCGTCTGCCAGCCGGCGATGCGGGCGACGTGCGCGCCGGCCGTGACCAGCGTGATCGCCGCCGTGATCCAGTGCAGGGGCGCGACGAGGTCGGCGAATACGAGCACGACCATGCCGCCGATCGCCGTCGCCTCGACCGCCCGATGCGTGCGCAGGCGTATTTCCGCGCCGCGCCGGCGCAGCGCGCTCGCCGTGAACGCCGGCACGATGCGCCCGCCGATCACGGTCACCAGCACCAGCACCAGGTCGAGCGCGAGCCGCAACGCCCGGCTCGCAACCAGGAAATCCCCGTCCCGCAAGGCGTACAGGAAAGCGCCGTCCACTGCCCAGAACACGAACAGCACGAGCAGAAGTGGCGCGTTGCGGTTGCTGGTGCGCAGCAGGGAAGGCGCGATCGTGGCCGCCAGCGCCGGCATGAACGCGAGCTCCGCGACGGCCACCACCGCGAACGGCAGGACGCCGGCGCAGGCCATCGCCACGCGCCCGGCAAGCCAGAGGCTCGCCAGCAGCACGAGCGGCCGCCCGGCAAAACCGCGCTCGCCGGTCCAGCTCGGCACCGCCGTGAGCATGAAACCCGCGATCGCCGCGGCGATGAAGCCGAACAGCATCTCGTGCGCGTGCCACTGGAACGCCGGCAGCCGCCCGAACGGCGCGATACCTGCCAGGTAGAACCAGAGCCACAGGCCGATCGCGATCACGGCGTACCAGCCTGCCGCGAGAAAGAACGGCCGGAAGCCGTAGGCGAAAGGAACGAGCCGCGCCATCAGCGCACGAACACCAGCAGGGGGCCGAGCGGATGATGCGTGCGCGCGATCGAGAACATCGCCCCGTAGACGAGCAGCGCGCCGACGAAGGTCGCCCGGCGCACGGCGACCGTGCGGCCGCGCTTCAGGGCGAACGTGCCGAGGCCGACATAGACGACCAGCAGGCCGAGCTTCGCCGCGAGCCAGCCGTTCGCGTACACGGCGGACGGCAGGATCGCGACCAGCAGCAGCGCCGCCGCCAGCAGCACAGTGTCGATCCCGTAGCTCAGGTAGCGGACCGGCGCGGCCATGGGCCAGCGCGCCTTCGCCTGCAACGCCAGCCCGCGAAGCAGGAAAAGGCTGCCGCTGGCGATGACCGCCGTTACGTGCACCCACTTGATTTCGGGGTAGAACCCGAGCATCGCTCCCTCAGCCACCGTCGTTCGTATCCGCCGCCCGCTACCGGTACCGGCGCCACATCGAATCCCGACGCATTCTGCACGAGGCGGCCAGAATGCGCCGCCGGCCGCCCGGCCGCCTTGATCGAGGTCAAGGCGGGGTCAGGTTGCAAGCCGCTGATCCGGTAACTATCTTTGCAACACACGAAGCAGAAGGAAAGCACGATGCAGGGCCTGTTTCCGACCTTCAAAGCGCTGAGCTGGCTCGTGTTGCTCCTGATGCTCGTGGCGGCGGGCTACACCTGCGTGATGTCGATCATGCTCTGGTCGGGCATCGGCGTCTGAAGGCTCCACATGAACAATCGCCAGGCCCGCCATTTCGCCGTCATCAGCACCGCCATCTCCGCATTCGTTTTCCTCGCGCTCACGGCCGACAGCCACCGCCAGTTCCCCAAGCTGACGAACGAGGAGAACATCACGCCCGAGGTCACCCGCGGCATGGACGTGTGGCATGCCTTCAATTGCATCAACTGCCACACGCTGTTCGGCGAGGGTGCTTATTACGCGCCCGATCTCACCAAGATCGCCGAGCTGCGGGGCCGCCCGTACCTCGAGGCGTACATGCGCGATCCCTCGCAGTTCTACGACGAGCACGTGCACCGGCGCCTGATGCCGAAGCAGGACCTGAGCGACGGGCAGATCGCGGACCTCGTGAGCTTCCTCGGCTGGGTCTCCCAGGTCGACAACCAGGGCTGGCCGCCGCGGCCGATCTACGTCACCGGCGGCCTGACGCGCGGCGCGGTCGCCGCCGCGGAGGCCCATGAGCCGCCGTCCTACGAGGCACGGCCGGTGACGCCCGAGAGCGCCGCCATCGCACGCGGCGAGAACCTGTTCCACACCGCCGTGCCGGCCTGCAACGCCTGCCATTCGACGCAGCCGGGCGCGGACATGGCCGGCCCCTCGCTCGCCGGCGTCGCCACGCGGGCGGCGCAGATCATTGCGTCCCCGGATTACACCGGCGAGGCGACGGACGTCGAGGGCTACATCCGCGAATCGATCCGCACGCCGAGCGCTTACCTCGTGCCGGGCGCGATGTATTCGGCGAACGGTGTCTCGTTCATGCCGGATACCTATCCGAACACGCTCACGGACGAGCAGATCGACGACCTCGTCGCGTTCCTGGCCTCGTTCCGGTAACGGTAATCCGCATGCGCTACAGATCCCAAATCGTCGCCTACTGGTATTTCGCCGTTGCCGTGCTCCTGTTCGGGCTGCAGATCGTGTTCGGGCTCCTGTCGGCGACCAAGTATCTCGGCCCCGACCCGTTGCTGTATGTCCTGCCGTTCGACGTCACGAAGGTCATCCACACCAACCTGCTGATCGTGTGGGTGCTGACCGGTTTCATGGGGGCCACCTACTGGATGGTGCCGGAGGAATCGCGCACGGAGCTCTACAGCGTGAAGCTCGCGGTCGTGCAGCTCGTGCTGTGGGTCGTCATGGGCGTCTCCGCCGTCATCGGCTACCTCTTCCGCTACGGCACGGGCAACAAGCTGCTCGAACAGCCGCTGCCGCACAAGATCGTCATCGTCATCTGCATGCTGATTTTCCTCTACAACATCGGCATGACGATCAGGAAATCCGGCCGCTTCACCACGACCGAGGGCGTCCTGCTGCTCGGCCTCGGCAGCGCGGCGCTCCTGTACCTGCCGGCGCTGCTCCATTACGACAACTACACGGTTTCCATCTTCTACCGCTGGTGGACGATCCATCTCTGGGTGGAAGGCGTGTGGATGATGATCATGGGCGCCTTCCTCGCCTATCTCCTGATCCGCCTGTCGGGCGTCGACCGCGAGGTGATGGAGAAATGGCTGTACGTGATCGTCGGCCTCGTGTTCATCGCGGGCATTCTCGGCACGGCGCATCACTACTACTGGGTCGGCGTGCCGAGCTACTGGCTGCCGATCGGCGGTTTCTTCAGCGCCCTGGAGCCCGCCGCGCTGATCGGCATGGCGATGTATGCCTATTTCGCGATCCGCCGCTCCGGGCTCGCCCACCCCAACGGGCTCGCGCTGCACTGGGCCGTCGGCAGCGCGCTGTTTGCGCTGTTCGGTGCGGGGCTGCTCGGCCTCGCGCACACCTGGCCGTCGGTCAACCGCTGGACGCACGGCACGCTGGTCACCGCGATGCACGGGCATGCGGCGTTCTACGGCGCGTACGCGATGATCGTGCTCGCCATGATCGTGTACGCGCTGCCGTACCTCACGCACGGTCGCAGCGAGAAAGGCAGCGCCATCGGCTACTGGGCGTTCTGGCTGCAGCTCGTCGGCATGTTCGGCATGACCCTCTCGTTCGCCACGGCCGGTATCGCCCAGGTGTACCTCGAGCGCATCATGGGGCTCGGCTTCATCGAGACCCAGCTCAAGATCCAGGTGCATTTCCTGATGCTCGTGCTCACCGCGTCCGTGTTCGCGACCGGCGTCGGGCTCTTCATCTACGACTTCTTCCGGCAGGCGCCGCGGCTGGCCGAGGACGTGTCCGAGCCGGCCGCCGCCGCGGCCCGTCCCGCGGCTTCCGGTCCGTGAGCGAGGACCCGATCGACTATCGCGCGGCGCGCGCGCGCCGGGAACCCTGGTACCTGCCCTCGGGCAACGAGATCGCGATCTTCGAGCAGTGCCATGCGCGCCGCCTTCCCGTCATGCTCAAGGGTCCGACCGGCTGCGGCAAGACGCGCTTCGTCGAGCACATGGCGTGGAAGCTCGGCCGGCCGCTGGTCACGATCTCCTGTCACGACGACGTCACCGCAAGCGACCTGATCGGCCGTTTCCTGATCCGCCACGACGGCACCGTGTGGCAGGACGGCCCGCTCACCCGCGCGGTGCGCAGCGGCGCGATCTGCTATCTCGACGAGGTGGTCGAGGCGCGCCAGGACACGGTGGTCGTGCTGCACAGCCTGAGCGATTACCGGCGTATCCTGCCGATCGACCGGACGGGCGAGACGCTGGAGGCGGCGCCGGGGTTCCTGCTGGTCGTCTCCTACAATCCGGGCTACCAGCGCATGCTGAAGGACCTGAAGCCGAGCACGCGGCAGCGCTTCGTCGCCATCGACCTCGACTTCCCGCCGGAAGACCGCGAGGCGCAGATCATCGAGCGCGAGAGCGGCGCCGATCATGCCACGGCCCAGGCGCTCGCCGGCCTCGGGCGGCGGCTGCGCGAGCTCAAGGACCGCGGGCTCGCGGAGGTGCCCGGCACGCGCCTGCTGATCGCGGCCGCGACGCTGGTCGCGAGCGGCATCCCGCCGCGCGCCGCCTGCTACACGGCGGTGGTTTCGCCGCTCTCGGACGATCCGGTGCTCGTCGGCGCGATGTGCGACCTCGTCGACGCGACGTTCGTCTGAACACGCGCGGATCGCGTCATGGCCGAGGCCGAGGAGGTATTGAGCGACGTCGCGCGTCACGCGACGGTGTTCGTGCGCGGGCTGTGGCAGCGCCATCGCGAGCGCAAGGGGAGCGTGCCGACTGCGCCGCTCTCCGAGTTCGCACAGCGCCTGGATCTCCTGCTCACCAGCGTCTTCGGCAGGCCGTTTCGGCTGCGTGTGGCCGGGCCGCCGGCGCCGCCCACGCTGCTCACGCTGGTGTTCGGGCGGCGGCGCGGCCCCGTGCAGCGCGCACCGGTGCCCGCCACCGACGGCGCGAGCGTCTGGCTGCCCGCGGACCTCGGCCTCACCGACCGCGCGCAGGCGCTCGAGCGTTACCGCGCGATGGCGCTGGCCCAGGCGATGCGCGCCGAGCGCGGCGGCGCGGCCCTGGTCGCGAGCGAGCAAGCACCGCCGGTGCGCGACCTGTTCCTGCTGCTCGAGGCGGCCGCCGCGGACGCGGCGCTCGCGCGCCTGTTGCCCGGCACGGCCGCGTCGCTGAACGCGCTCAGGCAGAGCGCGCTCGCCGCGCGGCCGGCGCTCGCCGCGTTCCCGAAGGAAACGCAGCCCGTCGAGCGCCTGCTCCGGCAGGTATTGCAGGGCGATTGCGCGCGACCGGATCCGGAGCTCGCGCCGTCTTCCGCGGCCGCGTCGCTGGACGCGGCGCGACGGCTCGCCGCGGAGCTCATGCCGGCGGGCAGCAAGGCGTCCCGCCGCGATACCCTGCTGTACCGCGACGCCTGGACCGGCGAGCTCCGCCCGCCGCCGCGCGAGGAGCCGCTCGCTACCGTGGATCGCGACCCCGCGGCGGACGAGCACCGGGGGGCGACGCAGGGCACGCGGGTGGCCCGCCGCCCGGACGTCCGCAAGCCGAAACGCGACGAGGACATCGATCGCGGCAAGAGCGGCGCCTGGATGGTGCAGGCCGACGAGCCGCACCAGAAGGCGGAAGATCCGATGGGACTGCAAAGGCCCACCGACCGCGACGACCTGGATCGCGCCGACGAGATGGGCGAGATGCTTTCCGAGCTCAAGCAGGCGCGCACGGTCGCGACTCCGGGCCGGCCGAAGGAAGTGATCCTGTCCGACGATCCGCCGCCCTCGCGCTCACGGCTCGCGAACCCGCCGCGCCCGCGAGGCGAGACGCTGGCGTACCCGGAGTGGGATTACCGCGTGCAGGCGTACCGGGTGCCGGGTGCGACCGTGCACCGGCTCGAGGCGCCGCCGGGCCCGCAGGCCTGGGTGGACGAGACGCTCGCCCGGCATCACGGCCTGCTCGCCCTCGTGCGCCGCCGCTTCGAGATGCTGCACGCGCGCCGCGTGACGCTGCGCCGCCAGGCGGACGGCGAGGAGGTCGATCTCGACGCGTGCATCGAGGCGATCGCGGATTTCCGCGCGGGCGCGCGACTGCCGGACGGGCTCTACCAGACCTCGCGGCCGCGCCGGCGCGATCTCGCGATCCTGCTGCTGATCGATGCGAGCGGCTCGACCGACGGCTGGGTTGCGGCGCATCGCCGGGTCATCGACGTCGAGCGCGAAGCGCTGCTTCTCGTGTGCCTCGCGCTCGAGGAGCTCGGCGAGCCGTACGCCGTGCAGGCATTCTCCGGCGAAGGGCCGGATGCGGTGAGCGTGCAGGAGCTCAAGAGATTCGACGAGCCGTTCGACGACGAGACCGCGCTCCTGATCGCGGCGCTCGAGCCGGATCGTTACACGCGCGCCGGCGCCGCGCTCCGGCACGCGACGGCGACGCTGATGCGGCAAGCGGCGCATCACCGCCTGCTGCTCCTGCTCTCCGACGGCAAGCCGAACGACCTCGACCATTACCAGGGCCGGTACGGCGTCGAGGACATGCAGCGAGCCGTGAGCGAGGCGAAGCTCTCCGGCATCTTTCCGTTCTGCCTGACGATCGACCGCCAGGCGGCGGACTACCTGCCGCGCGTGTTCGGGCCGAGCCAGTACGCCCTGCTGCCGCGCCCGGAGCTGTTGCCCACGGTGCTGCTCGACTGGGTGCGCCGCCTGCTGCGTCCGGCCGCCTGACGGAACGCCGAACCCGACAGAACGTAGCCACCCGACTTAACAGGAGACAGCGAACAACGCAAACGCTGCGGGCCACGAGATCAGGGCAGCACCGGTGGCGGCGGTGCTGCCGAACCCACCGGGCGCACGCTCCTTTCGGGTCAGAGCATCGCCTGCGGGTTGAGCTGGCTCACCTCCACGATCACGTCGGCCGGTATGCCGATCACGCGGGCGTGCTCCAGCAACAGCTCCGGATCCTGCGCCTCATACAGGCAATAGGTCTTCTTCCGGTCCGCGCTCAGGAACGAAAAGAGCCATTCGACCCCGATCTGCTCGTTCACCTGCAGGGTGTGCCGCACGTCGTCCGAGCTCAAGTTAAGCTGCTCGGCGAAGTTCCGCTCTATCAGGTACAGCGCCATTGCCTTTCTCCCCCGGCAGTCCCGACCGCCATAGTGTAGCCCGATCCCGGCCGCCGGACCTTCCGGCGGCCGGCGCTCTGGTCAGTCAGCCATCCCCCCGGTGTATTCGTCGCAGGATACCGTCGGGTTCCAGTTCGAGAAGGTGCCGTTGGGGTTGTCCTTCCATGCCCAGACGTGAAGGATGTAAACCGGGTCCAGGCGGTAGCGGTTGGGGGCGCCGACATAGTCGAAGAGCTGGCCCATGAGGGCGGGGGCCTCACCCTTCGGATGGGCGTCGTCCCATTCCTTCGCCAACAGGATGTACTCGACGCCGAGGAGCCGCAGTTTCCCGTTGCGCTGCTCGTACATGAGCGCCTCGGGCGTCGCGACGTCGAGATCGCTGACACCGTCGAAGAGGTCGCCGACGTTGACGTAGTGAACCCCCATGGCACCTTCATCGCCGCCGGAGCTCACGCAAGCACCCATCGACAGGTAGCCCGCGCTCCCCGCGAGCTGCACGTTCCGGAACGCGCGGGTCGCGTCCCGCGCGGCCTCGGCCAGCGGACTGCCGTGGCCGGGGTCGCTCTTTCCGTAACCGGCCCTGTGATCGTGATCGTGTGCGAGAGCAACGGATGCGAAGACGAGGGCCGCGCACAACACGCCGCTCAGGCCGTACTTGAACTTTTTCATTTCAATGCCTCACTGGGAAAACGGTGTCGGGTACGCTGCAGGAGCCGCTTCCGGGCCACTCACCTCGTGTCCCTGACGCGTGCCTGCGCCATGCGACCAGTCTGGGGAGGGCCTGCTGCGCCGGCCATCGTCAAGATTGACGAGCGGCCGAGAACGATAAGTGGGGCGCCGGCAGGAGAGTCTGTTTGCCGGCGCCCCGCACCGCCCGGTCGACCGGGCCGGTGCTGTAACGAGGTCACGGGAATCACAGGCGCGCGATCCCGCGGCCGCAGGTGGCAGTGCGCAGCTCCGACGCCGTCGGCGGGAACCTGCCGCTGGTTTGCCGCGGGATGCGCATCACGCCACCTTTTGCCGCACACTCGCGTGTGCGGTGCTCGAACTGCTCGGTGGCCCGGATACGGGCATCCTCCCGTCGGTACTCCAGCGCCGCGTCCGGCGGTTGCACGGCACAGGCGGCAAGCACAGTCACGATCACCCCGGCAAGACTTATCGTTCTCATTCCCCTCTCGCCGGAAGCCGTTGCATGCGCGCCCGCGCTGCTTGCGGGCGGGCCGATCGCTTTCCGGCGTCAGGCAGTCTGAGAGGAAGTGACGGCGATGACGATCGTCAATATTGACGATGCGGCTCAGCGCAGCGGCGGCTCCGGCTGCAGGAGATCGGAACGGCGGGCGAGCTCGGCTGCCTCCGTCCGGTTGGAGGCGCCGGTCTTGCGCAGGATGTTGCGCACGTGCGTGGCGACGGTGCTGTGGCGGATGTCCAGCACGCGCGAGATCTTCTTGTTGCTCGCACCGTCCGCCATCAGGCGCAGGACGGCGAGCTCCCGCGGCGTGAGAGATCCGCCGACCGGCCCCTGCTGCAAGCGCTCGATGACGGCCTGCACCGGCTTCAGCTCCAGCGCTTCGGCGATCGGCGCGGCCTGCCCGAGCAGTTGCCGCGCGCGCACCCGGTCCTGCTCATGCTCGGCGGCAAGGAGGAAGCCGGCATAGTCGACGCAGGTGCGCGCGAGCGCCGGGAGCGCGCCCATGCGCGTGTTCATCTCGATGGCTTCATCGAACAGCTTGCGGGCGTCGTGAGGCCGGCGCAGCAGGACGGCGAGCGGAGCGACATAGCCGGCGACGGAACCGAGCATCAGCGTGGTGAACACGCTGAGGTTGCGGTCGCGATAGGGCAGCAGCCGCTCGAGCAGCTCGCGGCAACGGGCGGTGTCCTTGAGGCAGGCGCAGGCTTCCGCCAGGTACACGAGATTGAGCAGGTACATGTCGTCCTTCGGCAGGTCGTCGAGGCGCCCGAGGCGTTGCAGCACCGCCCGCGCGCGCGGCAGCTGGCCGAGCTCGCAGTGCAGGAGCACCTGCCCCGGCAGCCACAAGCTCGCCGGATCCGCGCCCCCGATCAGCCTTTCGGCCAACGGCGCGACGGCGGCGAGCGCGCCCCGCGCGCGCTGGATCGCAAACATCTGGAGTCCGTACCTCCCTTCGAGGCCCAGGACACCCTGCAGCGGGACCTGGCGCACGCCTTCGTTCGCACAGCGAATCGCCTCTGCCCAGCGGCCCCTCAGAATGGCGATTGCGGTCTCGATGCCGATGACGACGTTGCGGTGATGAGGATCGCGCTGACTGCGGACGAGCTCGCGGAGACCGGGCAGAAGCTCCTCCACTTCCGCGATCTCGCCCAGCTCGCACAGAGGCAGCGTCAGGCACGCCAGTGGCTCCGTCAGGAGGTCCGGCCGGTCGCGGCGCCGCGCCAATTCGACGGCTTCCCGCGACCAGGCGGCCCGCTCCCGGGGCGACGCGGCGCGAAACCATGGCGCCACCTGGAGGCATTCGATCAGGACGAGATCGTCGTTGCAGCGGCGGGCCAGCTCGACGCTCTCGCGGAACAGTGCCGGAACGTCGGGGGCGGCGCCGGCTGCCATGCAGCGGCCGACGGCCAGCGCCGAGGTCAGGCGAGCGTGCAGCACCGGCGAAGACGGTGCGACGTGCTCGATGGCAAGCCTGATCAGGGGCTCGGCGCTCACGTGCATGACGTTCGTGTAGCGGCGTACCCCCTGGAATTCGAGCATCGCTTCCGCCAGGTCGACCCAGCGGCGGCGGCGCTCGGCGAGCAGCGCGGCCTTCAGGAACGATTCGGAAGCGATCACGAGCTGCCCGCCGCGGTGTTGCGACCGGCCGAGGGCAAGGAGCAAGGCGAACTCCTCGTCCTGGTCGCGCTCCGGCCGCATCAGCGCCGCCTGCCAGGCCTGCTCGTAGAAAGTGGCGGCTTCGAGGAAGGCGCGCCGTGACCAGGCCGCGTCTCCCGCGCGCGTGCAGTAGTCGACGGCTTTGTCCTGCCCGCCGCGACCGAGCGAGCGGAAGCAGTGCCACGCGAGCTCGTTGAGGCGCGGGCTCAGGTCGGCGGCGTGGCGCCGCTCGAGGTACGCCGCGGCGCGGCGATGCAGCTCGACGCGGCGCGCGTGGCCGAGCGCCGCGTAGGGCACTTCCCGGTACAAGGCATGGCTGAAGCGGAACCGGCCGGGGGCCAGCGGCACGATGATGCCGGCGGACTCCGCCGGCTCGAGCAGGGTGGCGACGTCGGTTGCGCTTTCCGAGAGCTCGCTCAAGGCATCCGCATCGAAGTCGCGGCCGAGCACCGCCGCCACCGCGAGCACCTGCGCGGTCTCGGCCGGCAATGAATCGAGGCGTGCCGCGATGACGGCCGTGAGGGTCTCGGGCACCCTGAAGCGCGTGCCGATGGCGACGATCCGGGGCGAGTCCGCGCGTGCCAGCTCGTCGCCCACTTCCGCGACGAACAGCGGGTTGCCGTCGCTCTGCTCGAACACCGCGCCGACGACCGAGGCCGGCGCCGGCCTGCCCAGCTTCAGCTTGAGCAGCGCCGCGACTTCCTCCCGCGCCAGGCCCCCGAGCTCGAGGCGCTCATAACCCGCCATCCGGGACAGGCGCGCCAGCGCCAAGCGCGCCGCCGGAACCTGCTTGAGCTCGCGATCGCGGTACGCGCAGATGACGAGCACCGGGCTCGCGCACACGTGCTGGCCGTAATACTCGAGCATCTCCATCGACGAGCGGTCGGCGAGGTGCAGGTTGTCGAACAGGAGCACGAGCGGCTGTCGCTGCGCCATCGCGAGCAGGAATCGGGTGACGGCGTCGAAGAGCTGGAAGCGCGACGCGGCCGACGCGGGCGCGCTCCGCGCGCCGGGCAATCCCAGGCGCTCGCGGAGCTCCGGCAACAGCACGGCAAGATCGGCGGCACCGGCCCCGGCGCCCTCGGCGAGGACGTCGTCCGGGTATTTCTGCAGCGCGGCGCGCAGCAGGAGCAGCCAGCAGACGTACGGCGGCGCGAACGGGTCCTCGATGACCTGGCTCCACAGCACGGCGTGCCCGCGGGCTTCGGCCATTTGCGCGACTTCCGTCATCAGGCGGGTCTTGCCCATGCCGGGCTCCCCCGCCACGGCGATGAGGCGGCCGGCCGAGGCGGATGCCTCGAGGGCCGCGCGGATCGAGTGGAGCTCCCGCGTCCTGCCGACGAACGGGGAGATCACCGTCAGGTGCCCCCGGGACGGCCGAGCCCCACAGTGAGCCGATGCGTCTTTCCCGACATGTCCCCCTCCGCGTGCGCGCGGTCTTTTGCCCCAGTATGGCGCAAAACCGGGCTCCGGGCGCACCCGCGGCGGGGAGTCACAGCACGGGCTTGAACACCATGACCCACACGGTGGACACGAGGATCAGCAGCATGACGCCCTGCACCCTCGACAGCCGTCGCCGCAAGCCTGCTATCTCCGCGTCGTCGATGCCCGCCGACGTCACCCTCGCGGCCAGCGCCTCCTGCGCGCGGCGCGCGAAGGTGGCGCCGAGCGCCATGGAGACCACCATCGCCGCGAGTCCCCACACGATCCAGAAGGCGAAACCGAGGTGCCCGAGCCACATCGCCAGGCCGCCGGTGATCAGGGTCAGCCCGGCCGCCGGGCCGATCACGGACCGGCCGATCACGATGCCATCGTGCGCCGCGGCTTCCAGCGCGGGTCCCTCGGCCGCACGGGCCAGCCTGAGGTGCAGCACGAAGGCCGCGAACATGCCGCCGATCCAGGCGGCGGCGAAGACGACGTGCAGGAATTTGAAGAGCAGGTACCACGAGTTCATTCGCTTCCTCCGCTTGGGCGCGGCTGCCCGCCGCGCCGTTGCCGTTCCGGTTTACCGGTCTTTCGGTGAACCGGGTCTCGTCAGCACTTCCACAGATCCTCCTTGGCTGGTGGGTCCGGATTGCGGACGGCCGTTCCGCGCGCTCGAAAGCGCCCTCGACCGGCTGCTTGCACCAACGCGCAGGCCGGAACCACGTAGCCCGCGCAAACCACCACGCAGTCTCTGCACAAGGGCAGCCCGCACTTGGGCAGCGTCGCAGGCGTATACCTACCTGAGCTCGAAAACCGCCTGGATCTCGATCGCGAAATTGAACGGCAGGTCGGGCGCGGGCACCGCGGCGCGCGCCGGGAGCCCGGATTCGCCGAAGGCAAGCCTGAGCACGTTCGTCGCACCGTCGATCACCGCCGGCTGGTCGGTGAACCCGGGCGCCGAATTGACGAACCCGGTGAGCTGCACGCACTGGCGGACTTTCCCGAGATCGCCGTCGCAGGCGGCCTTCAGGACCGCGAGCATGCTGAGCGCGGTGCGCGCCGCCGCATCGATCCCTTCCGGCACGCGGAGGTCGGAACCGACCTTGCCGAAGCTCGGCGCCGACTCGGCGTAAGCCGGGCCCTGGCCCGCCAGCCAGACGAGCTTCCCGGACTTCCGGAACGGCACGTAATTGGCACGCGGTGGAGGCGCCGCGGGCAACCGCCACCCGGCCTCTGCCAGGCGCCGCTCGATCTCGTCACCGGTGCGCACGTCGCTCATCACTGCTCTTCGAAAACCGTTCGCGCGAGGTGGCTCGGGTCAGGACGACGCGGCGGTGTCGCCGTGGATCCTGCGGTTGGCGCGCCAGGCGCGCAGGCCCTCGGTGAGCTGCGCAAGCCCGCGGTCCAGCACGTCGGGCGGGTGCGCGTGACCGATGCGGATGTGGCCCGGCGCGCCGAAGAACTCCCCGGGCGCGACGATGACGCCGGAGCGGTCCGCGAGCCACGCCGAAAACGCCTGCGTATCGTCGACGCCGACGAGCTTCGGGAAGGAGATGCAACCGAATTGCGGCAGCTCGCCTTCGACGAGACCTTCGGCCAGCCAGCTCGCGAAGTGACGCTCGATGACGGGCCGCGCGGCGGCAAGAACTTCCTGCGAGTTGCGGTCGAACGCCTCGCTGTCCTCCAGGATCAGGGCGGCCACGGCGTGCGCCAGCTTGGAGACACCGAACTCGAAATGATCGCTGACGCGCCGCACCGGCGCGAGCGCGTCGGGCTGCGCGACCACCCAGCCGCAGCGCAACGTGCTCAGGCCGTAGATCTTGGTCAGGCTGCTGATGCAGATGAAATCGGGCGACAGGCGCACCGCGGAGCCGGGCCGCGCCGAGCGCGCGGCGTAATCGCCGTACACTTCGTCGACCAGGAGCTTCACGCCGCGCCCGCGCACCGCCGCGGCGAGGGCACTGAGCTCGGCATCGTCGAGCAGCATGCCGGACGGGTTGTGCAGGTTGGTCAGGACCACCAGCCGGGTGCGGTCCGTGAGCCGCGCGGCTACGTCCTCGGGGTCGATGCGGAATCGCGGACCGCTGCGCCTGAAGAAATCGACGCCGGCACCCAGCGAACGGGCGATTTCGGCGAACAGGTCGAAGCCCGGCGTCTCCACCAGCACGCGATCGCCCGGCGAAAGATACGCGCGATAGACGAGCGAGAGCGCGCTGGTCGCGCCGGTCGTGCAGAGAATCTGCGCTTCCGGCACCGCGTAGCGCCGGGCCAGCGTGTCGACCACGTACGGGTTGCCGTTCACGAACACGCTCTGGTAGCGCGAGGTGATGGGCCGCGTGAAGCCCGCCATGATGGTGCGCCGCAGGAGCTCGGTCGGCTCCTCGACGGCGCTGTCGAACAGCGGCGTGGCGGTGCCGCGGGCGGCGACCGCCTTGCGGATGGCGCGCCGCACCCACTGCGCGTACGCCTCGCCGCCCATCCCGGTGGTGACGGCCATCGGACTGGCCATCGGGTCGGCTTTCACCGCATGGCTCCCGGTCGTTTCATCAGCGACAAAATTCGCCGATTTCGCGCGCAATTGTTATGCCACCGCCGGTGCGCCTCCGGTGCGTGCTGCATAAAACTCGCCGCCCCGGCGTGAGGCGCCCTCAAGGCTATGCGGTACCCGTGGCGGCTCACCGCGCGGCTCCCGCGGGGCGTGCGAGCCGCGGCATGACCACCTGCCACCAGCCGAACCCGGCGACACCCCAGAGCGCGATGAGCGCGTACGGGCGCCAGTCGGCCCCGAGGCCCGCGACGATGATGCCGGCGCCGCACAGGATCGCGGCCCCGGCGGTGACCCGCACGGTCGAGCCGCGCAACGGCAGCGCCGCCGCGGCATGCAGCTCGGGATGGCGATCGACGAGACGCACGGCCGACCACGACGAGGCAAGGTACTTGAGCATCGTCGGGATGTTCACGG
>CAZBGV010000029.1:0-33684 GCA_964491485.1 uncultured Woeseiaceae bacterium | reverse complement strand
TCTGGACCACGCTCGGGCTGTACGGGCTCGCGCGCCACCTCCTGCTCGGGCCGGCCTGGGGCTGGGCGATGGCCGGCGGAGCGGCTTGCGGGCTCGGCGTGATCACGAAGGGCGTGGGATTCCTGCCGTTCCTGGTGCTGATCCCCTGGGCGTACGCGTACCGCCGCGGCTGGCCGCTGCCGCGCCTCGGCGGCGGCGCCCGCAGCCTGCTGGTCCCCGCCGCGTTCCTGGCCGCCATCGGTGTGTGGCTGGTGCCGATGCTGCTGCTCACGGCAGGCGCCGCCGAGCCGGACTTCGTGCGCTATCGCGACGACATCCTGTTCCGGCAGACGGTCACCCGCTACGCGGACGCCTGGGGTCACATCAAGCCCGCCTGGTACCTGCTCACCAACGCGGTCCCCTGGCTGTGGCTGCCGTTCACGGCGCTCCTGCCGTGGCTGGCCCCCGCCTGGCTGCGCGATCTCAGAACGCGCAATGCCGCCACGTTGCTGTTCCTCGGCTGGGTGGTGCTGGTGCTCCTGTTTTTCTCGGCGAGCGCCGGCAAGCGCTCGCTCTACATCTTCCCGGCCCTGCCGGCGCTGGCGCTGGCCGCCGGCCCGCACCTGCCGACAGTGCTGGCTCGCGCGGGGGCGCGCAGGGTGCTGTTCGCGCTCGGCCTGCTGATCGCGGCGGTGCCGCTCGCGGGCGGGCTCTACGCGCTGGCCCGGCCGGAGGCGGTCGCCCACTGGGTGAGCTCGTCGCAGGCCGGCCGGGCACTGGCCCTCGGCTGTCTCGCGATCGGGCTCGCCGCGGGGGGCCTCGTCCTCTTCCTGCGTCCCGCGCGTGCCGCCACCGGCTATGCCGCGGCGCTGCTCGCCCTCTGGATGGGCATCGCATTCCTCGTCGACCCGCGCATCGACGCGGCACGTTCGGGAGCGGTGGTCACGGACGCCGCCGCCCGCGCGCTCGCTCCCGGCGAATCGCTCGCCTTCGTCGGCTGGAAGGAGCAGTTCCTCCTGCAATGGAACCGGCCGGCCGTGCACTTCGGCTACCGCCGCGACGACGACGCGGCGGAAGCGCGCGACGCGGCAGCGTGGCTTTCCGCGCATCCGGATTACCGGCTGGTGCTGCCGGAGGACATGATCGAGCCCTGCTTCGAAGGCGAAGGCCTGCGCTTTCTCGCCGCGGCGCATCGCCGGCGCTGGCTGCTCGCAGGCCCTGCGGACGTGGCGGACGAGTGTCGCGGGAACGGTGCCGCGAGCGCGGCCGTGCATTACGTCCCGGGCGGCACGCACCCCGCCGCGATGCCGGGCGAGGCAGTCAGAACCGCCAGATGACCCCGAGCGAGGGCACGATGGGGAGCCACGACCCTTCGTCGGCGAGCAGCACGGGGTTGCCGTTCTCGTCCTCGCCGACCGAATAGTCGGTGCAACAGGGATTGCTGCGGTTGGTCGCGTTGGTCACTTCCGCGAACGCGGTCAGCTCGCCCTTCGGCAGATCGAAACGACGGCTGACGCGCAGGTCGAGCGAGCCGAAGAAATCGTGCCGGCTGCCGTTGCGCGGCCCGAGGCTCGCGACGAGCTCCGTCGTGCCGTCCGCCATTTGCACGGGCTCGGCGAGAAGCAGGGTTTTCGGCCAGCCGGTACGGGCGATCAGCGCCGCGCTGAAGCTCCAGTCGTGCCAGTCCCGGCTCACGCCGCCGGTGAAGGCATGCGTCTGGTCCCAGCTGCGCGGCACGTCCTCGCCCGCAATGACGTCGATGCTGCGCGACCAGGTGTAGCTGGCCCACCAGGCGAGCGCGTCGTCACCCTCCCCGCTCAACGTGACCTCCACGCCTTCGGCCAAAGCGCGATCCGCGTCGATGCGCGCGCGATCGATCTTGAGCTCGGGGATGAGG
The DNA here is from genome assembly GCA_964491485.1 of uncultured Woeseiaceae bacterium. Lineage (GTDB taxonomy): Bacteria > Pseudomonadota > Gammaproteobacteria > Steroidobacterales > Woeseiaceae > IDS-8. The sequence goes on along the minus strand of CAZBGV010000029.1, from coordinate 31,808 downwards.
ACCAGCGGATCGAACACGTTCTCGAAGCGCGGCATCAGGTTGTCGTATTGCTTGCGATAGCCCTCGATGCGGAGCTCGGGCCCGTTCGGAAACCGTCGCGAGAAACTCACGACGAGATGGCGGGCGCGCTGTGCCGGGTGGAACTCGAGCACGCCGTCCGCGACCTGCAGCTCGTTGATCTCCTGGGCCTGGTAGTACCTGCCCCACGCAAGCCGCAGATCGGTGTTGCGGTCAAGGCGCCACAGCAGGTTGAAGCGCGGGCTGAACTGCTCGTCGTCTCTCGCGGTCGTGTAGGTCTGCTGGTCCCAGCGCAGGCCGAAGTCGAGCGTGAGCGCAGGCCGCGGTCGCACGCGCAGCTCCGTGTAGCCCGCGTACTGTGAGCCGCGCGGCGCCGTGTCCACGGCGAGAGCCTCGGACGGCCGATTGTCGAGGATCCGGTCGAACGGCGGCTCGATCGTGAGCGCCGACGCATAGGCGTATTCCGCCTCCAGCCGCTTCAGCTCGAAGCCGGCGCGCAGTGCCCAGGCGGCCTGCGGGTCGTACAGCCAGTCCTGCTTGAGCGCCAGCGAGTGGAACTCACGCTCGTCGTCCACGAAGCCCTCGATGACGCCCGGATCGTCGGTCACGCCGTTGCGCCGGTTCTCGATTTCCGTCGCGGAGAGAATCGTGTCGCTGGTCAGCCGTTCGTTCCAGTCGGATTCGGCCTTGAGCCAGAAGACCTGGTCCCGGTAACGCGCGCTCGCCTGCTCGCTGCCGTCGGGCTGCGCGAGCGAGATCTTGTCGAGGGAGTAGAGCGCGTTCGCGGACACGGTGTGCCGATCGAAGCTCCAGCCGAGGTGCGCGAGGTAATCCTGGTAGCGCGGCGCGCCGTATTCCGGGTTCACGACGTCGGCCACCAGGTCGAGATTGGCACGCCGGCCCGCGAGGAGCCAGTCACCCCGGCCGTCGCCGCCGAAGCGGCCTCGCGACACGGCTGCCGTGTGAAACGTCGTCAGCCGGAGCTCCGTCTCGGTGTGCTCGGGAGGATCCCTGAGCGCAATGTCGACGACGCCGCTCATCCGGTCGCCGTAGCGCGCCTGGTAACCCGCCGAGTAGAAGTCGATACCGCCGATCGCGGCCGGATCGACGATCGTCGTGATCGAATGAAAATCCTTGAGGTGGTACGGCTCGTAGAGGCGCAGCCCGTCGAGGAGGAACAGCTGCTCGTTCTGCAAACCGCCGCGCACGTGGCTGCGCGACGAGAGGCCGTCGCCCGCGGCGCCGGGCAGCCGTGCGATGACGCGCACGGGCTCGTCGCCGAGGAGCGGGAGCCTGGTCGTGAGCTCGCGATCGAGGAAGGTGTGCGAGCCCGCCGGCTGGTAGCGGATGTCGTAATGGCTCGAGGTCACGATGATCTCCGGCAGCGGCTCGCGGCGGGGTTTCGCCTCCCGCGCTCCCGGGTCGGCCGCGCGGCGCTCGGGTTCCGGCGGTGGGGCCGACCGCGCCTTCGTGATCAGCAGGGTATCGCCGGGCCCGTGCTCGACGACCAGGCCGTAAGGCTCGAGGACTTCCCTCAGCGCCGCTTCCGGGCTCGCGCTCTGCGGCTCCTCGCGCACCCGGTAGCTCTCGCGCACCAGGTCGGTGCTGTAGAGGATGCGCAGCCCGGCGCCGATCAGCGCTTCCAGGTACTCGCGGAGCGGCCTGCCCTGCCACGACTCCGCGGCGACGGCCGCGGAGCAGGCAATGCAAAGGATGAGGACGGCAAGGCGACGGCAGGCCGGAGCGGGCATCCGGCCATTGTAGGGAAGCGCTGTGCGCCTGGGCAGGGCGCCGCGCCGCTTACTCGGAGAGGCCGACGACCAGCCGCTCGGTTTCGACCTCGAGGTCGAGACTGGGCACGGTCGGGCCGACCGCGGCGATCGCCTCCGCCGGCGTGAATCCCGAGAGGGGGCCTCGCAGGCGGATGGTCATGGCGGCGACCCGCGCGGCGTCACTGCGAAAAACGACCTTCCGGCCGGTCTCGCGCGCCGCCCACTCCAGGAACTCGATCACCGGCCGGTTATTGCTGTCGAACTCGGGCGCCAGCGCAACGGCCCAGTCCCAGGAATCGTCTTGCGGTGCGACGGCCTGGTACGCCGGCGGCTCGCCGGGCGCGAGAACGAGCCTCTCGCCGGCTTTCGTCGTGTACGAGGCCTGCCGCGCCGAGATGTCGACCCGCCCCTCGCGCACGGCGACGGTCATGGCGCCGTCGACGTAGCCGACCGCGAATTGCGTGCCGTGGTCCGTCGCCGAGCCGGCTTCCGTGCGCACGACGATCGCCCGCTCCGTGCGCGCGATCGAGGAGCCCGTATCGACGTACAGCCTGCCGCGCACGAGCGAGACCTCGTCCGCGGCGTCGATCGTGGCGGTCGTGCTCGCCGCAAGGCGCAGCGACAGCCCGCCGTCGAAATCGAGCGCCATCCCGCGATCCCCGGTGGTGATCGAGTCGCCGGCGTGCACCGCGTCGCCCACCGCAAAGCCGTTCGCGGACGCGCTCGCGACCGCGATCCGGGCCACGGGTCCGTCGTCGTTCAGGAGCAGCCGGCCGTCCAGCACCACCGCCAGCACGATGCTCGCGGCGAGCGCCGCGGCGGCGCTCCAGCGCAGCGCCCGCCGGCGGGCGCGCACGCCCCGCCATTCACTCCGGACGGCCGCGTGCACGCGCGCGCGCACGTCTGCCGGTACGGCCGGCCGCGGGCCCGCGAGGCGCATGAGCCACGCAATCGAGTCGTGCTCGTCCTGACCGGCCGGCCTGTCGCCCGCGTGTTCGTCGTCAATCATGGCGTTTGCACCGTGTCTTCCATCCTCGCTACTCGAGCAGGAAATCCGGCTCGAAATCCCAGAGGGAGCGGAAGCCTTCCCTGAAGGCGGCACGTGCGCGGCTCAGCACGGACTCGGCCGCCTTGCTGCTGACGTTCAGCGTCTCCGCGATCTCGTCCACCGAGCAGCCGCGGATGTACTTCATCTCGAGCGCACAGGCGTAACGCGCCGGCAGGTGCTCGAGCGTCACGCGCACGAAGCGCGCGATCTCTTCCGTGCTGCGCGACCGCTCCGGCCCGGCCTCGACGGACAGCGATTGCAGGGCCGCCTGCACGCCGGGGTTGTCCTCGAGCGGAATGCCGTCCTGGCTTTGCAGCTGGCGCTCACGCACCACGGAGGCGATCTCGTTGCGGCAGATCCGGCAGAGCCAGGTGAACAGCAGCGCTTCGCCGCGATAGCCCGAGAGCTTGCGCACGACGAGGCACATCGTCCGCTGGACGATCTCCTCGGCCGCCGCCGCGTCGCCGCGCACGCGCAGGAGCACGAAACGATACAGCCGCGGGAAATACTCGCGGAAGAATTCCTCGAAGGCGACCTCGCTGCCGGACACGATCCTGCGGGCGAGATCACGGTCGTCGTCGAGCTGCGTGCGGTTCACGGGCCGTGCCTGCTCCCTCGTCTGCCGTTAGAGGCCGGTCGCCGGCGAATCCTTCGGTGGGGACGAACGATCCGGGCCTGCGAAGGATTCTGCGCCCCCGCGCCTCCAACGGAAACTGGCAAACGGAGCAGCCCGCATGTCCCGCACTCTCACCCTGGCCCTGCTTGCCGCGCTGCCGCTCGCGGGATGCGCGAACACCGGGCAGCTCGCGACCAACATGGACGCCACGAACTTTTCCCTCGACCCGGTTGCCTTCCGCTCGCAGGGCATCGGCTTCCTCACGCCGACCTCCGCGACCGGGCAGGAAGCGAACCGACTCGCCCTGGCGCTCGCCTTCGCGAGCTCGCTCGAGAACGCTCCGGGCGACCTGCGCGTGGTCCCGCTCGCCGAGGTGCTCTCTGCCGTCAATCGCGCCGGCCTGGCCGCGGGCTACAAGGCGATGATGGACGACTACGAGGCCACCGGAATCATGGAGCGCGACATGCTGCGGCAGGTGGGCGACATCAGCGACGCGCGCTACCTCGGCCTGCTGCAGCTCGCTGCATTCGACCAGAGCGAGAACCGGCGCTTCAGCATCGCGGGACTGCGGCTCATGGATACCAAGCTCGCCAGCATCCGCGTGTCGTGGGAGATCTGGGACAGCGCCACCGGGACGATCGCCTGGGAAGGCAGCAACGAGATCCACTACGCTTACGACACCGGCCGCGAACGCCCGGTCAGTTTCGGCTTCGTCGCGGGCAAGGCGGCGGCCAGCCTCATTGCAGCGATCCCCGACGCGCCGGTCGGCGAAACGGCGGCCGCCTCGGTCCTGCACGAAAAACCCGACATTCCGCAACGCCCCCGATAGGGGCGCGCATTGCGCGCGACCTGAACGCAACCACCCCCGGGACCTCCGCATGGTGCGAGCCCGCCGCCGACACCGCTGATGCGCTCGTCGCTTCGACCTGCCCCTTGCCACGGCGAAGTGTACCGCTACGCCGTATCCCTGCTCCTGCTCGGCGCGCTGCTCGTGCTCGGCCTGTCGCTGCAGGGCCGGCGCGGCGTTTTCGAGAGCACCGAGGGCCGCTACACCAGCGTCGCATCGGAGATGCTGCGGAGCCAGGACTGGATCGTCCCGCACCTGAGCGACGAGCAGCCCCATTACTCGAAACCGCCGTTGACGTACTGGTTGCTGGCCGCGAGCATCCGCGTTTTCGGCCGCAACGAAACGGCAGTGCGGCTGCCGGGAGCACTGGCGTTCATGCTCACCGTGCTCGTCATCGCGCGCGCGGGGCGCGTGCTGACGCCGGGCCGGCCGCTCCTGCCCGCCTGCATCTACGCCACGTTCCTCCTTCCGGCCTCGGCCAGCAACGTCGTCGCGACCGACAATCTCCTCACTTTGTTCGAAGTCGCCGCGATGGCGGCCTTCGCGGAACACTATTTCGGAGCGCCATCCCGCCGCCCCTTCGCACTGACGATCGGTTGGGCCTGCTTCGGGCTGGCGTTCCTCACCAAGGGTTACCCGGCGCTGCTGCCCATGGCCGCGCTCGGCCTGTTTCACTGGCGGCGCGGCCGCCTGCGGCCGGACAAGCGCCTGTTCGACGCGGCAGGCGTCTCGAGCTTCGTCCTGCTGGCCGCGGGCTGGTTCGTCGTCGTGATCGCTCTCGACCCGTCGCTGTTCCGTTACTTCTTCGGCGACGAGCTGATCGGCCGGATCACGGGCGAGCAGCACCGCGCTCCGGAGTGGTACAAGGATTTCACGCTCTACGGTCCCGTCCTCCTCGTCGGCACGTTTCCGTGGACGTGGTGGGCGGTGCGTTCGGTACTGAGCTCGTTCCGCGCCCTGCGGCGAGGCCGGGAACCGCGCCTCGAGCCGGCGCCGAACCGGCAGGAACGGGACGTTCTTCTCTTCCTGGTGCTCTGGCTCGCGGTGCCGATCGTCGTGTTCCTGCTGGTCAAATCACGCATGCCGCTGTACCTGCTGCCGCAGTTCGCGCCGCTGGCGTTCCTCACGGCCACCTGGCTGTCGGCAGACCCTGTGCGGCTGCGCTTTGTCGCCGCCACCGCGTGCCTGGGAGCCGTCGCCGTCCTCGGCGTCCGGTTCACGGCGGCGGAGCTGGTCTCGAATCACGACAGCCGGAGGGTTGCGCGGCAGATCGTCGCCCTGCCCGGGGACGTGCCGCGCGAGATCGTCTTCGTCGACGCGCAGCCGTATCGCGGAATCGCGTTCTACCTGGACGCCGAGGTGGAAGAGGTCGCGTGGTCGCGCGATGCGGCCGGATCGCCCGGGATGGAAACGGTCGGCGACGAGCTCGACGATCGCGAGGGCGGCAGGCTCTGGCTGGTGCCCGAGGCCTCGGCCGCTCGCTTCCGCCGGCTGATGGAGGAGCGCGCGCCGGGCCGGCTCGCGTTGCTCGGCGAGGTCGACAGCAACCGGCCCGAGCTCGCGTTCGTGCTCACACCGCGGGCTTCGGTCGCGAGCGTCAGTGGAGAGCCCAGTAGCGGACGGACTGGCGCGCCAGGAAACGCTCGGCATCAGGCCCCATGAGCATGGCGAATGTCGCGAGCATGCCGGCCTGGGTGCAGGTATCGGCGGCCACGGTGACCGACCGCGGCGCTCCGGTCACCGGCCAGCCGCTGCGCGGATCGAGCACGTGCCCGTAGCGGATACCGTCCCTGAGGAGAAACCGCCTCGCGTCGCCGCTCGTCGCGAGGCCGCCTCGGGCCAGGTCGATGCGCCTGCACGGCTCGCCGCCGGCGGCGTCCACCGCCTCGATCCCCACGCGCCAGGGCGCGTGCGCCGCGATCTCGCCGACGGCCGCGAGATCGCCGCCGAAGTTCACGAGGCACGGTGCCGGGCTGATCGTCGCGGCCAGCGTCGCCGCGCGGTCCACCGCGTACTCCTTGCCGATCCCGCCGAGATCGATCTGCATGCCCGGCGCGAGCGTGAGCAGCGGGCGCTCCCAGCGCACCTTGTCCCAGCCGACGCGCGTGAGCACCCGGCGCACGTCGCCTGGCATCGGCAGGCGGTCGCTGCCGTCGAAGGTCCAGACCTCGCGCAGCACGCCGGACGTGATGTCGAAACGCCCGCCGCTCAACCGGTGGAGCTCCGCGGCGAAATCGAGCAGGCCGGCGGTTTCTTCGTCGACCGCCACCGGCGCGCCGTCGGCGGCGTTGATCTGCGCGACGATGTTGCCGTCCCGGTAGCGGCTGTACTTCGCCTCGATGCGCCACGCCTCTTCCGCCGCGGCTTCGAGCTGGCGTTGCGCCAGCGCGCGATCCGCTCTGGACAGGACCTGGCATGGGCTCGCCATGGCCGTGAATTCGCCGAGCCAGCAGCCGCCGCGACGCACCAGCGACAAGCCGCCGCCGGCCACGGCGGCGCACTCAGAAGCCGAACGCGTAGCTCACCTCGAAGATCACGGCATCCAGGCCCGGATACAGGGCCTCGCTGATCTGGTTCCCGATCAGCTGCCCCGCGGGCACCTCGCCGTCCTGGCGGTAATACTCGAGGCGCAGCCCGAGCTCGTTGCCGGAATCCAGGCGCCGTCCGTAGCGGACGCCCGCGGTGATCGCATCGAAATCGCCGAGCCGGTAGTCGGCCGAGGCGAAGGCCGGCAGCGCCTCGCCGGCGACGAGGCTCGCGCGATAGAAGTCGGCCTCCGACTGCGTATAGAAGCGGAAGTGCGGCTGCAGCGAGCTGCGTTCCCCGACGGGCCAGAAAAGCCTCGTGTCCACAGTTTGCGAATCGATGCCCCAGTCGTCCGTCATGTAGCGCCACGAGACGTCGAGCACCTTGCCGTCGAGGTAATACTTGCCCTGCGCGAACAGGCTATGCTTGGTGCGCGTGTCCGGCCGGTTTTCGAACCGGTATTCGTGGAGCGGACCTTCCGCTCCGGCAGGCGGAATGCGCGGGATCGGGGCGCCCGAAACCGGGTCGACGACGCTCAGGATCTTGTACGGATCGTTGAGGTAGCCGCTCGAGTCGCTCAACGAATAGTTGACCTGCACCACGAAGTTCTCGTTGATGACCTGCGTCACGCCGAGCAGCAGGTCGATGACGTCCTTGCTCTCGTTGCCGCTGCCGCGGCTCGACAGGTCGCCGAGATCGGTCATCGGCGCGAACGGCAGCGGGACGCCGCCGACCGGGTCGAGCTCGTCGCGCGCAAGTGCGGCCCCGAGGCTCAGCGTGGTGTTGCGCTTGTTGAAATCCCTCGACAGGTGGAAGTCTGCGCCGGCATGCGTGTAGTCGTATTCAGTCGAGAAGCTGATACCGGCACTGCCCGTGTACAGCCGGCCGAGCGGCTGTTCCCAGGATGCCGTGATCGCGTAGCGCGTATCCCGGAACGTATCGTCGAGCGGCAGCTCACCGGGAGCGACGGAGTAGACCGCCTCGCCCGACGGCCTCGTGAACGTCTGCAAGTCGTCCCCCGGGATGGCGCCGGTGGGCGATGCGCCGGTGAGCGCGTCAACGACCAGGCCGAGGCTCAGCGTCCTGTCGTCCGGGTACAGCCGCCGGGCGAGCACGTTCAGGCTCAGGTCCTGGACCCGTGCGTCGCCCTCTCCGTAGTACAGGAGCGCCGTGTCGAGCTTCCAGCTCGACGGCTCCTGCGCCATGACCGGCCCCGCCGCGGCGCTGCCGAGCAGCGTGCACGTGGCGGCCGCCAGCCCTTGCGCCACGTTCGCCGGAATCTTCGGCTGGCGGCGCGCCGGGCGCTTCCGCCGGCGCTCAGTTGCAGCCACAGCCGCCTCCGCCGAATCCGCGGCCGCCGCTCGAGGCTTCCTTGCTGAAGTAGATGTGATCGTTGATGGCGGCTTCGAGGGGATCGGCGACGAGTTGCATCTCCTGTTTCGCCAGCACGTCGCGTTCCCAGGGCTCCACGCCCATCGAGGTGCAGCCGCTGCCCGCGACCAGCGTTACAAGCGCGAGCAGGTACGACCGGTAATTGCGTTTCACTTCTGTTTTCCTCCCCGTGCTGGCTCGTCCGTTTCCGCGGCAGTGCCGGCGAGCAGCTCCTGCAGCACGGCTTCGTACTCCGCCTGCTTCGCGACCTTGAAGCCGAGGTGGCGCGCGGCGATTTCGCCGTTGCGTCCGAATACGAAGGTGCTCGGCATGGCGATCAGCTCGAACTGCCGCGCGATCACGCCTTCGGGGTCGGCAATGATGCGGAAGCTCACCGGCACCTGCGCCAGGAATGCCGCCGCGTCCTCCCGGGCATTGTCTTCGTTGATGCCGATCACCACGAGCCCCTGGTCGGCATACCGCTGCTGCATCGCATCGAGCCAGGGAAAAGAGCGGCGGCAGGGCGCGCACCAGGAGGCCCAGAAATCCACGACGACGACCTGCCCGCGGTAGTCGGAGAGGTCCAGCGCACCCGCCGTCTCCATTTCGCTCCCTGGCACAGAGCGCGCAAAAAACAGCAGGAAGCAAAGCACCAGCAGCCCCGCCGCCAGGCACACTGCACCGCTCCGCATCATACGATCCCTGGTCCGCTCGCCCCTGCCACGGAGCGTCAGACGCGGATCAGCGGAAAATCCTTCGCGGCCGGGTGCCGGGGCGCGGCGGCGGTACGTCCCGCGGGCCGCCGGCAGGCCCCCGGGCGGGTCAGAAAGCGGCGTCGAAGCCCACGAGGAAGTAGTGCTCGCGGCTCAGGTGGCCCGTGAAGAACGGGCCCGAGGGTGCCTCCGTGGAGAGGAGATCGACGTTGAGCTCGACGACGCCCTTCACGTTGCGCATGAAGTAGTACGACGTGCTGAACGTCAGGCTGCTGATGTCGATACCCTCGAACAGCGTGTTCGTGCCGTCGAAGTCGTTGGCGTCGGCGTAGTTGTAGAGGATCGAGTGGGTCCAGCGCTCGTTGCGGACCCAGTCGACGCCGGCGAAAGCGCCGTACCATTCGTAGCTCTGCGCCGGATCGAGGAAGCCGTCCCATTCGTTCCACAGCGCCTGGGCGAACCAGTAGAAGCCGCCCTCGAGCTCGCCGGACACGTCGACTCCGAGGATGCGTTTGTCGGTGTCGCGATCGCCCGTCAGCGTGCCGGCGGGGCCTTCGGCATTGCGCTGCTCGCCGGCGAGCCCGAACAGGCCGACGTTGACCCCGCGGAAATCCGTGCCGATCCGTCCGAACACGGTTTTCGACGTGTCGTTGTCGAACAGGCGGTCCGCGCGCCGGAAGCCGGGGCTGTTGAGGCTCGCGTTGGCGTCGATGCCGTTGCCGTTGACGAAGCCGATGTCGACCTGGAACGGTCCGACGTCACGCCCGAACAGCGCGCCGCGCTCGTAGGTGATGCCTGCCAGCCGGTACAGCATGAAATCCTGGAAGGTGAGGCGCACCTCGCGCGGAAACATGAGATCGGAAACCTGGAACTGGCCGAGCTGCAGGCTGATGCCGGTGTCGAACAGATCCCCGTAGCTGAACCAGGCATCTTCCACGACCACTTCGCCGTTGCCGCCCTTCTCCGCAAAGATTGCATAGAAATAGAAGCTGATCTGGTCGCTGAGCGGCGCGCTGGCGAGCAGCTTGACCAGGTAGGGCGATTGAAAGTCGGTGCTCGAATCCGCCTCCACCTCACCGCTCACCGGGTCGATGGACTCGCCGTCCCGCACCTGCACGAACCCCTGGGCACGAACGCCGAGCGGCAGCTGCTTCGGCAGGAACAGCCGGTCGTCGCCCAGCTCGAGCCCGGTCTGCTTCCAGTTCGGCATGCGGAAGTTCCACTCGTCGGCGAACATCTCGCCCGCGGGGCTCAGGCGCGGGAAAGCCGAATGACAAACCGTGCACGAGATGTTGTAAGTGCGAGCGAATGCCGGCATGGCATCGGCATCGCGCGGCGGTGCCAGCGAAGCGACAAGCAGCAACGTGAGAGCGCAAAGCAACGCGCGGCGATGAACCATGGCCGGAACCCTCGCTGAGTTGATCGGTATTCGAGACGCGGAACGGCGAAAACACCATCCGTGGTTACCGCAGTTTTCCCGCCGCGGGTCCGGAATCAGTATAGGCGATTCCCAGGTGGTCCCCCGGCCGGCCCGAAAGGGCAGCCCGGCTTGATGCCCCGCTCGCCTGGCCGATCGTCAAGGCCGGGATGAGCGCGCCCTCTCGCGCCGATGCACCAGGAGTCACCGTCGCTCTTTGTCGCTCCCCGCCTTCCGCCGCTTGCGGACGGCGTCGCGCAGCACGTACTCGATCTGCGCGTTCACGCTGCGCAGCTCGTCGGCCGCCCATTTCTCGAGCTCTTTCCAGAGCTCCGGCGGCAGGCGCAGGAGAAAGGCCTTGCGGTCCTCCGCCACGACGATCAGGCGTACAGCGTCCCGGTGTTGATTACCGGCGCGGCTTCCGAGGTGCCGCACAGCACGACCATGAGGTTGCTCACCATCGCGGCCTTGCGCTCGTCGTCGAGGGTGACGACCTGCTTCTCGTCGAGATCGCGGAGCGCCATGTCCACCATGCTCACGGCCCCGAGTACGATCGAGCGGCGGGCGGCGATGATCGCCTCCGCCTGCTGCCGGCGCAGCATCGCGGGCGCGATCTCGGGTGCGTAGGCGAGGTGCGTGAGCCGGGCTTCCTCGACGACAACCCCCGCTTTCGCGAGCCGCACGCCGAGCTCGCGCTCGAGCGCGCGTGACACCTCGTCGGCGCCGTCGCGCAACGTGATCTCCTCCTGCTCACCGTGATCGTAGGCGTAGAGACTCGCGATGCTGCGAATGCCCGCTTCGCTCTGCACCTGGACGTAGCTCTCGTACTCGTCGACGTCGAATGCGGCCTGCGCCGTGTCCTCCACGCGCCAGGCCACGACGGCGGCAATTTCGATCGGGTTGCCACGTTTGTCGTTGACCTTCAGCTTGTCGCTGTTGAAGTTGTGCACGCGCAGCGAGAGCTTGGAACTGAGCGGTCGCTGGCCGCTGATCGCCGCGACTACGCCGGCGAACCCGCGCCGGTGCTCGCCCTTGTCCGACCCGACGGGAACGCTGCCGCGATGCCGGGAGTAGAACGGGTTTGCCCAGTGGAAGCCGCTGGTGCGTACCGTTCCCTTGTAGCTGCCGAACAGTATCAGCACGCGTGCCTCGTTCGGCTGCAGCGTGAAGTACCCGGCCATCAGCAGGCCCGCGAGAGCCACCAGCAGCGTACTCCCGATGATCCGCGCGACGAGCGCCAGCGGAGTCGAATCCGCGGCCGTAGCGATCGTCTGGACGAGCCATGCGGCCCCCGCGAGCAGCAGAGCGATGTTGAAGGCCAGCATCCACCACCCGTTCAGCGCGCGGCCGGGCCGCTCGTGGGTCGTGTAATCCGATGTAGGTGCCCGCATGTCCCCTCCCGCCTGCAATGCTTGATATTGGATTGATATCAACATGATCTCATAGCGGCCGTCAACCCCCGGATCGGCCCGATCTGTCCCTCCCCGAACGCTACCCCTGTCGGCTACGGGCAACGTCATGATAGAATCGTCGATCGGATCATGAACCACTGCACTGATATATCATGAGCAAGCCGCTGCAAGTTTACGTGGAGGAAGCCGACCTGAAACGGCTCGAAGCGTTCGCCAAAGCTCGCGGGTGGACCAAGTCGCAGGCGATCCGTGCCGCCATCCGGGCCATCACCCGTGAGCCCAATGAGGACCCGATCCTCGAGCTGAGCGGCGACATCGAAGGTCTGCCGGCCGACCTGAGCGAGCATTTCCACGACTATCTGAACGAGACGTTCGTTGCCGAATCGCCCGCACGGTACCGCGCGCGCCGGCGCAGCCGCTCGACTGTTCGTCGATAGCGGCGCCTGGATTGCCCTGCGCAGCCGGCGTGATCAGCATCACGCCGAGGCCGACCGCCTCTTTCGCGAGGCGATACGGCAGCGATTGACGCTCGTCACGACAAACCTCGTAATCGCGGAGATTCACAGACTCACCCTGTTTCGCGCCGGATTGGAGCCGGCCATGCGTGCTCTCGAGCGCATGGACGCCAGCCCGAGCCTGAATCTCCATTTCCCGACTGCCCGCGATCACGAGGAGGCCCTCCGCTGGCTCGAGCGCCTGGCCCCGCGGTCCGTCACCTACACGGACGCCGTGAGCTTCGCCGTAATGACGGCAATGAAGTGCAAACATGTTCTGGGTTTCGACGGCGACTTCGTTGCCGCCGGTTTCCAGCTCTGGCGTGGTGCCTGACGGTCAGGGAATGGCGGGCGGCGCGTGCAGGGCGGCCTCGATGGCTTCGAGCTCGGCGGGCTCGAGATCCGGGTTGAAGTGCAGGACGCGATCCATGAAGTCGAGCGTGCCGAAGTACTCGCGCGCGCAGCCGGTGTGGATGTAGCCGGAGGGCTCGAAGCGGTACTCCTCGAAGAAGACCAGCCCGATGCGCCAGCTGTCCTTCGCGATCGGCTCGCGGCAGTGCCGGCAGCGGGCGCGCGAGGTGGGAGCGCGGTCGACCTTGTCGAGGCGCGGCAGCCGGCGGTGCTCGATGCCGAGCTCGGCCGCCGGCGCGAGCGCGCGCGCCGCCTGCAGCTCGGAGGCCGCGGCGTCCTCACCCTCCGCGAGCAGCTCGAGAAACGGCTCGGGGCGCTTGAACGCGGCGCAGGTCAGGTGGAACCAGAGCGTCATCTCGCCCTCGCCGAAAGCGTTCGGCTGCCGCTCGCCGAAGCGCAGCTGACCCTTCTCGATCTTCTGTCCGCAGCCGCGGCATTTCGCGCGGCCGGACGCGGCTTGCTCGATCACGTGCGGCATCGAACCACCTCCGTAAGCAAGGCGAGACTGCGATCCAGGTCGGCCGCCTCGCGCAGCAGGCCGTCGATCGGGTCGCGCTTCTGTTTCGCGAGCAGTGCCGGCACCGTGCGCAGGTTGAAGCGCGTGGGATCGAGCCTGGGCGTCACTTGATCCCAGCGCAGCGGCATCGACACGGACGCGCTCGGCACCGTGCGCGCGCTGTACGGCGCGACCAGCAGGCGTCCATGCCCGTTCTGAAGATAGTCGACATACACCTTGCCGCCACGCGCTTCGAGCTGGCGCTCGACGGTCGCGATTTCCGGCAGCTGATGCACGACGCAGTTCGCGAGGAGCTCGGCGAGCGCGCGGCTTTGCTCGTGCGTATAGCGCGCACCCAGCGGAATCAGCACGTGCAGCCCGGTCGATCCACTGGTCTTCACGTAATGCGGCAGCTCGACCTGCTCGCAGAGGCGATGGATCGCGCGCGCGACCCGGACTACGTCCGCGAACGGCGCGCCTTTCGGATCGAGGTCGAGAATCGACCAGTCCGGATGCTGCAGGCTCGCGACCCGGCTCGACCAGACGTGCAGCGGAATCGCCGCCATGTTCGCGACGTAGGCGAGTCCCTCCTCGCTCTCGATCACGAAATAGCGGATCTCGCGCTCCGATCCCTCGCTCCACAGCGTCTCGATCCGGATCCAGTCCGGCGCGTACGCCGGCGCGTCCTTCTGGTAGAACGACTTGCCTTCGATGCCGTCCGGGTAGCGGGTGAGCACGAGCGGCCGGTCGGCGAGATACGGCAGCATCCAGCGCGCCACCGCGCGGTAGTAGGCGACGAGATCGCCCTTCGTCAGGCCCTGCTCCGGCCAGAACACCTTTTCGGGGTTGGTCACGCGCACCACCGGCGCGGCTTTCCCCCTGGCCGGTGCCGGCGGCTCCGGCAACGGCTTCTGCTCGCCCGGCAGCCAGCAGTCCTCGGGCGCCTTGTCGTCGCGGAAACGCACGAACGTCGGCTGGCGCAGCAAGGCGTGCGAGCTGCGCTGCTTGAAACGCACCTCGACGACGAACGCGGGCTCGATCCAGCGCGCGCCCGGAATGCGTTCCGGATCGCGCGGCGGCGGCGCGTCCTTCGCCTGCGCGAGCCGGCGCGTCGCCTCGGCCAGCTCGCGCTCGCCGAATCCGCCGCCGACCCGGCCGGTGTACACCCAGCCGTCGGCCCCGAGCTGCGCCAGAAGGAGCGCGCCGAACCCGGAACGCTGCCCTTTCGGCGGGGTGTACCCCACGACGGCGAAATCGTCGCTCGTGCGTGCGCTGACCTTGATCCAGTCCGGTGAGCGGCGGCCCACGTACGGGGAATCGGCACGCTTGGCGACGAGGCCCTCCAAATTCATCGATCTCAGCTGCTCGTACATTGCCTGACCGGCCTCCGGGATGTGCTCGGAAACGCGAATCGCGCCGCACGAAGGCAGGAGCTCTGCCAGCAGCCGCTTGCGTTCGGTGAGCGGCAGCTTGCGCAGGTCGTAATCCGCAAACAGCAGCAGGTCGAAGGCGTACAACGTGGCGGGCCACTGCACGGCCGCGCGGCCGATGTCGGCGGCGCGCGTGAGCCGCCCGCGCTGCTGCATGCCCGCGAAGCTCGGCAATCCGTCGGCATCGTGCACGACCACTTCGCCGTCGATCAGGAAATCCTCGTACGGCAGCGCCGCGACGGCTTCGGCGATCTCGGGGTAAACCGCGGTGAGGTCATTGCCGTTGCGGGAGATGAGGCGCACCGCGCCCTGCTCCCTGCCGGCGAGCAGCCGGTAACCGTCGTACTTGATCTCGAACACCCAGGCCGGGTCCGTGAACGGCTCGCCGGGCGTCGCGAGCATCGGCTTCACGTCGGCGAAGCGCACGCGGGCGCGCCTCGCCCCCGCGTCGCGCACGGCGGCCGCGAGCGCCTCGCCCGGATCCTCTCCCGAGGCGAGCTCTTCGACCGTCATTCCCGAGAGGACGGAATCCTCCGGGAATACGGCCGCCTCGCCCTCGCGCACGTAGCTGTCCCGCTCCTTGATGAGCAGCCAGTCCTTCTCGCTGCGCTTCGTCTTCACCAGCGTCCAGCGGCCGCGCAGCTTGTAGCCGAAAAGGTCGAAGAGCAGCTTGCCGGATCGCAGGCCCTCGTCGAAGTCCTTCACCGGCTCGAAGCGGCCGCGGTCCCACACGATGACGGCGCCCGCCCCGTAGTTGCCTTCGGGAATGCGTCCCTCGAAGTGGATGTAGTCGACCGGGTGATCCTCGACGTGCACGGCAAGGCGCTTGTCGGCGGGATCGGGCGACGGGCCCTTCGGCACGGCCCACGAAAGCAGCACGCCGCCGTGCTCGAGACGGAAATCGTAGTGGCGCGCCCGTGCGGCATGCAGCTGCACGACGAAGCGCGAGCCCGCCGTCGCCCCGGCCCCGAACGGCTCCGGGGTCGCGCCCGCTTTGCGCTTCGCGCGATAAGCCGCGAGTCTCGAATTCTCGTCGGTTGCAGCCATGAAAAACCAGGATTTATTGCCTGCCCGCGGCCCGCGGATGGCCGCGGCAAAAACCCGCCATGCTCGGAATTGCGGCTCGATGGCTCTATCATATCCGGCCATCTCCGGAATGGATCGGTCCGATGCACTACGTTCGCCTGCTGCTTTGCACCTCCGCGCTCGCCCTCGCCGCCTGCTCCGAATCGCCCGGCGATACGCCATCGGGCACCGCCGGCACGGAAACCCCGGCCGCCGCCGAAACGGAGGGAGCGGATCCTGCGACCAATCCGCTGCTCACGGAGAGCAACCTGCCGTATTACGCGCCGCCGTTCGACAGGATCGAAGACGGCGATTACCAGCCCGCCATCGAGGAAGGAATGCGGCAGCAGATCGCGGAGATCGGGAAAATCGCCGCCAACCCGGAGCCGCCGACGTTCGCCAACACCATCGAAGCGATGGAACGCAGCGGAGCGGTGCTCGCCCGCGCCATGCGGGCGTTCAACGCCGTGACGGGTGCGAACACCAACGACCGGCTGCAGCAGATCCAGTCCGACATCGCGCCGGAGCTCGCGGCGCATCGCGACGCCATCTACATGAACGAGGCGCTTTTCGGACGCGTGGACACGCTGTACGGGAAGCGCGCCGAGCTCGGGCTGGACGCCGAGCAGCAACGGCTGCTCGAGACCGTGCACACGGACTTCATCCGCGCGGGCGCCAGGCTCTCGGCCGCGGACAAGGAGAAACTCAAGGAGCTGAACAAGGAAGAATCGTCGCTCACGACCGAGTTCGACAAGCGGCTGCTCGCGGCGACCAAGGCCGGCGCGGTCGTAGTCGACGACGTGGCGAAGCTCGCCGGCCTGAGCGAGGCGGAAACTGCCGCCGCCGCGCAGGCCGCGAAGGCGCGCGGCCTCGAAGGCAAGTGGCTGCTGCCTCTCCAGAACACGACCCAGCAGCCGGCGCTCGATTCGCTGGAGAATCGTGAGCTGCGCAAAACGCTGCTCGACGCCTCGGAGCACCGCGCGGACCAGGGCGGCCCCAACGACACGCGCGAGCTCATCGAGCGGCTGGTCGAAATCCGCGCCAACCAGGCGCGCCTGCTCGGCTACCCCACGTACGCGGATTACGCGCTCGCCGACCGCATGGCGAAGACGCCGCGGGCGGCGATCGAGCTCATGACCGACATCGTGCCCGCGGCCACCGCGAAAGCGCGCGCCGAAGCCGCCCGGATGCAGGAGATCGTCGACGAGGAGAACGGCGGATTCGAGCTCGCCGCGTACGACTGGAACTACTACGCCGAGAAGGTGCGAAAGGCCGAATACGACCTCGACGAAGCGCAGATCAAGCCCTACTTCGAGCTGGATCGCGTCCTGCAGGACGGCGTCTTCTTCGCCGCCAACAAGCTCTACGGCATCACGTTCAAGGAGCGGCACGACATTCCCGTCTACCACCCGGACGTGCGCGTGTTCGAAGTGTTCGACGCCGACGGCAGCCCGCTCGGGCTGTTCTACGCCGATTACTTCAAGCGCGACAACAAGGGCGGCGGTGCGTGGATGAACGCGCTGGTGCCGCAGTCGGGGCTGCTCGACCGCAAGCCGGTGGTCATCAACGTGGCGAACTTCACCAAGCCGGCGCCGGGCCAGCCCGCGCTGCTGAGCTTCGACAACGTGACGACCATGTTCCACGAGTTCGGCCACGCGCTGCACGGTCTCTTCTCCGACGTGACATACCCGACGCTCGCCGGCACCAGCGTGTCGCGCGATTTCGTGGAGTTCCCGTCACAGTTCAACGAGCACTGGGCGCTCGAGCCTTCGGTGCTTGCGAATTACGCCAAGCATTACGAGACGGGCGAGCCGATGCCGCAGTCGCTGGTCGACAAGATCAAGGCCAGCAAGACCTTCAACCAGGGCTATGCCACCACCGAGTATCTCGCCGCGGCGCTGCTCGACATGGCCTGGCATACCCTGGGCTCGGATGCACCCAGGCAGCCCGTCGGGGAGTTCGAGGATGCCGCGCTCGCGCGCTATCACGTCGATCTCGACACCGTTCCCCCGCGCTATCACAGCACCTATTTTGCGCACATCTTCGCGGGCGGTTACGCCGCGGGGTACTACTCGTACCTGTGGAGCGAGGTGCTGGATCACGATGCGTACTACTGGTTCGTCGATCACGGCGGGCTGACGCGCGAGAACGGACAGCGCTTCCGCGACATGGTCCTGTCGCGCGGCAACACGGAGGACCAGGCGGCGATGTACCGCGCCTTCGCGGGGCACGACCCGGACGTCGAGCCGCTCCTGATCGAGCGCGGGCTGAAGGACGTGCAGGTGCCGGGCTCGGCCCCGACAGCCTCGCACAACTGACAGCACTTTGCGGCGCCCCGTAGGAGCCCGCCATGCGGGCGACCATCACCATCCGGTCGCCCGCATGGCGGGCTCCTACGGGGAATTCCGACGCCGACTACCCATCGCCGGCCGGACCGCACGCCCCGCGGATTTGAAACCGGTTCTCGGTTCCGGTGGTAAGTCGCTAATTCAAGGTAAGTTCTTCTTGCGGGCGCCGCCGTCCGGCTATATGATCGCGCGATGGCTGCACGACCGCTGGGCTCCGCCACGATCTCCTTCGGACTGGTGTCCATACCGGTCAAGCTGTATTCGGCCGCCGAATCGGCCGCCACCATCCGCTTCAACCAGATCGACCGCCGCGACGGCTCGCGCGTGAAGCAGCAGCTCGTCTCCTCGGGCAGTGGCGAGCTCGTGCCGCGGGAGGACATCGTCAAGGGCTACGAGTTCGCGAAAGGCCAGTACGTGCTGTTCACGCCCGACGAGCTGAAGGCGCTCGAGGCGGCGGCCACCCACACGATCGACATCGACCAGTTCCTGCCGGACGGCTCGGTGGATCGCATCTACTTCGACAAGGCCTATTACCTCGGACCGGACAAGGGCGGCGCCCGCGCGTATCACCTGCTCGCGAAGGCGCTGCGCGACATGGGTAAGGTCGCCGTCGGCCGCTATGCCGCGCGCGGACGCCAGCACCTCGTGCTCATACGGCCGAAGGACAACGGGCTGCTGCTCGAGCAGCTGCACTACGCGGATGAAGTGCGCGCGTTCAGCGAGGTGCCGATCGAGGAAGTCGAGGTCAAGGAGGCAGAGCTGCAGCTCGCGAAACAGCTCATCGAGCAGGCCTCCAGCGATACCTTCGAGCCGGCCGCGTACCGCGACGAAGTCCGCGACAAGATGATGGCGCTGATCCAGCGCAAGGTGGAAGGCGAGGACATCTCGGTCGCCCCGGCGGCGCAGCCGGAGCACAAGATCATCGACCTCATGGAAGCGCTGAAGGCGAGCCTGAACGCGGCCGACAAGCGCAAGCCGGCACAAAGAACCGAAACGAAGAAACCGGCGAAAGCGCCAGCGAAGAAAGCATCCCGCAAGAAACGCACCGGCTAGTGCCGCAGCGGATACCAGAATCTGCAGGTCGTGCAGGCTGCGTGCGTGAGGCGCAACGCGCCCGGACGCGGAATGGCATCGCGGGCTGCGCGGCAGGCCCGCGCTACGGGGACACGGCACCAGGTGCGCGCATACTCCACACGTGAGGTCGCGGAGCTCGCAGGGCTCCCCGCGGCGCGCGTCCGGAGCTGGGCGCGCGCGGGCCTCGTCGAGCCGGCGCGCAACGAGCGCGGGCAGCTGCGCTTCTCTTTCCAGGATCTCGCCGTGTTGCGCACCGCCGGGAAGCTGCTCGACGCCGGCGTCAGCGTGCGGCGCGTGACGCGCGCGCTCTGCCTGCTCCGCAGCCAGCTGCCGGAGGGACGGCCGCTGTCCGCGGTGCGCGTGCTCGTTACCGGCGGGCAGGTCGTGGTCCGCGACCGGCTCGCTTCCTGGGAGCCGGAAACCGGCCAGTGGGCGCTCGATTTCGACGTGCGGGCCGCCTCGGCCGAGGTGGCGCCTCCCCTGCCCGCGCAGCTCGTGCCGAGCGGCGAGGAACAGCGCGCGCACACCGCGGAAGAGCTCTACCAGACGGCGCTCGACCTCGAGCTGGCGGGACGCGCGGATGCGGCGCGGGAGGTGTACGAAGCCGTGCTTCGCTGCGACCCGGGACGCACCGGCGCACGCGTGAACCTCGGACGGCTCTTGCACGCCGCGGGGCGCACGGCCGATGCCGAGGCACTCTACCGTGCCGCGCTGGAGCAGGAGCCGGCCAACGCGCTCGCCGCATTCAACCTGGGCGTCGCGCTGGAGGACCAGGGGAAAGCCTATTCCGCCGCGGAGGCTTATCGCGCCGCCATTGCGATCGACGCCGGCTATGCGGACGCGCATTACAACCTGTCGCGCCTGCTCGAGGCACAGGGCGACGCGCGCGGCGCGCTCCGGCACCTGAACCAGTTCCGCCGCCTGATGAAGGGCCGGTAGGAGCCCGCCCTGCGGGCGACCCTAACGATGGTGTCGCCCGCATGGCGGGCTCCTACCGGTCCGCGATGCCCGCGAGCTGCTCGAGTGCCTTCTGCTTTTCTTCGGCCGGGTAGCCTTCGTAATAGCGCTCGATCAGCCGTCGCGCGATGTCGATCTTGAGCGCCCGCACGTAGTCCGGCAATTCGAGCTCCGCGGCATCGAACGCGACGAGCAGCCTGAACAGGTGCTGCAGCTCGGGCTCGGGCAGGGCGGGATCGCCTTCGACCGCCTGCCTGACGGCGGCACACAGCCGGCCGGCGTATGTCGCAAGCAGGTTGTTCGCGACGGTGCGCTGGTCATCCGTGCCGTCGAGCGCCACCTCTTCGAGCAAGGCAAGGCCCTCTTCGAGCTCGCTGAGACCTTCGGCGGAGCGAAACCGCGCCTCTGCTTTCGCGAGCCGCTCGCGGGCGCCGGACAGCGCGGGAGATTCCGTCATGCTCTCGGTCCGTGTCCAGGTTCGTTCGCTGACCCATGATATCGCGGCATCCCGGCGCGAGGCCGCGGGGCGCACGAACGACCTCCGCCGGGGCCTTTGCGCAGCCCTGTCCCGCTCGCTCGCGGAGCCTTCGCGTTCGTCGTGAGCCCGGCAGGTGGCACGGATTTCGCATGCGGCCGCAGCATGGCAAAGCAGGAGTTCGCGTGGCCGAAGCCGGTCGTGTACGGGCCGACCGACGATCTGCCCATCGCCCGGGTGCGCCGGGGACACTCGTTTGCGTATCGCGACGGCCAGGGCCGGCCGGTCCGCGATCCGCGCGAGCGCAGGCGCTTCGCCGCGCTCGCGATTCCGCCGGCATGGGAAAACGTGCGCATCGCGGCACAGGGCGACTGGCACGTGCAGGCCATCGGCAGGGACAAGCGCCAGCGCAAGCAGTACCGCTATCACCCGCTCTGGATCGAGCAGAACAAGCTCAGGGACTTCGAGCGCCTGCCGGCGTTCGCGCAGGCCTTGCCGAAGATTCGCGAGTTCATCGACACGCAGCTCCGGCGCCAGGCCCTCGACAAGGAAAGGATGACCGGCATCGCGCTGCACCTGCTCGACCAGACGCTGATCCGCGTAGGCAACGACGCCTACGTCGAGTCGAACGGCAGCTACGGACTGACGACCCTCACCGTTCGGCAGGTCGTGGCGAACGGCAACGTCGTGCGCTTCAAGTTCGTCGCGAAAGGCGGCAAGCTCACCGAGATCGATCTTGAGGATTCCCGCGCCGCGCGCGCGGTCAGGCGCTGCCACGAGCTGCCGGGGCAACGCCTGCTGCAATACGTCGGCGACGACGGCGAGATCTGCCCGCTGACCTCCACCGACATCAACGAAGCGCTGCAAGCGATCGCCGGCGAGCCGTTCACCGCGAAGACGTTTCGCACCTGGGGCGGGACGGTCGACGCGTTCGGGCGGCTGGCGGGCGAGCCGCTGCCCTCCTCCGCCGCCGAGCAGGCGCGCCTGCTGAACCAGCACCTGCGCGAAACGGCGGCGGTGCTGAGCAACACGCTCGCGGTCTGCCGCAAGTACTACGTGCACCCGAAGGTGATCGAGGCCTGGCAGGGTGGCGGGCTCGATGCGCCCGCCGCGCGGCCGCGCCGCGGCCTGAGCGACGTCGAAACGGCCGCGCTGCGCTTCCTGTCCCCGTAGGAGCCCGCCATGCGGGCGACCCGAACGCGCCGTCGAGCGAGGCGAGCTGCATACCTCCCGTAGGAGCCCGCCATGCGGGCGACCCGAAGGATCGAAGTCGCCCGCATGGCGGGCTCCTACAGAGCGAGCATGCGCTGCGCGAACGCCGGGCCCGCGGCGTCGTCCTCGTGCTTGAAGAACACGTACGCCCGCTCGAACGGCGCGCAGCGGGCTTTCCACGCGCGCAGCGCCTCGTCCGTGTACGCCTCAGCGCGCAGTCGCAGGTAGTTGTAAGTCCCGGTCCGCGGCAGCTCGGGAGGCTCGCCGCCTTCGGTGTCGGCGGTCACCCATGCCACGCCGCGCTGCGCGAGCGTGGACAGCACGGCGTCGTCGCGCCAGGACGGATGCCGGAACTCGAACGCGGCGGCAACGTCTTCCGGCAGGAGCTCGAGGAACGACGCAAGCCTTGCGACGTCCGCGCGCGCGTGCGGGGGCAACTGGAAAAGCACGATGCCGAGGCGCGAGCCGAGCACGCGCAGCGTGTCGAAGAAGTACGCAGTCTCGTCACCGCAGTTCGCGAGCCGCTTGATGTGCGTGATGCGGCGCGGCGCCTTGATGGCGAACCGGAAGCTTTCCGGCACCTGGCCGGCCCAGCCCTCGAGCATCCCGGGGCGCGGCATGCGGTAGAACGTGTTGTTGATCTCGACGGTCGGCAGCCGGGCGGCGTAATACGCGAGCATCTCGCCCGCCGGCAGCTTTTCCGGATAGAACGGCCCCTTCCACTCCTTGAAGGAGAAGCCGCTCGTGCCGCAGAGAAGCTCCATCAGCGCAGCCCGTCGCGAACGTTCGCGCAATCGATCTCGACCGTCGTCGCGAGCTCCAGGTAGCGGCAGAACGCATTCGCGAGGCGCATCTGCTCCGGCGTCCGGCAGTCGGGCTCGAACAGTTTCGGGCTGCCCGCGAGGATGCACAGCGCCCTGGCCCGCGACGTCGCGACGTTCAGTCGATTGCCGCTGTACAGGAAGCTCATGCCGCGCGGCGCCTCGTCCGGCGAGGAGGTCGTGAGCGACACGATCACGACGGGCGCCTGCTGTCCCTGGAACTTGTCGACGGTGCCGACGCGAATGCCGGGCAGGGCCGCCGCGAGCGCCGTCACCTGCGCATTGTAGGGCGCGACGACCATGAGATCCTCCGGCCCGAGCGGCCGCTCCGCGCCGTTGGCATCGCGCCAGCGCACCCCGCCCGCCGTGAGCTCCGCGACGATCGTGCGAATCGCGTCGACCTCCTCCCCGGAGCGCGCCTGCCGCCCTTCGTGGGCGACCGGCACGTAAACCAGTCCCGCTTCGGGAAAGCGGGCCGCACCGAGGATCGCCTGCCGGTCGAGCCCCGGATACGCACCGAGCCGACCCTCGTAGAAGACCTCGGCCGTGAACGCGCAAATCCGCGGATGCAGCCGCCGGGTCTGCCGCAGGAACAGGCCGGCATCGGGCGGGATGGTCTTGCGGGACCCGAGGATGTGCTCGAGCGCCGAGGCGCCGGTGCCGGGCGGGTGACTCGCCTGCTGCGGCTGCTCGAGCTGCTGCGGATCGCCGAGGAGCACCAGGCTTTGCGCGCTGCCCGCGACGGCCAGCACGTCCGCCAGCGACATCTGCCCGGCCTCGTCGATGAACAGCACGTCGACGCTTCCGGCGAAATCGGGCCGCGACCAGAGCCAGGCCGTGCCGCCGAGCACGCTGTATTGCACGCCGTCGAACAGCGCCTGGATGCGGTTGTAATCGTCGACGGCATCGAGGCCGTCCGGCGAGCCTTCCTTCGGTTTGCCCTTGTGCAGGCAGCGGAGCTCGTCCAGCCCCTGCTCGCGGGCGACCTGGATGCAGCAGCCGAGCAGGTTGCGGATCACTTCATGGCTCACCGCGGTGACGCCGACTTTCTTCCCGGCGCGCACCAGCTCGACGATCATGTGCGAGCCGGTAAACGTCTTGCCGGTACCCGGTGGGCCCTGGATCGGCAGCACGCCGTGATCCAGCTCGAGACCGAGGCGGCAGGCGGTCGCAAGCTCCTGCTCGGCGCGCACGTCGGCGCCCAGGGCCGCCGAGCCGGCGGCCAGGCGCGGCGCGTACCGTAGCAGGAGGTCGCGCGCGGCGCGGTGAGCGCCCGGCGCATCGATGCCGTGCTCCGCGACCCAGCGGCCGAGTGCGAGCAGCGCCGTCGGCTTGGAGCCCGGCGGCACGTTGCGACGCACGAAGACGTGCGCCGGCCGCTGGTCCGCCCATTTGCCGGCGTGCTGGATGTCGACGGTGAGCTGGCCGAGATCGATGTCCTCGACCTTCCCGATGCAGGTGCCGTCCGGCATGCAGACCTCGTCTCCGCGGCGGATGTCGTGATCCTGCGCGGGAAAGGCGTAGCGATGGACCGGCCGCTTCGGCGTGCCGCCGAAGGTTCCCGTGAACTCGAGCCCGGCGAGCGCGGAGCGCTCGTCGAAATACTCGTCCTGCGGCAGCTCGCGCAGGCGGAAATACTCCCACCACCCGGCTTTCTCCTCGCGGCGGTGCCATTCGAGCAGGTGCGCGAGCAGCCAGCGCGCCTTCTGCTCCTCGTCGCGCTCTTCCGGATCCGCCGGCAGGCCGGCGAGCAGCGCTTCCATCACCTCGCGCGTCTCGCTCTCCCGCTCCTCGATCTCGTCGCTCGCCGAGCCGTCCCTGGGCTCGGGCCGGGGCAGCACGGCGCCGGCCGCCTCGACCTCGCTGCGCAAGCTCTCCAGCCAGTCCCGCAGCCGCGCTGCCGACACGCAGTCCTCGCGGTTGTAGCGCTCGACGGCGGCGACGTGCGGCGCGAGCGCGGCAACGCCGAATACCGGCTCGCGGAACTCGATCGCCCATTCGAGCGCACGCCGCCCGGCAGTCGCCTCCCGCATGTCCTGGCGGCGGGCAAATCCGTAGAACTGCTCGAGCTCCTTGATCGAGTAGCTCTCTACGCTCGCGCGCAGCGCATGTTTCACGATCCGGTGCAGGTCGACGAAGATTTCCGCGCGCAGCAACACGTCGAGCTCGCTCTCACGCGTCGCATAGCGCCCGGACAGGTGCTTGAACGTCGTCGGCTCGTAGGCGCCGAAGTGGTAGACGTGCATGTCCGGATGCGCCCGGTGCGTCTCGATGATCAGGTCCACGAGGCGCTCGAAGGCGGCACGCTCCTCCTCCGGGTTCGTAGCCCAGACCGCCACGTAATCTCCGCGGAGCACGTAGCCGAACAGGTAATCGCGGCCGCCGTCGGCCGCGAGCCGGTCGCCTTCGAGGTCGAGGAAGACGTCGCCGGGCGACGGCAGCGGCAGCATCGCGAGCCCGTGCGCTGCGTCGACGGGCTCGAGGATCTCGTGGCGCGGCTTGCCCGAGCGGCGTGCCGCGAGCTGGATCGCGGCCTGGTCGCGGACGCGTTGCAGCGCTTCCCGCGAGCCGCGCGCCGGCTTCGGCACGCGCTCGAGGGAACCGAGCGCTTCCAGCGTGTCGACGTGAATGCTCCTGAGCTCGCGGATCTGCATGCGGCTGATGCCTGCCACGAAGCACAGGTGATCGTCGGCGCGCCGCCGTGCGTTGCACGCCTGCCACCAGCCGCACACGTCGCAGAACATCACGGGCTCGGGATAGACCGGCGTCTCGCGGGCGAGCGCCTCCTCCAAGCGGCGCTTCACGAGGCGGTAATACGCCGCATAGTCCGCGATGCGCCAGGGCTCCGGCTTGAAGTGATGATGCGGAGCGACGACGTACGCGTGCTCTGGCCAAGCGCCCTGGATTTCCGCCACGAGCTCCGAGTACACGCAGAGCTGGAGGACGGTGCCGGCCTTGGTTTCCGTGGCGAGCTTGGCGTCGATCGCGACATACGACCAGTCACCGAGCTCGCTCGGCGTGTCCACGCGGCGCAGGAAATCCGCGCGTCCGTGCCAGCGCCCGTTGCCGAGCGGCGCCTGGTAGATGAGGGACACGCCGGCCTGCATCGCCGCGCGCGTGCGGGCGATGCCTTCCGCTTCGTTCACCGTGTCCGGAACGGCAAGCCAGTCGAGCTCTTCCGTGGCACGCAGATGCTCGAGATACGCCTTTTCGTGCGCCGCGCCGCGCTCGCGCAGGATGTCGACGATCGGGTCGTGCCGGCTCGGCCTCTGCGCGCGGCCCTCCGCGACGGCGCGGCTCTGCTCGGTCAGGTGGGCACAACTCAGGTGATTCGCGAGGTCCGTGGCGGACAATCGCAGGAGCTGGTCGACGAGTCGCATCCGAGGAGTATCGCAGACTCCGCCCGGGACGGCGATTGCTCAGGCGTCGCGCAGCGGCGGGAGCTCCAGCGAGTAGAGGACGCCGGTGACGCGGTCCGCGTAGTCCGCGCGGCGGCGCTGCCAGGGCGGGAAGTCGTCGGTCGCGGTACGCCATTCCTGGAGCAGCGCGTAGTGCTCCGCGATCAGCGGCTGGAAATCCGGGTCCGGCGCGAGATTCTCCAGCTGCCACGGGTCGTCGGCCGTGTCGTAGAACTCGATCTCGGGGCGCGGCGTCGCGAACAGCAGCTGCTGCACTTCGGTCAGGCGCCCGTCCTGCTTGCGACGGTAGAGCGCGCGCCAGGACGGGCTTGCGGAGACGTCCGCCGGCGAGCCGAACGGCAGGGCGATGTAGGCGTTGTGCACGAGCCGGTAGCGCTCGCTGCGCACGCTCCGGATGTGCTCGTCGCAATCGTGCCAGTTGCGTTCGCTGAACGCGGCCTCGCGCCGCCAGCGCGCGGGATCGCGCAGGCCCGCCGATGCGTCCTCGCCCTGCATCTCGGCCGGTACGTCGATGCCGGCGAGCGCGAGGAACGTCGGCGCGAGATCGACGACGCTCATCAGCCCGTCATGGCGCACGCCGCACGGCACGACACCGGGCCAGCGGAAGATCAGCGGCGTGCGCACGCCGCCGTCGTAGACCGTACCCTTCTCGCGCGGAAACGGCGCGCCGTTGTCGCTCAGGAAAACCACGAGCGTGTTGCGATCCAGGCCGCGCCGGCCCAGCACGTCGAGAAAGCGACCTATGCTCTCGTCCATGCGGCCGATCTCGTCGTAATAGCGTGCGACGTCGGCGCGCGTCTCCGGCGTATCCGCCATGTACGGCGGCACCTCGACGCGCGCGGGGTCGTGGGGCTCGGCGAGCGTGTGGTTTTGGTACGGGCGGTGCGGGTCGTTGAACGCCACCCACAGAAAGAACGGCCGCTCGCCCGCCGCATCCAAAAACGCGCCGAAGCGATCGAGGCCCGGGTCGTACCAGTCGAACTGGCGGTCGGAGTGCGGGCCTTCGTGCGCTTTTTGCATGTGGCCCGTGAACCAGCCGGCGCGCCGCAGGTGGCCGGCCACGGTGGTGTATCGTTCCGGCATCGGCACGTGCAGGTCCTCCGCGCCGGTCGCGTGCGGATAGCGGCCGGTCAGGATGCTGATGCGCGACGGGCTGCACTGGGAAGTCGTGAGCATCGCCTTGTCCGCCGTTACTCCCTCGGCCGACAGGCGATCGACGTTCGGCGTGCGGATGGCGGAGTTGCCGTAGCAGCCGAAATGCCGCGCTCCGGCATCGTCCGCGATGAACACCAGGATGTTGGTCCGTTCAGTGTCGGAAAGGGCCGCGCGCCCGGCGCTGCCCGCAACCGCCACCGAGGCCAGCGCGGCCTTGCCGAAATCCCGCCGCGTGAGCTTGTGAGCCTCTTCCGCCATTGACGTCTCCCGGCGCTGCCGCATATCGTGAACTCTCGCGGCTCGGCGGGCCGCGGGTCAAGCGTCGGCGGCGTGCGTCACCGTAGGAGCCCACCATGCGGGCGACAACGATGTTCGGGTCGCCCGCATGGCGGGCTCCTACGGGAGGGTCAGGAGCTCGAGCCCGCGGCTTCGGCGGCGTCGAACTTCAGGCGCATGACGCGCGCGCGGCTGACGTACAGCAGGTCGCTGATCTTGAGCACGAGCGAGTTCTCGTACTTGTCCAGCTCGCCGTCCGTGTAGGCGATGCGCCACAGCAGGCCGACGATCCGGGCCTTCTCGTCGTGGCTGAGATTATTGTGCAGGAAATGCGTGAACTCGTGCAGGGAGACCATTTGCTCGGCCTCCTCGCGGGCGGAGGCGATCAGCTCGTCGGCCTCCGCCGGCTCGAGCCCGAAGTGCTCCTGCGCGATCGCGCGCAGGTGAGCGACCTCGCGCTCGTCGAACACCTTGTCCGCGAGTGCGACGTCCAGCATCAGCACGGCCGTGGCACGCCGGATCGCCCGCTCCCGCTGCTCGGCGGCGGCCGGCACGCGATCGGGCTGGGACAGCGTGGCAGCGATCTGCTCGAACAATTGTCTGAACAACGGTACCTCCCTGGATTGGGCGAGAGCGTCCGATTGTAACGCCTAGAAGATCCACCAGCCGTCGTCGAGATCGTCCTCGCAGCGGCGGAGTTGCGCGCCCCACTCCTCCGCCCGATGCTGGACCTGTCGGGCCGTCTGCAGCAGCCAGTCCTTGCCGCGATAGCTCTTGCGCTTCCAACCGGTGTGGCCCTCGTGATAGGCGAGGTACTGGTTGTAGGGATCCCACTTCGAGACGCCGAGGGTCTTCTGCGTCATGTTCGTGTACCAGCCGACGAAGTCGATGGCATCCGTGAAATCGTCGCGATCGGCGAACCAGCGATTCGTATCCTCCACGTACCACTGCCACGTGCTCTTGAGTACCTGCGCGTAGCCGTAGGCGTTGGAGGGTCGCGTCCATGGTATGAAGCCGAGCAGCTTGCGGCGCGGTGGCCGCGCATCGAACTTGAAGGAAGATTCCTGGCGAATGATCGCCATCTGCACGTGGATCGGCGTGCCCCAGCGCTTCTCGGACTTCTTCGCGTCCTTGTACCAGCCGGGCTTCTCCTTGAAGATCGCGCACAGATCCTCGACGTTGCTGGGCCGCGTCGCCGCGCAGCCGGCCAGCAGCACGAGAATCGCTGCACAAGGCACGGCGAGCAGTACGCGCCACGATCGCAATGCCCCCGGCGGGCCGGTTGTTACCTGTAATTTACCCGATCGCACGGCTCCGGTCGTCCGGACAGCTTCGCCGCCGCATGATACCTGCCGGTCGCCCGGGAATCCAAAAGGCGGTCAGCACGCACGGTCCCGCGTGCCAGCTGCGATCGGGTGACTGCCGGCTATTCGCCGACATAGGCATCGGCTTCTATCTCGACCAGCAGCTCGGGCGAGATCAGCCTGCTCACCTCCACCATGCTGCACGCCGGACGAATGTCCCGGAATACCTCGCCGTGAGCCCGACCGACGTCCTCCCATCGGGCGATGTCCGTGACGAAGATGCGCGTGCGCACCACGTCGGCAAGGCTCGCTCCCGCGCGATCGAGCGCCGCTTCGATGTTGCGGAGCGCCTGCACCGTCTGCGCGTAGGCATCGCCGAGCCCGACGATGCCGTCGGGACCGGTGGCAGTGGTCCCCGACACGTGCACGTAGGGGCCTGCCTTGACCGCACGCGAATAGCCGACGACCGGTTCCCATGCAGTGCCCGATGCGATGTTCCTGCGCGTCATTCCTGTTGTGTTCCTGTTGCTGCCCCGGTCTGGTCTGGTGTCACCTGCGGCGCCGCGCGGACCGGGCTCGCGCCGGCGCTCGAGGGTCCCGGGCCCGTGCGGGAGGTCGACCCGCCGAGGCCCGGATCGAAGATTAACCGGTCGGAGCTTTCGCCGCGAATTGCCTGCTCGGTGGCTTCGTTCAATATGACCAGGCTGATGCGGCGATTGACCGGGCTGAGCGGGTCGTCCGGATCGAGCGGCATCGACGAGGCGAGCCCGACGACCCTCAGCACCTTCGAATCGTCCATGCCGCCCGCGACCAGCTCGCGGCGCGCCGCGTTGGCGCGGTCCGCCGACAACTCCCAGTTCGAATAGCCGCGCTGGCCAAGGGCGTAGGGCGCAGCGTCCGTGTGGCCGGCCAGGGAGATGGCGTTGTTGACGCCGTTCAGCAGGCTGCCGATCGCATGCAGGATTTCTTTCGTGTGCGGTTTCGGCACCGCACGACCCGTGTCGAACATCGCCCGGTTCAGGTCGTCGAGCATGAGAATCTGCAGGCCCTCCTGCGTCAGCTGCAACCGGATCTGATCGCGAAAGCGCTTGAATTTCGGATTGTTGAGGACCGCGTTCTCCACCTTGCGCTTGAGCGCCTCGAGGTCCTCGCGCTCGTGCTCGGCGATGGCGTCACGCGCTTTCTGCAGGTTGATGGTCTGGAGCGGATCCGGCTTTTCGCTCCTTTGCACCTGTCCCACGGTACGCGTGAGGTCTTCGCCGCCGCCGGGAATGACGCTCGAGCTGTCCCCGGAACCCGAGCCGCCGGAGAGCGCCGCCCGCAGCGGCGTGCGGAAATACTCGGCGATGCCCTCGAGATCGCCCTTGGCCGTCGAGCCGATCAGCCACATGAGGAGGAAGAACGCCATCATGGCCGTGACGAAATCGGCGTAGGCAATCTTCCAGGAGCCGCCGTGATGGCCGCCCCCGCGTTTCTTTTTGACGCGCTTTATGACGAGCGGGGCATTGTGCTGGCCTGTTTTCGCGGCCATCGATTCACCCTGCTCCCGTTTCGGGCGCGGGAGCGCGGGATGCTTCCTTCACGTGGGCCTCCAGCTCGGCGAACTCCGGGCGCTCGGACGAGTACAGCACCTTGCGCCCGAACTCGACGGCGACCGCCGGCACGCAATCGTGCAGGCTCGCGAGCAAGGTGGCCTTGATGCACTCGAGCGCCTTGGTCGATTCGTGCAGCTTGTGCTCGACGAGGCCGGCCAGCGGGCCGACGAAACCGTAGGCCAGCAGGATGCCGAGGAAAGTGCCGACCAGCGCATGGGCAATCAGGACCCCGAGCTCGGACGGCGGCAGGTCCACGGATTCCATCGTGTGGACCACGCCCATCACCGCCGCCACGATGCCGAAGGCCGGCAGGCTGTCGGCCGTCCGTTGCAGCGCGTGTGCCGGGATCTCTCCCTCGTGATGGTGCGTCTCGATTTCGCTGTCCATGAGCGATTCGATTTCCATCGCATTGGATTTGCCGCCGGAGATGAGGCGCAGGTAATCGACGATGAACTCGATCAGATGCGTTCGTGCCAGGACCTTCGGGTACTTGCCGAACAGCGGACTCTGCTGCGGCGCTTCGATGTCGCTTTCGATGGCGAGCAGGCCCTCCTTGCGCGCCTTGTCGAGCAGCTCGTAAAGGAGGGACATGAGCTCCATGTACAGCGCCTTCGTGTAGGAAGAGCCCTTGAACAGCTCCGGCAGCAGCTTCGCCGTTGCCTTCAAGGTCTTGAACGGGTTCGCGACGACGAAGGCACCGATGGCCGCACCGCCGATCATGAGCAGCTCCAGGGGTTGCACCATGGCCCCGAGGTGACCGCCGGCCAGGGCGTAACCGCCGAAAATCGAGAAAATCACGATGACGTAGCCGACGATGACCAGCATTCCTGCCTCCCGCACGGGCGCCTGCGTGACAGGTCGCCTCACCATGAAATCGGCAGGAGCTCCCGTTTCTTGAGGCGTGCGTCACACCCGGCCGGCCCGGGCCCGGCGGGCGCGGCCGCGCTGCCGCGGGCCGGGCGCGCAGCCGGCCGGGAGCGCCGGGCCGGCCTTCAGCTGCGGCGGCGGGCGAAGTACAGGATCGCGCCGATGCCGAGCGCGGCCGCGCCCGCGGCGAGATTCGCGAGCGTCGTGCTGGCCAGGAACACGACGCAGAGCAGGAGCGCGGCCACCGGGATCGCGAGGCCGCCGGGCATTCTCCACGCGCCCGGCGCATCGCCGAAACGCCGCCGCAGCACCGGGATGGCGGCGGCCGTCCCGACGTAGGTCGCGAGCCGCGCGATGATGGACAGCATCGCCAGCCACACGAACGAGCCGGACAACGCGAGCACGAGCGCGATCCCCGATTGCACCAGGATGGCCGCGGCGGGCGTCCGGTAGCGCGGATGAACGCGCGCCAGCACCCGCGGCCCGAAGCCGTCCTGCGCGAGCGCGAAAAGATAGCGCGGCCCGATCAGCGTCGTGTTGCCGGCGTTGCCGCCGATCGACACCATCGCCGCGATCGTCATCATCATCCCGGCCCAGGTGCCGAGAACGAGGGTCGCCGATTCCGCCACGGCCGACTCCGAGTGCGCGAGGCCGGGCAGCGTGCCGACC